>JALELV010000118.1 GCA_022768545.1 Oscillospiraceae bacterium
AAACCATGTCTTTCTCCAGCTGTGGGCGAAGCGCTTCTTCCAGCCAGCGGCGGTTGTGCAGCCCCGTCAGCGGATCGGTCATCACCATCTGGGAGAGCTGCCTGTTCATCTCCATGATCTCTTCGTACTGGCGCTGGATCACAATTTTGCTGTAACAGGCGGCCACCTTGCTGCGATACCCCGAGGCAGAAACATAAATGGAAAAAAACGTTATGCTGAAACTGTTCACCAGGTTGTTAAAAAGATTCTCCCGCCCTCCGGGCAGCAAGGGGAGCACCAGATTGAGCAGCACAAAAGCCGTCCCGAAGATCCCGACCCCAACACGGGGGCGCAGAACAGAGAGCGCCGCCACCCCGGGAAGCATGTAGCAGAACACCTGCAGCCCATTGCCTCCAAACTGGTCCAAAGCGGTAATGACGCAGGCCCACAGGCAGATCGCTCCGCAGTAGACCTCCCCCAGCCGCATCAGCCGCGCCCCCTGCCGGTGCCATTTTCCCGCACAGTATAAAAACAGCAGGGTAAGCGTCAGCAGCGCAAGGTAAGAGAAAAAATAGCCGCTCCGGCGTGCCGAGGTAAAGGGGCCGCCCTTTTTAAAGATAAAAATAAGCACCATCAGGATCTGAAAAGCACAGATCCCCCAACCGGCCCAGCGGTAGGTTTCCCAGGCGTTCTGAGATATCTTTTCTTCTATCGTTCTGCGGTATTGGATATCTGCAGGGAAAAACAGCTCCCGCAACTCTGTTTTTTTCATGGCATTTTCCCCCGTAAAACCAAGTCTTTCCATTGTGCAGCCAGGCGTCAGCCTTTTTTCTGCCGCATGGCCGCCCGCAAGGCCCAAACCTCACAGTCCGCCTCCGGTGCAAAAGGGCAGGGACACTGCCGTTAAAAGGACAAGCCCCACCAGGTTCACCAGCAGGAAGGACAGCAGATACCGGCCCGGGGCGGCGTCCTCCTGCGCGCAGTAAATTTTGAGAGAGATCAGGCTTGCAAGGGAGGCAATCGGCGTGCCGAGCCCGCCGATATCCACCCCCAGCAGAAGCCCTTGCCAGTCCTCCGTAAAGCCCGCCAGCAGCACCGCCGCCGGCACGTTGCTGATCACCTGGCTCGCCAAAAGGGAGGTGAAAAAGGCACTTTTCTCCATCCAGACCCTCAGCAGACCCTGCACCGCCTCCAGCTCCCCCATGTTCCCTGCAAAGATAAAAAAGCACACAAAAGTGGCAAGCAGGCTCCAGTCCACGCGGCGCAGCAGGCCGCGGTCAAACAGCAGCACTCCCCCCAGCACCAAAAGGGCCGCCGCTCCATAGTGCAACACCCGAAACACCGAGAGCAGGCAAATCGCAAACAGCCCTGCAAAGCAGACAAGCATTGCCGGGCGGCGCAGTCTTTCGCGCCCCTCAAAGCGGACCTCCACCGTCTGCCCCGGCGTACAGAAAAGCGCCGCCGCCGCAAGCCCTGTAAGGCTCACGGCGCAGGGAAGGGCCAGTACCCCGAAAAACTGCCCCGCGGACAGGCTGTAGCGGCTGTACAAAAACAGGTTCTGCGGGTTTCCCACCGGGGTAGCCATGCTGCCCAGGTTTGCCGCCGCAGTCTGCAGCACAACGACCGGGATGATCCTGTCCCGCCGCCCGGCCAGGGTGAGCACTAAAATGGTAAAGGGGACAAAGGTGATGAGCGCCACATCGTTTGTGATGAGCATGGAGCACCAAAAGGGCAGCATCACCAAAACCGCCGCAAGGCCCCGCAGGCTGCGCTTCCCCTCCAGAAGCCTCTGGGCCAGCGCCGGGAACACCCCGCACTCCTGCAGCCCCGCCACCACCGCCATCAGGCCAAACAGCAGGCAGAGCACCCGAAAATCGATATAGCGGAGGTACTCCGCAGAGGGCGGCACAAAGGCGGCCGACCCCGCTGCGCAGAGCGCCGCGATGCAGAACACCGCCTCTTTTCTGACAAAACTTTTTACCTTCTCCATGGCTGCACCTCCGGTTCGAAATTTATCATAGCACAGAGTAAAAACCGCCGCAACCGCGTTTTTTGTCTTTTTCCGCATTTAAAAAACGGCGCCCGGCCTTCAGCCGCGGCGCCGTTTTTTAAGGAGCAACGGCTTTACAGCTCGCTATCCTGTTTCATCTTCTCCATCTGCTCCCGCTGGATCCCGGGGTCGAAGGAGAGCATGGGCTCCACATCCTTCCTGTTTTTCAGCTTCCGGTCCACATAGTTTTTCGTGATCTTCATCACGGTACCGGAGAGCGCCACCACGCCGATGAGGTTGGGGATCATCATCAATCCGTTAAACGTATCGGAAATATCCCACGCCAGGGAGGAGGTGAGCAGAGCCCCCAGGGCAATGACACCGACAAATAAGATCTTGTAGAGGATGGCGGATCTCTCCCCGAACAGATACTGCCAGGCCCGGGCCCCGTAATAGGACCACCCCAGCACAGTGGAAAAAGCAAACAAAAGCACCGCCACAGCCACAAAGGCCGCCCCCGCAAAGCCAAACACATTGCTGAAGGCCTCCGAGACCAGCACCACATTGTTGGATGTGCTGATCATATACCCGGTGTCCAGGTCCACCAGGCCGGAGGTGAGCACCACCAGGGCGGTGAGGGTACAGATGACGATGGTATCCGCAAACACCTCAAAAATGCCCCACATGCCCTGCCGGACCGGCTCCTTTACGTTGGAGGCGGAATGGACCATCACCGAGGAGCCGAGCCCCGCCTCGTTGGAAAAGACGCCGCGCTTGAAACCCCAGGTGACCACTTCCTTCATCACGATGCCGGCAGCGCCCCCCCGCGACGGCCTTGACGCCGAAAGCATAGCGGAAGATGGAGCCGAAGGCCGGCAGAACATCGGAGAAATTGACCGCAATGATCCCCACCGCGCCCAGGATATAGAGCACCACCATAAAGGGGACGATCTTTTCGGTGACAGTGGCGATGCGCTTGATACCGCCGATGATGACCAGAGCGGCCACAGCCATGACCACAAGGCCCACGATCAGCATATACAAAGCTACCCCCACGCCGGTGCCGGAATCGGTATAGAGCACAATGTCGCTCAGCGCATCAATCCGAAACACAGAGGTAATATTGGTGACAATAGTATTGATCTGGCTCATATTCCCAATGCCAAAGGAGGCCAAAACACAAAAAACCGAAAACAGCACGCCCAAAAACCGGCCGATACCCTTGCAGCCCTTCTTCGCCCCCAGGCCGTCCCGCAGGTAGTACATGGCGCCGCCCGCCCATTCTCCCCGGGCGTCCCTGCGGCGGTAAAAAATATCCAGCACGTTTTCCGAGTAATTGGTCATCATCCCAAAGAAGGCGGCAGTCCACATCCAGAAGATGGCCCCAGGCCCCCTGATACAATAGCGGTGGCAGTACCGGCAATATTTCCCACTCCCACCGTGGTGGCCAGGGCGGTGCACAGGGCCTGGAACCGGGAGATAGACTCCTTTTCCTCCGTGTGCCCCAGCACTTTTTTGTGAAAGATACTTCCAATAGTGTTTTTCATCCAGTGGCCAAAGTGGGTCACCTGAAAAAATTTTGTCAGCACCGTCATCAGCACGCCGGTACCCAGCAGCAGCACCAGCCCGATGGTGACCCAGACAAAGCCGTTGACCGCATCGTTGACGGCGGTGATCTTCTGAATCAGATTGTCCATAGCTCTTCTCCTTCTGTCAAAATACTCCCCATCTGCGCGTTCCGGAGGGCCAAACTGTGCCCCACAGGAGCGGGCCCGTAAATAAAAATAACCGCAGGCTATTTTCTACATACACCCACCCGCCCTGGGAGCGGGTAGGTGAGGGTTTAAGACCGTGGAACAGCCCCGCTCTTCGCGGTAAAAAGTGCCTGCCGATGTGCCCGTTTACCTGAGAGATCCGGCATATACCCGTCCCGCGCCTTCGGCACCCAGTCTGTTCGGACACCGTCAAAAGCCCATCCGCTTTCGCTCTCCGTCCCCGCCGGGGACGCCCGGGCGCATCGCTTCTTCGGAAAACACCTCGTTTTCCCGAAAGCCTCTTTTGGGAAAACTGTCTTTTCATACGGGAATTTGCGTTTAACTATAACATGCCGCCAAAAGATGCGTCAAGGCATTTTTCGAATATCACCGAATTTTCAGCGGAAATACAGCCTATTTTCTTGATATTTTTTGATTTGTGCCTGGTTTCTCCCTTGATTTCCAAAAAAATTTTGCTTAAAGGTTTTATTCCAAGGCGTACCTTCAGCGAACGGCCTGCCGGTACCCGGGAGCTCCGGCGGTTCCCCTTTCTCCACAAAAAGGCTTTCCCCCGCCGCCGCGCCGCGTCCAAGAACAAAACCGCCTCCCCCGGAACAGTTGATTTTATTCTGCGGCGGGCATATAATAGGACGGAAAAACAACACCGGGGCATTTCGCCTCGTCAAACAGGAGGCCGCAGCATGGCCGGACACAGCAGAAGGACCTGGGCAGAGATAGATCTTGACTGCCTGAGCCGCAATTTTCACATCATACGCAGCCGGGTGCGCCCCGGCTGCCGGCTCATGGCGGTGGTAAAAGCCAACGCCTACGGCCACGGGGACGGCCCCGTGGCAAGAGCGCTGGAAGCCCTGGGGGCGGACTGGTTTGCCGTCTCCAGCCTGGAAGAAGCTGTTTCCCTGCGCCGGCAGGGCACCTCCCGCCCCATTCTGGTGCTGGGGTACACGCCTCCGGAGGATGCGCCCTTGCTGAGCCGGTATAAGGTCTCCCAGGCGGTGCTGGATGAGGACTTTGCCCGCGCCCTCTCCCGGGAGGCTGCCGCGGCCGGGGTGGAGGTGGACTGCCACTTAAAGCTTGACACCGGTATGGGCCGCATCGGCTTTTCCGCCGCGGAGGACCGGGCAGCGTCTTCCCGGGAGGCCATCCTCCGGGCTGCGGCTCTTCCGGGGCTTCGGTTCACCGGGGTATTCACCCATTTTTCCTGTGCCGACTCCCCGGACGAGGATTCCCTCCGCTACACGCAGCTGCAATACCGCCGTTTTACCGGCATGCTGGAAGCCCTCGGGCAGGACGGGCTTTTCTTTTCCCTGCGTCACTGCTGCAACAGCGCCGGCCTTCTGGCCCATCCGGAATGGCATATGGACATGGTACGGGCAGGGGTCATCCTCTACGGCCTTTCCCCCAGCCCGGACTGCCCCTGTCTGCCCCGGCTGGAGCCGGTCATGTCCCTGCGCTCCGTCGTCTCCCTGGTAAAAGAGGCGGAAGCGGGCGACCAGATCAGCTATGGGCGCACCTACACCGCTCCCGGCCCCCGCACCCTGGCTACCGTCCCCATCGGCTACGCGGACGGCTACAGCCGCCTGCTCTCCGGCAGAGGGGAAATGTCCCTGCGCGGCCGGCGGGCCCCTGTTGCGGGGCGGGTGTGCATGGACCAGCTGATGCTGGACGTCACCGGCCTTGGCCCAGTGCGCCCGGGCGACCCGGTGACGGTGTTCGGCCGCCCGGAGGACGGCGCCCCGACAGCGGACGGTCTGGCCGCCCTTATCGGCACTATTGGGTACGAGGTGGTGTGCGGCGTCTCCCGGCGCGTTCCCCGGGTCTATGTACGGGAGGGCGCGGAGGTCGGGGCAGAAAACTATCTGCTCCCCGGCGGCCTGCGCTGACCTTATAAGTGGCAAAGCGGCCCGTGCCCCTTTTAAAAAGGGGCACGGGCCGCTTTATCTGTACTGTTTTGGCTTAAACCACCGCTTCCGGGCCCATATCGCAAAGGGAAAGGGCCGCGTTGTCGGCAATCACCACCGCGTCACCGTGCAGCTGCAGAATGGAGGCGGGCACATAGGGGGTCACCGGCCCGAAAAACGCCTTTCGGACAATCTCCGCCTTGTCTTCGCCGCTTACCACCAGCAGGATCTTTCTGGAGAGCATAATGGTCTGAATACCCATGGTATAGGCCTGCCGGGGCACGTCGTCGGCGCTTTCAAAAAAGCGTTTGTTTGCTTCTATCGTGCTGGGGGCCAGGTCCACGCAGTGGGTGCCCTTGGAAAAATATTCCCCCGGCTCGTTAAAGCCGATGTGGCCGTTGTGCCCCATTCCCAGCAGCTGAAGGTCGATGCCTCCCGCGGCGCGGATCGCCTCGTCATAGCGGGAACATTCCCTTGCGGCATCCGGTTCCGCGCCGTTTGGCAGGTGAGTCCTCTCCGCCGGGATGTTGACCTGGCCAAAGAAATTCCGCTGCATAAAATAATGGTAGCTCTGACCGTCATCGGCCCGTATCCCGCGGTACTCGTCCAGGTTGAAGGTGGAGGTCCCGGCAAAGTCCAGGTCGCCTTTGCGGTACCATTCGATCAGCTGGCGGTAGGTGCCCAGGGGCGAAGAGCCCGTGGCGAGCCCCAAAACACTGTCCGGCTTGATGATGACCTGGGCGGAAATGATGTTTGCCGCCTTCCGACTGAGGTCATCGTAGTTTTTGGCCCGGATGATCTTCATAAATATTCTCCTCTCTCCCTTAGCCTACAGCAGGGAGTAATTCTGCTGGACATCGTGTTCTGTCAGGTAGGGGATCGCGCTCTCCAGCATGACGCCGAAACGCGGGTCCGTCCCGTAAGAGAAGGTGGTTTTGATGGCGATTTCCAAAAACCGGGTGGCGCGGCTCATGGCGATGGGCAGGCTGTCCCCGGTCAAAAAAGAGGCGGTGAGCACCGCGGCAAACAGGTCTCCCGTCCCGGGGTAGGACACCGGAACGTAATCGCACTGCACACACCAGTAATAGTTGCGCTGGCGGTCATAGCCCAGGTTGGCCATAACCCCTTCCGCCAGGGCCGCCCCCGTGATGACCACGAAGTTCGGGCCCCGCTCGCTCAGGCGGGCCAGCAGGCTCTTGGCCTCCCCCCGGGTAAGGGGGGTGCGGCGGTATTCCTCCCCCAGGAGGATGGCGGCCTCCGTCAGGTTAGGGGTGATGATATCGGCGATGGATACCAGCTCGATCATCCTGCGTCGGATGTCCTCGCTGCAGGTTTTATAGGGCTTTCCGTGGTCTCCCATCACCGGGTCCACCACCGCTAACGCCTCGGGGTAGGAATGAAAAAAGTCCAGACAGTGATCCACCTGCTCCACCGAGCCCAAAAAGCCGGAGTAAACGCAGTCAAAATCCACCCCGATCTTTTTGTAGTGCTCCAGGCAGGGCAGAATATAATCGGTCAGGTCTCGCAGCACTACCTCCCCGAGGCCCCCCGTGTGAGTGGAGAGGATGGCGGTGGGCACCGGGCATACCTGTACCCCCATGGCGCTCATGGCGGGCAGGATCACCGAAAGAGAACAGCGGCCGAAACCGGAGAGATCGTGAATAGCGGCGACCCGCTTGGGCGTGGTATACATGCAGAAGCTCCTATCCGCCCCAAAAGCGGGGCCGTTGATCCCGGTTTTAAAAATCAAAACACAAAGTCTTTCACCGGTCAAAATGCAGATAAGGATATTATACGCCATTTTGCCTTCCCTTTGCAATGGAGAGCTTCGCAAAGCACGGCTTCTTTTCCAAAACTTTCTGCTGCCGCGCGGTGGGAGGGCAAGGTTAAACCCCGCAAAACCGGGGACACTGATGGCAGGAGGCCGGAAAGCGCATTCCGGCAGCCGCAAACCAAAAACCAAGGAGGAAAAGACAAATGCAAAAGGGAATGAACGCCATGGCGGCAGGAGTGGCCGTGGCTATGGCCGCCGGCACCGCCGCCTACATGCTGGTGGAAAACCGAAAAAAGCTGCCGGTCAAAAAGATGAAGAAAAACGCCGGAAAAGCTGTCCGCGCTGTGGGCAGCCTAGTGGACAATTTTTCCTGTATGGTGCGGTAGCGCATCCGCCGCGGGAGGGGGACCTCAGTTCCCCCTCCCGCTTTTTGCCCCTTTTGGCTGAATGTGCTATACTGAAAGCACTTTTACATCAGGGGAGGCTCTGCATATGTCCCTTGTCTATTTCCCCAGCTGCAAGTTCCGCGCCGCGTTCCCGTCTGCCGCCCAGAAGGCCGAAGATTATCTTCGCGTGCGCTTTGGTGCCCGCATTTCCGGCTGCTGCCGAAGCTGCCGGGAGCTGCTGGGGGAGGGCGACACAGCGATGTGCGTCTGCGGCACCTGCCGTGCCATCTGCGCGGAATCCTCCCAGGTGGGAGAAGTGCTCACCGTATGGGAACTGCTTGACCGGGACGAAAGCTTCCCCTTTCCGGAGCACTCCGGAGAGGCTGTCACCCTGCAGGACTGCTGGCGGGCCCGAAGCCAGCCCGGCGTGCACCGGGCGGTCCGCAGCCT
>JALELV010000007.1 GCA_022768545.1 Oscillospiraceae bacterium
GGGAGATGGGCCCGGCCGCCTTTTTTAAAGCAGCTCGTTTTCGGAAAGAGCCTTCAGCCTGATCCAGCGGCGGTCTATCTCCTGCTGGACGCTGTTTAAAACCCCGCGATAGGGTGCATCTGCGAGATGTTTGGTGCGCCCCATCTGCTTCATCCACTCCTCCGCCGGGATCTTTTTTCCCGATTTTTCCGGGTCGTAGCTCAGGGAGGTGATCCCCCGCTCCACCTCGTACAGGGGGAAATAGCAGCAGTCCACCCCGGCTGCCACGACGGCGCGCCCCCGGTTGGGGCGGCTGCCCCAGTTGAGAGGACAGGTCGACAGGGCCCGCAAATAGGCAAAGCCGCCGTTTTGGCTGTAGTACTGGGCTTTTGCGGCTTTTTTGATAAAATCGGCGGGGTGAGACTCCGCGGCGGTAGCCACATAGGCGGCGCCTGCCGCCGCCATCAGGGCCGGCATGTCCTTGTGGAAAAAGGTCTTTCCCTGTTGGCAGGGCCCTAAATGGGAGGTGGAGCTCTTTGCCCCCTTGGGGGTGGAGTAGGAGAGCTGATACCCGGTATTCATATAGCCGCCGTTGTCGTATTCCAGCAGGATCATGCTGCTGCCCCGAAGGACAGCCCCCAAGGCGCTCCCCATGCCGATATCCATGCCGCCGTCACCGCTTACCATGACAAATGTGATCTTTCCGGGGGGATATTCCCCGCGCTTCTGGCGCTGGTGAAAGGCCTCCACCACGCCGGAGAGGGTGGCCGCGCCGTTTTGAAAAAGGTTGTGCAGATAGGGGACCCGGAAGGAAGTTTGAGGGTAAGGGGTGGTCACCACCATGCCGCAGCCGGTTTGAAACAGCAAAACCACATGCCCTTCGATGCCCTTTAAAAGCAGGTTGACGTTGACGGGGATCCCGCAGCCGGGGCAGGCTCCATGCCCCGGGGCAAGGCGCCGGGGCATGGCAGTGGCCGCGGGGAGAGATCCGCCGGTCACCGTGACGCGGCCGTTTTCTTCCTGACAGGAGGTAACGCCGGGGGAGGCCTCCTGCTCTGTGATGGGGTCAAAATACCGCTGCGGCCCGGAGGGCTCCCGGCCGGGGAAAACGCCGAAATAGTCAAAATCCGGCGCGGAGGGGTCTTCTGCCTCATTTAGAAGATGCAGGGCGTCCTCTGTATAGAAATCGCATCCGCCAAGGCCGTATACACGGCTGAGCACCCGGGGAGAGAGGCCCTCCCGCTGCAGGGCGGCACGCAGTTCCAGAGAGAGGCAGCCTCCGCCCGCTCCGTAGCTGTCCTGCCTGTCCCCTACGACGATAAAACGGGCTTTTTCACAGAGTTTTACAAGCTCCCGGGCGGGGAAGGGGCGCAGGCAGTTTACGGTGACAGCGCCCGCTTTTTTGCCCTTTTCCCGAAGAAGGTCCACCGCCTCTTTGGCGGTGTGGTAGCTGGAGCCGAGCAGCAGCAAAAGGATATCCGCATCCTCCCAGCGGTACCCTTCCGCCGGGGAGAGGCGGCGGCCGGTGAGCTCTTCAAACTGGGCAAACACCTGGGGGATCTTCTGCCGGGCCTCCTCCATGGCAAGGTGCAGCTGGTATTTGTTGTTGATGAGGTCCGGCTCGTTCATATAGGAGCCGATGGAAACGGGTCCCTCCAGGTCTAGCAGGGTGGTGCGGGGAGGGGGAGCTCCCACAAAGGCGCGGACGTCCGCGTCCTCCTCAAGGACGAAACACCCCCGCTTCTGGTGGCTGGTGAAAAAGCCATCGAAAGCCACGATGACCGGCAGAGAGACGACCTCTGCGATTTTAAGGGCGCAGAGGTTCATGTCGTAGACCGCTTGGGGCGTTCCCGCAAAGAGGATGACCCATCCGCTGTTCAGGGTATACATGATATCGCTGTGGTCGCCCTTGATGTCGAGGGGGCCGGACACCGTTCGGCAGGCCACATTCATCACCATGGGAAACCGGGTGCCGGACTGTACTGGAAGCTGTTCCAGGGCGTAGAGAAGGCCATTGGCAGAGGTGGCCCCGAACACGCGGCCGCCGGCCGCCGCCGCCCCATAGCAGACCCCGGCGGCACTGTGCTCCCCTTCCGCCGGGATCATGGAGATGCCGTGTTCCCCCCGGGATTTCATTTCGTCCAGGAATTCCGCGATCTGCGTGGATGGAGTAATGGGGTAATAGCCCATCACGTGGTAGTTGATCTGGCGGGCGGCGTAGGCGGCCAGCTCGTTGCCGCTTTCAAAGAGAAGCTTTTGCTTTTTCATTACAGGTCCCCTCCGTTTACACGCTTTAGGGGGCGGTCGCTCTCGCTGGTGACCCAGGAGTTGGCGCCGACCTCCTCATAGCGGAGCTTTTGAACGATCAGGTCTTTGTTGCGCACATCCCACTGCTTTTTCGGGTGCTCCCGCTCCCGCCCGGCGACAAGGGCACCGGTGGGGCAGACCTCGACACAGCGCAGGCAGCCCTTACAGTGGTGATAATCCAGCCCGCTGTTGACCATGGCGGGCCTGTCTTTGTACCGGCCGGGAAGAAACTGAAACACCATGTCCGGGCAGGTGGTGTCGCACAGGCCGCAGTTGATGCATTTTTCCTGCAGGAACAGGGGAATGTATCCCTCCCGGGAGGGGGAGAGGTCATTCTGCACTGTGCTGCCGAAGCGGGGGTTCATCCCGCCGATGGGGGCGTTTTTCCATCCCCACTCCGCCTGTACATGGGGGAGATCCTCTTCAGCGGGAGCTCCCTCCCGGCTCACAGATGCAGAGGAGGCCGCTTCCCAGCCCCGCTGTACCCCGCTGAGGTTTGCCTTTTCCATGGCAGGGTATTTTTTCCCCACAGTATCACGGACCATTTGGAGCGCCGCCTCGAGGGGGACCCAGCCGGAGGCTTTTATCATGGCGCCCAGCATAACCATATTGACACGGCTTTTGAGGTCCGCGGCGATCTGGGAGGCGTCCACGCAAAAGAGCTCCCCCTGGGAAAGGCGGAGGCTCTTTCCGGCTTCTTCCGGGGAAAGAGAGGTGTTGACCACGGTCTTGGTATAGGGGCGCACGCCGGCAGTCACGGGGAATCTGCCGGCGAGAGCCTCGTGAAAGAGCCCCAAAATATGGGGGTGGGCCACCGGACTGCTGACGCGGATCTCGCGTTCCGGCGCACTCCAGCGCACATAGGCCTTGACAGGGGAGCCACGTTTTTCCGAACCGTAGCTGGAGAAGGCGGAGGAGGAAAGCCCCAAGTATACGCAGCCCAGCTCTCCCAGCATTTTTCCCGTCAGATTGGCCCCCAGCCCGCCGATGCTCTCCAGGCGAAACCCGTAATACCCCTGGTCGAGGGGTTCGGGAAGCGGTGCGGAATACTCCATAAAAACCACTCCTTTTTACTTTTTTACAGTATTAGCCCGAAACGCCCGAGTATACATGGAAGGAAGGCTCCGGCTTTTGCGGAAAAACGGGAAATTTTCAGACAGATGGGCCAAAATGTCAAAAAATAATGCAAAGCTCTGCCGGTGCCTGAAAAATGGGCACCGGCAGAGCTTTGACCGTACCGTTTGAGGGGCCGGGGCGGTATACTGAGCCATGGAAAAAGGAAAGGGAGGGTCATCTATGGAGTTTATGGGAAAAATAAAGGTCTTTGCCGCCGCCGTGTCCGGGGCCCTGCTTTTGGCGGGACTTGGACTGTGTATATTTCCGCAGGCCTCCGCCGCCGTGATCTGCTGCCTTTTTGGAGCGCTTTTTATTGTGGCGGGCGCGGTGCGGATCTGTGGGTATTTTTCCAAAGACCTGTACCGGCTGGCGTTTCAGTTTGACCTGGCGGCGGGGCTGCTCCTGATTTTGGCAGGGCTGTTTCTGGTCCTCTTTCCTGAGCGTGTTTACACGGCGCTTCCGGTGCTGACCGGGATCTTTGTGCTCATCGACAGCCTTTTGAGGCTTCAAACCGCTTTGGATGCCCGGCGTTTCGGCGTGCGGAGATGGTGGATCATCCTGGCTTTGGGGATATGCTCCG
>JALELV010000002.1 GCA_022768545.1 Oscillospiraceae bacterium
ATGTCCCATTGCTGTTTGTTTTCTACTGATCAGGAAGCCGTAGGCCGTACCGCATATTCCGCCGATAATATGCATTAAATTGGCTACATCGTCCTTGATAAAAAGGATGGAATAGAGTTCCCGTCCCAGATATAAAACAGCTACCAGGATCAGGGTAACAGGAATCCCTCCATCCTCCATACCGGACAACGATGAAAGCATGATGAGCATGAAAACAATACCGCTTGCACCCAGCAGAGCGGAATTGGGAAAAAGAACAGTCTGCAAAAAGCCGGAGACAAGGGCGGTCAAAAAGATCCCCACCAGGAGCACCCTGCTGCCGTACCGTTCTTCCAGGGGCGGGCCGATCACCAGGAACATCAGCATATTTCCGAAAAAGTGTTCCAGATCCCCATGGCCCAGGACATGGCACACCAAACGGATATAGGTGAAAGGGTCACGAAAGGACGAACGGTAGACCGAAAAAAGAAAGGCCGTTGTCCAGCCGTTTGACAGCCAGCCGAGAATCAGGGCAACTAACGAAACCAGGAAAAAACTGATGATAACAGGCGAATTGTACTGAAATCTTTTCATATTTCTTCCTCCATGCTTATTGTGTTTTCTGATCGGATTTCAACGTCCGGTCAAAAGGATCGAACAAAAAGCACGGCCCAAAAGGAAACTGCAGCTGCCCAAGCCAAAAAGGAAGGCTCCTGCCTGCGCGGCCAACGATGAACAGGAGCTGTCCGTTATTGATGGGGCGCTGAAGCCCCATTTTTTTGATCGTCCTATTAAGAAGTGCCCATTCAAAATGTTTCTTCTCCGCCTGTATAAGTGCCGTATTCTGCCCTTGGGAGGAATCCCCACTCTGCGGGTGCTCTGGGGCCTGGCTTCAGGAAGTTTTGCCTTCATCGTCCTGCTGCATCAGAGCAGCGTAGCGAAGCAGCTGTTTGAGGGAGTTTACCCCCAGCTTGCTGTAAATGTTTTTGTTGTGATAGCGCAGGGTACTCTCTTTGATAGCGGCAACGGAAAGGATCTCCTTTACGCTTTTGCCGGAGAGGTAATAGGCAAAAATCCGATGTTCCGTAGGGGTCAATGTCTCAATTCCATGGAGGAACTGCCGATAGTCGGCGGGGTCGACCTCCTGCTTTCTGGAGTAGGCGAGCCGGGAAATTTCGGCCTGGGCGGATTCATATTGTTCCTGCGCCCTGTCAAACGCATCCTGAAGCCGCTCCTTTTCGTTTTGCGCCTTCTGTTTCTCCTGGTCCAAAGCGGCCAGGGTGCGCTCGTGCTCCCGGTCCTGCTCTGCCAGGAATGCGAACAGGTCGTCGATCTCTGCAATAGGGGACGTTTCGCCATCCCGCTTTTCCGATTTGATTTTGTCCAGGCTTTTCAAGATGGGGGAGATGAACCGGCGGCTGAAATAGAAACAACAGACAACGGTGAAAAATAGAAGCAATAGTACCAGGAGCGCCGTCTGCACAGTGCTCCTGATGATGGCGCGGTCATAATCTTCTTTTGGGATCAGGACCGCCGCTGTAATGGCCGGGTCACGGTAGGAGAGGAAGACCTCCCTTGAAACACCGATGTAGGAGCTGTCCTCTCCCGAAAATAGAGTGAGCCCGCCACCCAGGTCTGTTGCTGTGAGATTGCCTTTGGGCGCAAAATAATACCCATTGGAAATGCCGCAGCTCAACCCCTCTTCCGCGTGAAGGGTACCGTTATCACCGGCGGTCAGCAGGCAGACCATATGGGGCAGGTTGGTGGGCTGCCCATGAAACAGCTTAAAATACCGCTGGCTCACTTCAAAGCCGCAGAGCCCATAAACTGCCCCATCCTGCCCAATCAGCGGGACGGTCATCAGGACAGCCTGCTCGGAGGTCCCGGGGAGGGTGAACAGGTCGGTGATCCGATAGGAGCTTTCCAAGGGCAGGGACGCGCGGGAAAAAAGCTCCCCATAGTTGGGAAACAGGTCGCTTTGAAACTCCAGGCGCCATTTCCAGTGAGGGGTCACCCCGTAACGCCTGCCGGTATCCACCAGCCCGCGGTAAAGGAACAGATCGTCATCCGCGATGCCGTTCCCGGATTTTTGGACATACAGCCCGCTGCGGGACTGTCCGGCATGTTCGATGCGGGAATTGACGGTGGCGTCAAACAGTACAAAAGCGCCGGAACAATCGCTCTGCCGCAGGGACTGGCAGAGGGGGCCAATCACGCTCTCCTGCAATCCGGCAATGTGAACGGCGGAATCCGTCAGCTGTTCAAAAGGGATGTCCTGCTCTGCCAGATAGCTTTCCAGCAGCCCGGTCGTCTCCTGGGAAAGATGGATCCCCAGGACGGCGGTTTTTTCCCAGTAGGAGGACATATCCCGCTCAAAGACCTCCATCTGCAGCGCAAGGGCTTGCGCAGTTTCTTTTTTGGTACTGCTGAACCTGCCGCATAAAAACAGGCCGGAGGCCAGGGCGAACATCAGGATCCCGGTAAGGAGCAGCATCAATCCAAATAACCTCCGCCGCAAAGTCCAGCGGGACTGCTGCGGATTGGAAAACAGGCGCATACGATTCCTCCCCCTTACCGGACAGAACAAAACAGTTTCCAGGTTTCCTCTGCCAAAACATCCATGCTTTCTCCCTGCCTGGCCCGTTGGTGCAGGGAGGGCTGCATCTGCAGCAGACCTTCGCAGAGGGCATCCGCCTCGTCCATAAAGCCGTTGTGGGCTGTCCGGGTAACCGGGGTGTAGCTTTCCCACATGGTTTTTATGGCCCCGTAAAGCTCCCTGTGGCTCTCACTGGGGAAGGGGTAACTGTCAATGGCTTCAAAGGATCCCTTGTTGACCGGCATATAGCCGGTATCCACCACAAATTCCAGATTGCGCTGGCTCTCGGTGAACCAATGGAGAAAAACAGAGGCGGCTTCCGCCTTCTGTTCGGTGGTCCGGTAGGCGGACAGGCCGACGCCCGTTTGGGGCATCATACCCGGGGCCCCCTTTGTTTTTGGCAAAGGAAGCACACACAGGTTGGCTGGCTCCGATGTGTTGTCAGGATAGGTTACCGTGTCGTTGTAGTAGAGGATACCCGCTGTGGAACCAATCCCCGCCAGCGATTCCCCGGTCATGAGCCGGGTGGAGGCGTATGGGGCGGAGATGGCAATATGCCCCCGGATCAGGGGCCGGACAAACCGGTCCCAGGACTCCCGGAGGGCCGGGTTGCCAAGATCGTACCACCCGTCGGCGGCATAAAGGCTGCCGCCCTGCGCCATAGCGTCCAGCTCCATATTGCGGATCAGATAATCAAAGGCGCAGAAGGATTTGCCCCCTGACCAGTCATAGTACCGGGCGGCGGCGTCAAAAAAACCATCCCAATCGGCAAGATCCTCGAAGGAAACACCGGTTTCGGCGGAGAAACGGTCAAATTGGGAGCCGTTCAGGAACAGGGCGTAAGAGGATTTGGATACCGGGAAAACGGCCAGCCGTTCTTCCACCATCCCATCCTCTATAAATACATCCACAAAATGGGAAAGCTCCTCATCGCTGAAGTAATCCTGCCAGTCCAGAAGATGCTCCGCCCCCATCTTTTTGACAATGCTGGGGTGGCAGGAGAAGAGATCCGGCATCTTCGGCACGCCGGGTTTGTTGGCGTGGGCGTCTAAAAGCAGCGCGCGGATTTTGGTGCTGTTGGTCATCACGGTGACGTCGATGACGATCCCCTTCTCCCTGCCCACCGTTTCATTAAACTGGGCGATCAGGCGGTTCATGGGGGAGTCCGCCTGCTCCCCATATACATGCCACATGGTGAGGGTGACAGGGGCGGCGGGGGAAAGGGTGGTTTTGCTTTGGCATCCTCCC
>JALELV010000034.1 GCA_022768545.1 Oscillospiraceae bacterium
CTCTCCTCCGAAGAACTCCCGGAGGAGCTTTCGATGCTCTCCGGTTCCTCGTAAGGCGGCGAGACAGGCGCCTCCCCCTCCCCCTGATAATAGGCCTGGGGCATCACGGGGTTCGGGTTTACCTGCGCCTGCTCCACCGCCACATCGGCGCTCTCACCGGGGCGCAGCTGCCGGGCCACCACCACAAAGCGGGAGTCCTTAAAGCTGTAGTCGCAGGTGGAGAGGGTGAGCAGCTTGTCGCCCTGCTGTACGTCCACCGGGGTATTGATCAGGGAACGCACCCGCACCCCCTGGATAAATTCCCCAAATGTCCGGGAATCACCGTAGGCGTCGATAAAATTGTGGTAGTCAAAGACAGGGCCCTGAGCCTCGTAGGCATTTGTAATAAATACCGAGATGATCTTATACTGCGCCTCCCGGTACACGCTGTCGAAGGTGATCACCGGATGCTCCCGGTAAAAATCCAGGTTCCGGTAACCCAAAAGCTCGCCGAACATCTGGCCGTCTTTCATGTTATGCCCGTAGATAACGATGTTATCGCTGGGCTCCTTCAAGCCGACGCGGTAATCCACCATGGGAATGCCGTGCTTGTTGTGCTTCTGTAAAAAGTCCCGCCGGAGGTAGTAATCGTTGTCCCCCGTCTGCACCACCGGGTAGGAGAGCTGCGTTCCCTCAATGGAGAGCCAGCCCGCCAGGTCGGGGTTTACCTCCCACAGGGCGGCAAACTTGGGCAGATAGTCGGCGGGGTACCCCGCCGGAAGCTGCTCTGAGCTCCCCTGCGCATAGAGTTCCTCCAACTCCTTTGTCTGTTCCCGGTTGGCGTGGGCCTGCCAGTAATAGCTGGCAAGATAACCCGCCGAAGAGAGAAACACCAGAACACAGAGCAGAAAAACGCCCTTGCGCACCTTCTCCCGGGGCGGGTCTCCCCGCCGGGGAAGCATTCGGCCCCAGAAGCCCGTCCGCTTTTCCTTCTGCATGCCGGAGGGCAGGGTGGCGCTTTCCTCCCTGTCCTCTTTCGCGGGGGCTTCTTTCGCTCCCGCCGAAGCGTCCCCGCTCTGTGCCCCTTCCGCCGGGGCCGGGGCTCCGTTCTGCCCTAAAAAGCCTTTCAGGTAAGCCCCCGCGCCGTTTTCCCACACCGCCTCCAGAGATTCCTCATCCTCCGGCAGGGCCAGGATGCACTGGTCCCCAGCCTGCAGCACAAAGGCAGAGCACAGGGTGACGGGGTTGCAAAAGCCCTTTGCCTCCCGGGGAATGTGCACCCGGCGCAGATCCTCCTCCGGGAGCTTTTCCGGGTTTTTCCGCCGCGCCCGGGCAAGTAAAAGCAGCCCCTCCCGGTGCACCCGGGCAGAAAGGCCCAGCCCCCGGCAGAGCATGTCCGCGGCAAAACCGTCCCGGAGCCCTCCCGAGAGCAGGACGATGTCGCTGCTCTCCAATGCTCTGGAAAGCGCTTTCGCGAAGGAGTCCTCCGCCCGGCGCACCCGGGTGCTCCGGGTGACCGGTACCCCCAGCCGCTCCATTTTGCGGACGAGGATCTCTTTGTCACAGCCCTCTTCCGAACGGGCCAGGGTCAGGATCTCTGCGGTCAAAGGGCTTCCCCTCCTTTGGTTTTTACCTCTATCACTGCGGACGGATCTCGATGATATCCACCCCGGCGACCGCCTCCGCCATCAGGGCCTCGCAGTCCAGAAGGTTTTCGGCCTCCTCCACAAAGTGCAGCTTGGGTTTGGTGCGGGGGTGTTTGGGGGTGAACACGGTGCAGCAGTCCTCGTAGGGGAGGATCGACGTCTCGAAGGTGTCAATCTCCCGGGCGATGCGGATGATCTCCTCCTTGTCCATCCCGATGACCGGACGGAACACCGGCATCCGGGTGGCCACATCGGTGCAGGCCAGGGCCCCCACCGTCTGGCTGGCCACCTGCCCCACGCTCTCCCCGGTAATGAGAGCCGCACAGTCGTTATCCTTTGCAATTTTGTCGGCAATTTTCATCATGATGCGGCGCATGATGATGGTAAATAAATCCTCGGGGCAGCGGTCCCGGATCTCCTCCTGAATTTTGGTAAAGGGAACCACAAAGAGCTTCATGCGCCCGCAGTAGCGGCTCATCTTTTCCATCAGGGTGACCACCTTCTGCAGCGCGCGGTCGCTGGTATAGGGCGGGCTTACAAAGTGGATGCCGATGAGCTCCAGCCCGCGCTTGGCCATCATATAGCCCGCCACCGGGCTGTCGATGCCGCCGGAGACCAGCAGCGCCGCCCGCCCGGAGGAGCCGATGGGGATGCCGCCCGCTCCGCGGATCTTGCCCGCGTGGAGATAGGCCTCCCGCTCCCGGATCTCCGCATAGACCACCACGTCCGGTTCCTCCACATTCACCTTCAGATGAGGAAACCGGCTGAGCAGAACGCCCCCCAGCTCCCGGCAGATCTCCGGAGAGGTCATGGGGAAGCGCTTGTCCGAGCGCCGGGCCTCCACCTTAAAGGTTTTGGCCGCCCGCAGCGTGTCCTCCAGGTAATCCGGCGCCGCCGCCGCAATGACGGAAAAATCCTTCTCCACAGCCAGTGCCCGGGAAAAGGCCGCGATGCCGAACACCCGGCCCACCCGGTCGATGGCGTCGTCCAGGTCGATGCTGTCGTCCGCCGGCTCGCAGTAGATGGTGGACTGGGCCTTTCGGATGATAAAGCTGCCCACCGGCTTTAAGCGCCACTTGAGGTTTTTGATGAGCAGGTCTTCAAAATTGGAACGGTTGAGCCCCTTGAGGGCGATCTCTCCGTTTTTGATCAGGATGATTTCCTTCATATTGTATCCTCCCATCCGCCGGGGCAGCTGCCCGGCGGGTATTTTCGCTTTCCATGCCCGGGAAGCGCCCCTGCCCGCCGTGTTCGCAGCCGGGGCGCTTTGTTCACCTTGCCCGGGCCAGGCTCTTCATCCCCTCGCTGAGGGCGGAGCAGAAGGCCTCGGCGTCCTCCAGAGAGTTGTAGCGCCCGATGCTGATACGCAGGGCGCTGTCAATGCGCTCCTCCGGAAGACGCATAGCCGCCAGCACATGGCTTTTGGCCCCCTTAGAGCAGGCCGACCCGCTGGAGACGGAAATTCCGCGCTGCTCCAAAAAATGCATCATGGTCTCGGAGCGGATGCCGGGGACGCTGATGTTCATCACCGCGGGAATGGCGTCCTCCGGGGAGTTGAACACCACACCGGGGGTCATCCACAGGCTGTGGCGCAGCGCCATGGAGATCTCCTCGATACGACGGTAGTCCTCCTGCATCCTCTGGGACACCAACTCCGCCGCCTTGCCAAAGCCCACCGCCAGGGCGGCGGCCTCGGTGCCGGGGCGCAGTTTCTTCTCCTGCTCTCCGCCCACCTGCCGGGGCTGGATGTGCACGCCGCGGCGCAGGTACAGCGCGCCGATGCCCTTGGGGCCGTAAATCTTGTGGGCGGTGATGGTACAGAGGTCCACATCCCACTTCTTTACCTTTACCGGGATCTTTCCCAGGGCCTGCACCGCGTCGCAGTGCACCAGGGTTTTGGGGTTCTTTCTGCGGATCATCCGGGTGAGCTTCTCCACCGGGATCACCGTCCCCACCTCGTTGTTCACCGCCATAAAGGTGGCCAGGGCGGTGTTTTCGTCCACCGCCGCCGCAAACTCCTCTATATCGATATGCCCGGACTGGTCGGGGTAGATGCAGACCACCGGGAACCCCTGGTCGGAGAGGCGACGGACCGCCGCGCCGACAGAGGAATGCTCATAGGCGGTGGTGATGATCTTTTTCCCCCGGCTCCGGCCCATGGCCATAGCGCCGAACACTGCCAGGTTGTTGGCCTCGGTGCCGCCGGAGGTGAAGGTGAGTTCCCCGCTGTCGCAGCCGATGAGAGCTGCGATCTCCTTCCGGGCCCAGGCCATGCGCTGTTCCGCCTCCAGGCCCTTGCGGTAAAGGGAGGAGGGGTTGCCATAGCAGTTTACCAGCATGTCGTATATGGCGTCCGCCACCGGTTCCGCCGTGCGGGTGGTGGCGCTGTTGTCCAAATAAATATCTCTCATTTCCATCATCTCCATTTGTCCCGCTGGGCGGCGCCCGCCGGCAGAAGATAGAACCGGGCTGTCCGGCCCCTTCGGGGGCGCTCCCTGACAGCTTATTATATCCTATTCCGGGGAATCTTTCAACGCCGCACGCCTTTATTCCAGTATAAGCGCGGCCAGG
This sequence comes from Oscillospiraceae bacterium, assembly GCA_022768545.1. GTDB lineage: Bacteria > Bacillota > Clostridia > Oscillospirales > Ruminococcaceae > JALELV01. Next base: position 4,197 of record JALELV010000034.1, read on the forward strand.
CTCTGTGGTTCCATCCAAATTTCCGCAGCAAGAAGGCTCCTCCCGGCATGGGAAGAGCCTTCTTGCTGCGCCTATATGCTCTTATTTCTGTTCCATCAGCCGCACCAGTACCGCCTTCTGGGCATGGAGACGGTTTTCCGCCTCGTCAAAGATCTCCCCGGCGTGTGCTTCCAGCACCTCGCCGCAGATCTCCTCCCCCCGGTGGGCGGGCAGGCAGTGCTGCACCATGGCGCCGGGCTTTGCCTTCGACAGGAGCTCTTTGTTTACCTGCCAGCCGGCAAAGTCCGCCTTTCTCCGGGCAGCCTCCCCCTCCTGGCCCATGGACGCCCACACGTCTGTGATCACCACGTCGGCGTCCTTCGCCGCCTCAAAGCGATCCTCCGTCAGGCAGAAGCTTTCCCCATAGCCGGCGGCAAACTTCAGCACCTCCGCCTTGGGCTTGTAGCCCGCCGGAGTGGCCACCGCCACCTTCATACCCACTTTGAGCCCGCCGACGATAAGGGAATTTGCCATGTTGTTGCCGTCGCCGATATAGCAGAGCTTCAGCCCTTTCAGGGCGCCCTTGTGCTCCCGAATGGTCATCAGGTCCGCCAGTACCTGGCAGGGGTGGTAGTCGTCAGTCAGGGCGTTGATCACCGGAACGGAGCCGTATTTCGCCAGATCCTCCACGTCCTGCTGCCGAAAGGTGCGGATCATGATCCCATCCACATAGCGGGAGAGCACCCGGGCGGTGTCCTGAATGGGCTCGCCCCGGCCCAGTTGGGTTTCTCCGCCGTTCATCACCAGCCCCAGCCCGCCCAGCTGGTAAATTCCCGTCTCGAAGGAGACCCGGGTACGGGTGGATGCCTTCTGGAAGATCATGGCAAGGGTCTTTCCCTTCAGGCGCTCATGGGGGATCCCGTGCTTTTTTTCGTATTTCAGCTGGTCGGCCAGGTCCAGCACGTCGAGGATATCCTCACCGCTCCAGTCAAGCAGTTTGCAAAGATGTTTCATGGCTCTCTTCTCCTTTTTCTTTTTGAAGCCGCGTGGCGGCGGCGTAAAGCACCCGTTTGAGAATGCAGATCCCCTCCTCCAGCTCCTCTTCGGTGATGGTGAGAGGCGGCAGCATCCGCAGCTTATCCTTGGCCGTGAGGATCATCAGCCCGTTTTCCATACACTGTTTTGCCAGCTCCCCGGCGGAAAGTCCCTCACACAGCGCAATGCCCTGCATCATGCCGCGGCCGGCACGTAGGCAAAGCCCTCGGTAAACGGCCCGAAGGTGCGGTGAAAGCTGTCCTGCCCGGTAGCGGAGAGGGTGGTCACCGTGCGTCCGTGGAAGGAGTTGATCAGGGTAATGATCTGATGGCGCCCCGGGCCGTGGTGATCGCGGCTGTATTTTCTGGCCGCTTTGACGGCGCCTTCGTTTGCCTCCTCCCCGGAGTTTTCGAAAAACACTTTGCCGCATCCGGTGCGCTCACACAACATCCGGGCCAGGCGGACACAGGGCTCGGTATAATAGAGGTTGGAGGCGTGGGCCAGGCGGGCCGCCTGTTCCGCCACGGTCTTTGCCCACCGCTCATCCCCCCCAACCCAGGGAATTGACCCCGATCCCGCTGGTGAAATCGATCAGAAGCCTCCCGCTCTGATCCACGGCCGTGGCATTTTTTCCCTGCGCCAGCACCGCGTCAAAGCGGCGGTAGATGTGGGCAATACACTCGCTGTCTGTCTGCTTCAGTTCTTCTCTTGTCATAAGGCACCTCCCGCCCGGTCGGCAAACAGGGTTCCTACGCCCTCATCCGAGAGCATCTCCACCAAAATGGAATGGGTCATCCGCCCGTCGATGATAACGGCTTTTTTACGCCGCGGCGCACCGCCTCCACACAGCAGTCCACCTTGGGGATCATTCCGCCGGAGATGACCCCCTCCGCTTTCAGGCGCGGCACCTCGTTTAAGTGCACCGACGGGATCAGGGTGGTCTCATCGTTTTTATCCCGCAGCAGCCCTTTGGTATCGGTCATAAGGATCAGGTTTTCGGCTCTCAGGCCAGCGGCCAAGGCGGAGGCCACCGTGTCGGCGTTGATTTGGAGACCCGCACCGGCGCCCCTTTTACCCGGTTCTGGGTAAAATTATCGGCTGCGCTGGCCGGTATTTCGCTGTAGATCAGCGCCAGATCCAGCTTGGAGGGGTTTCTTCGGATTCCACAGTGCACTCCTCCCGCAGAAAAGCCCCTGGAGGCACAGACGCCGCCCTGTGTCAGTTCAAAATCCATCCTCTCCGGCCGCCTTTTGCTTATAAATTATCGTTAAAAAGAATATTTATTCATTTATGCGGATAAGAGAGGAGCGGCACGGGCCGCCCCTTTGATCTGCTCCCGGTGCAGCTCCGGTTTTTGGTACTCCAGACCGTACAACCGGGTATAATCAACGGGGTCGTCCAAACGAAAATCCGCCCCCAGATCGATAAACTTTTTGCCGGCGGAAAGGCATTTCTCCGCCAGGGGTTCCGAAAGCCCGTGGGGCAGCGAGGCAAATACCACGTCGCCCGCGGCAATGGCCGAATCCTCATCGGTGAGCACACCGTCAAAGATCCCCCTCAGGGAGGGATAGACCTCGCTGATGGGTTTTCCCTCAAAGCTGACGGAACTCACCGCCGCGATCTCCGCCTCCGGGTGTCCCAAAAGGATCCGGCAGAGCTCTTCCCCGGCGTATCCGGTTGCCCCTATGATCCCCGCCTTTACCATGATGCCCCGCCTCCTTTTCCGAAAAGATATTTTAAAAAAGAAGCCCGCCGGGGCCGGAGCCCCGGCGGAAAAAGAAAAGTGATGCCGCTGTTTAACAGCCCGTCAAAGCCGCAAGGGCCTCCCTGGCCCGGGCGATCTGCCCCTTCACCAGCTCCGGCGCGGGGCCGCCCTCCGACCGGCGCTCCTTCACGCAGGCCTCCAGGGAAATGGCGTGATAGACCCCTTCGTCGAAAAGGGGATGGAATTTGCAAAACTGCTCCAGGCTCAGTTCCTCTAAGGTGGTACCCTCCGCGATGCAGAAGGCCACCAGCTGCCCCGTCACCTTGTAGGCGTCCCGGAAAGGCAGCCCCTTTTTGGTGAGGTAGTCCGCGCAGTCGGTGGCGTTGATAAAGCCCTTGGCCGCCGCCGCACGCATGTTATCCTTCAGCACCCGCATGGTCCTGAGCATGGGGGTGAAGGTGGAGACGCAGAGTTTTACGGTGTCCACCGCGTCAAAAATGGCCTCCTTGTCCTCCTGCATATCCTTGTTGTAGGCCAGGGGGATCCCCTTCATCATCACCAGCAGGGTGGTGAGGTCTCCGTACACCCGCCCGGCCTTGCCGCGGATGAGCTCAGTGATATCCGGGTTTTTCTTCTGCGGCATGATGGAGGAACCGGTGGCGAAGGCGTCGTCCAGCTCGATAAATTTAAATTCCCAGGAGCACCAGAGGATGATCTCCTCCGAGAACCTGGAGAGGTGCATCATGATCAAAGAAAGGGCGTTTGCCAGCTCAACGGCGTAGTCCCGGTCGGAGACGCCGTCCAGGCTGTTCTGGGATACCCCGGTAAAGCCCAGCTCCTTCGCCACGGCCTGCCGGTCGATGGGATAGGTGGTGCCCGCCAGGGCCCCGCAGCCCAGGGGCATGGAGGAGAGAAGCCTGCGGTCGGTGTCGGCCAGCCGGTCCATATCCCGCAGGAACATCTGCACATAGGCCATCAGATGATGGGCCAGCGTCACGGGCTGGGCCCGCTGCATATGGGTGTACCCCGGCATAACGGTTTCAGTGTGTTCCTCCGCCTTGCCGCACAAAGCCTCCACCAGCTCCGCCAGCAGAGCCTTTATCTCCCCGATGTTCTCATGAAGGGTAAGGCGCAGGTCCAGCGCCACCTGGTCGTTGCGGCTGCGGGCGGTGTGCAGGCGCTTGCCCGCGTCGCCGATGCGAGCGGTGAGCTCCGCCTCCACAAACATGTGGATGTCCTCCGCGTTGGGGTCAAAGGCCAGGGCCCCGCTCTCCAGATCGTCCAGAATGCCTCCCAGGCCTTCGATGATCTTTTCCGCGTCCTCCGCGGCGATGATCCCCTGGCGGGCCAGCATGGCGGCGTGGGCGCAGCTGCCCTTGATATCCTGCGCATACATGCGGCAGTCAAATGAAATGGAGGAGTTGAAGTCGTTTACCTTCGCGTCCACTTCTTTGGAAAATCTTCCGGCCCAAAGTGCCATAATTGTATTTCTCCTCTCCGCCGGCGCCCCCAAAGGGAGCGTCCGTTATTCCGGGCGGCGCCGTGTCCGGCAGGTGCGCGCCCGCAGGCCCCCGGAGGGCCCAAAAAGGAGGGGGAAGACAAGTTCCCCCTCCCCATTCCAGTTGGGTTTATTTGCCCTTTTTCTCATCCAACATAGCCTTTACCTGGATAGGCAGTCCAAAGAGGTTGATAAAGCCCTTGGAATCCATCTGATCGTAGACGTGATCCTCGCCGAAGGTGGCGATCTCCTCGGAATAGAGGGAATCGGGGCTCTGGATGGAGGCGTTGATAATATTGCCCTTGTAGAGCTTCAGCTTTACATCCCCATTTACCGTCTGCTGGGTGGTGGTGACAAAGGCGGAGAGGGCTTCCCGCAGGGGGGTGAACCACTGGCCGTAATAGACCAGTTCCGCAAATTTGAGGGCCACCTGGGCTTTGTAGTGCTGAGTATCCCGGTCAAGGCAGATGGTCTCCAGCGCGTCGTGGGCGTGGTAGAGGATGGTGCCGCCGGGGGTCTCGTAAACGCCGCGGCTCTTCATACCCACCAGCCGGTTCTCCACCATGTCGATGATACCGATACCGTTGGCTCCACCGACCTCGTTGAGCTTCTGGATGAGGGAGACGCCGTCCATCTTGACGCCGTCCAGGGCCACGGGAATGCCCTTTTCAAAGGTGATGGTCACATAGGTGGGCTTGTCGGGGGCCTTTTCCGGGGAAACGCCCATCTCCAGGATCTTGTCGTACATGGGCTCGTTGGCCGGGTCCTCCAGGTCCAGCCCCTCGTGGGAGAGGTGCCACAGGTTTTTGTCCTTGGAGTAGTTGGTCTCACGGTTGATCTTCAGCGGGATCTTGTGGGCCTCGGCGTATTCGATCTCCTCTTCCCGGCTCTTGAACTCCCAGGTCCTCCATGGGGCAATGATCCCCATGTGGGGTGCGAAGGCTTTGATGGTCAGTTCAAAGCGGACCTGGTCGTTTCCCTTGCCGGTGCAGCCGTGGGCGATGGCGTCGGCGCCCTCCGCCTTGGCGATCTCCACCAGCTTTTTGGCGATGATGGGCCGGGCAAAGGAAGTGCCCAGCAGGTATTTGCCCTCATATACCGCCCCGGCCTGGATGGTGGGGAAGATATAATCCTCTACAAACTCTTTCTTCAGGTCGGCGATATACAGCTTGGAGGCTCCGGTGGCCAGGGCCTTTGCCTCCAGGCCCTCCAGCTCGCCCTCCTGGCCCACGTCTCCGGCCACCGCGATCACTTCACAGCCCTCGTAATGCTCCTTAAGCCACGGGATGATGATGGAGGTGTCCAGCCCTCCGGAATAGGCAAGCACAATCTTTTTATAGTTTTGCATCACTGTTTCCTCTTCTTTCTGTCTGATTTCTTTCTGCTTATAATTATACGTACTATGTGCATAAAATCAAGGATTTTTTGCAAATATATTCATATAGCGGAGATTTTCAGCGTTTTGATCGCCCGAGGCCTCTGCCGCCCCTTCTTTTTGTGCTTTTTGTCCAATACCCAGGCGGGTTTTGTTTTTTCTCCGCTTCCGAAAAGCACAAAACAGGGCGGATGGTTCCGGCCATCCGCCCTGTTTTGCATATTCCCCTGTATATCATGTATCCTCTCCGGCGGAGCCGCCGGTGTCTGCACGGTAGGGAAGCACCTTGTAGAGGATCCTCTTTTCCACCAAAGCGTCTATCAAAATACCTTCGGCCGTATATTCCTCGGAAAAGACCCGCCCCTCTTCCCGGATCTCCGCGGAAAGGGCTCCCTGGCCGTAGGGAAGCAGCAGGCGCAGACGTACCTGGGTTTGGGCAAGCTCCCGGGAGACCGCCTCCAGCAGCCGGTCAAAGCCCTTTCCCGTCCGGGCGGACACCAGCACGGAGCGCCGGTCCATGGCCAGAGGCTCCTCCGCCAGAAGGTCACATTTGTTGAGCACCGTCACCACCGGCGTTCCTCCGGCGCCCAGGCTCTCCAAAAGCTCCCGGGTCACCCGTACCTGCTCATCCATATCGGGGCTGGAAACATCGCAGACATTGAGGATCAGGTCGGCCTGGGCGGCCTCCTCCAGGGTGGATTTAAAGGCCTCCACCAAATGATGAGGCAGGCGGCGGATCAGCCCCACAGTGTCCACCAGCATGACGCTGCGCCCGTCGGGGAGCTCCAGGGCCCGGGCCGTCGGGTCCAGCGTGGCAAAGAGCTTGTCCTCCGCAAGCACTCCCGCATCGGTCAGGGCGTTGAGCAGGGTGGATTTCCCCACATTGGTGTAGCCCACGATGGCCACCGAGAGGATCCCGTCCTTTTTGCGCCGGCTGCGCTGCTGGGCGCGGCGACGGGTCAGGTCCCGCAGCTGCTCCTCCAGCGCCTCGATGCGCCGGCGGATATGCCGCCGGTCGCTCTCCAGCTTGCTCTCACCCGGGCCCCGGGTGCCGATACCGCCGCCCAGGCGGGAGAGGCTGCGACCCTGCCCCATGAGCCGGGGCAGGCGGTACCGCAGCTGAGCGAGCTCCACTTGCAGCTTGCCCTCGCCGCTGCGCGCCCGCTGGGCGAAAATATCCAAAATCAGCATGGTCCGGTCCACCACCGCAGTCTGGGTGGCTTCCTCGATGTTGCGCAGCTGGCTGGCGGTGAGCTCATGGTCAAAGATCAGCAGATCCACATCGCCGTTCTGAGCGAAGAGGGCTATCTCCTCCAACCGCCCCGCACCCACACAGGTGGCGGTGTCGATGGACGGGCGCTTTTGGCACATGCGCCCCACTACCTCCGCCCCCGCGGTGGCGGCCAGCTCCGCCAGCTCATCCAAAGACGCCTGTGCGTCGTATTCCCCGGTATCCACCGCCACCAGAAGAGCCGTTTGGGGGTTCTGTTCATTTTCAAACACACCGTACACCTCGCTTTTCTATTCTTCCTGAGAAAGCGGCCCCTCCGTCTTTTCGGAGGAAGGCCCCGGCCCCGGCTGCCGCAGCGCCGACGGCCGGTAGGAAAGCGTTCCTCCCGCCGGCGCTCCCCGGCGGCCCAGCCAGTACAGCAAGCCCTGCAGCAGCGGAACCGCGGCGCAGAACAGCCACGTAACCCAGTTGGGCAGCCGCGGGATCAGCCCCATCACCCCCTGCCAGGGTGATACCGCCACAAAAAACAGAACGTCAAAGATCTGAAACACCGACGCCTCCAAAAACTCCATGACCAGCAGCCCGATAAACGGATAGACGCCGCAGACAAGCTGCGCCCTCAACAGCCGGCCGGC
>JALELV010000041.1 GCA_022768545.1 Oscillospiraceae bacterium
CGGGTCCTGCCCGCCTCGTCCACAATGTCTGCGGAGACCACAGCGTCCTTCATCTCCCCACCATAGGCCCCTGCGTTCATATACAGCGCACCGCCCACGGAGCCCGGGATCCCCCAGGCAAATTCCAGCCCGGTCAGCCCCTGCTTCTGGGCAAAGGAGGCAAGCTGCGCCAGAGTGGCCCCCGCCCCACAGAGGATCTCCCCGCCCGAAAGACGGCGGATATAGGAAAAATTGGGTCCCAGTCGGATCACCGCTCCGCGCACGCCGCCGTCCGGCGCCAGTACGTTGGAGCCGTTGCCCAAAAACTGATAGCGGATCCCACTTTTCTGGCAGAACTCCACCACCTTTGCCACCTGCCCCTCGTCATAGGGCTCGATCAGGCAGTCCGCCGGGCCGCCGATCCGAAAGGTCGTGTAGTCCTTCAGCGGCGCGTCCGCCGTATATTCACACTCCAAGTTCTGGCATAAAAACTGAAGCTTCAGGTCGTTCGTCATAGTCCCGCTCCTTTTTGCCGGGGCGCCCGCTCCCCGCTTTTTCTTTATATTTATGGCCGCAGGCCCGGGCCTATGCGCCCAGAGCCTCCCGGGAAAGGCCCATAGCTTCCCGCAGAAAAGCCGCGCCGATGATACCTGCGTCATTGCCCAGCTGCGCACAGACAATGGCCGTCTGACGCTGCGGGTTTTTGGCGTAAACCTCCCGGGCCGTCAGACGGCGCAGGGGTTCCAGCAGCGTCTCACCCTCCCGGCTCACCCCGCCGCCCATCACAACGACCTCCGGGGTGCAGATGTTGATGACGTTGGCAATGCCGTAGGCCAGGCAGCGGATGTACTCCTCCACTACCCGGGTGCCCGCGGCATCCTGCCGGCGCATGGCGTCAAACGCCGTGCGGCCGCTCACCTGGTCTAAACTTCCCGCAAGCTGCCACATAACAGACTCAGGGTGCCGCTCCATTGCCTCCCTGGTGGAGGTAACAAGCCCTGTGGCGGAGCAGTAGGTCTCCAGGCATCCCCGGCGTCCGCAGGTGCAGGGGCGGCCGTCTACCACCACTCCCATGTGGCCGATCTCGCCCGCAGCGTAATTAAACCCCTCGTAGAGCTTCCCGTCCAGCAGCATTCCTCCGCCGATCCCGGTGCCCAGGGTGACCACGATCACGTCGCGGTAGCCTTTGGCCGCCCCGGCCAGCGCCTCACCCACGGCGGCGGCGCTGGCGTCGTTGCCGATACACACCGGCAGCCCCAGCTCCTTCTGCACCATATCGCGGATGGGAAGGTCGGAGATAAAAAGATTGTTCGCGTATTCCAGCGTCCCCGCGATGGGGTCCGCCGTGCCGGGAAGGCCCATGCCCACCTCTTCGATCTGTTCAAAGGCAATCCCGGCATCCTCCGCCGCCATCCGGACTGTTTTTGCAATATCCGCCACCAGCTCCTCCGCCGGGCGGGGAACCGCTGTCTTGAGCTTGCCGCGCCCCAGGATCCGGTATTGCTCGTCCACAATACCGCTGGCGATATTGGTACCGCCCAGATCGATCCCTGCATAATATTTCATTGCTCTGCCTCCCAACTCAAATACAGTCCCTGCCTCAAAGCGCAAACGGCCTGCGCCGCCTGGCCGGCAAAAGTGATTTTCCACCCGCGCCGGCAGATCTCCCTTTCCGGTCCGTGGGGATCAATACGCGTCCCAATCGGTGTTGTCTTCGCCGCCGATCATACCCAGCTTTTCCAGCAGCTCCTGGGCGGCGTTATAGCCCATCTTCTTCTGGCGGTTGTTCATCGCCGCCACCTCGATGATGATGGCGAGGTTCCGCCCGGGCTTGATGGGGATGGTAAGGGACGGCACCTGGATGCCGAGGATCTCGATCTTCTCGTTGTCCATTCCCATGCGGTCATATACCTTGCCCGGATCCCAGGGCTCCAGCTGGATGACCATGTCGATCTTCTCAGTCACCTTGATGGCGCCCATACCGAAGATGCGCCGGGCGTTGATGATGCCCACGCCCCTGAGTTCCAGAAAATGGCGGATATTTTCGGGGGAGCTGCCCACCAGCGTTTTGTTCGACACCCGCCGGATCTCCACCGCGTCGTCGGCGATCAGCCGGTGCCCGCGCTTGACAAGCTCCACGGCGGTCTCGCTCTTTCCCACGCCGCTCTCTCCCAGCAGAAGGATGCCCTCGCCGTACACTTCCACCAGCACGCCGTGCCGGGTGATGCGGGGGGCAAGCTCCACATTGAGCATAGCCACCAGCGAGGAGCTGAAGGCCGAAGTGGCGTCTGCCGTGCGCAGCAGCGGCACGCCGTATTTTTTGGCGCTTACCAGCATCTGCTCCGGGATCTCCAGGTCCCGGGTGATGATGACCACCGGGGGCTTCTGTGCAAAAAATTTATCGATCTTCCCGTCCATTTCCTCCTCGGAAAACTGTTCCAGATAGGCAAGCTCCGATTTTCCGATCAGCTGGATGCGGGCGCTGTCGAAATACTCGAAAAAGCCGCCTAACTGCAGGCCGGGCCGGTTGATATCCACGCTGACGATCTTCACCTGCTCCAGCTCACCCGGGCAGTAGATCGTCTCGATGTTGAGTTCCTTTACAATTTTGGCCAGGGTCACGCTGAATGGAATATTCACAAGCAACCATCCTTCCGCTGTTTTAGAATCTGTCCGGCAAAAGCAGTGCCGAAGGAAAAAAGGCCGCAGGCTCGTTTGTTATAAAAGAGGCTCCGGCTCCAGGGCGGCGGCCCTGTGCCGTGCCCGGTTCTGCAAAAGCGTCCGGGCAGGGCAGCGCACCACTTTAGGGCTATTATACCCTACAGTGTCCCCTGTTTCAAACTCTTTTTCATCGCCCCATCCCCAACGCCTCTTTTTTGGGATGGCCGCCGAAATTTCTCCCAATCTTTTCACATATTTAACAAAAAGCCTGAAAACCATCTTGGTGATATGACAGATTTGTGCTATACTGAAACAGATAGAAGCATAAAAGGGGCAGGGCCTTTTCGAGCCAACAGCCCCTCCCCTCCGCCGGTTCAGGCCCCGCGTGTCCACCCCGGCGGAAGGAGCGTAAATTATGAGGAGGAAGTTATGAGGGTTGCACTTTTTACAGAGACCTATGTTCCCTATATCAACGGGGTGGTCACCCATGTCAAAATTTTAAAGGAGGGCCTGGAGGAGCTGGGCCACGAGGTCCTGGTGGTGACCGCCGATGACAGCACCCGGCGCCACTATGTCAAAAACGGCGTGCTGCACTGCCCCGCGCGGCACTTCAAGCGCTTCTATAACTACTCCGTGTCCAACGCCATCAGCCAGCGCCGTTTAAAGTTTATTCGGGATTTTCACCCCGATATCATCCACATCCACAACGAATTCGGCATCGGCCTCTCCGGTATCGCCGCCGCCAAGATCCTCAAGGTGCCGCTGGTATACACCCTGCACACCATGTACGACGACTATCTCTACTATATTGCGCCCAGCAAGATGATGTGGCTGGCCAAAAAAGTGGCCCACCACTACATCCGTTTCTTGGGCAACTCCGCCACAGCGCTCACCGGCCCCTCTAAAAAGTGCCAGGAATATTTTAAGATGGTGGGGGTCCGGAAGGATGTCAGCGTCATCCCCAATTCCGTGGAGCTGGACGACTTTGACCCGGATAAGATCACGACGGAGCAGCGCCGGGCTTTCCGGGAAAAATACGGTTTCTCCGAGGATGTGATGATTGCCTGCTTTGTCGGGCGGCTGGGAAAGGAAAAAAGTGTGGACGTCCTGCTGGACTATTGGGCCAAAACCATCCGTCCGGAGGACCGCATTATGCTCTGCATTATCGGCGGAGGGCCCTCCAGCGATGACCTGAAGGCCCAGGCCAAAGAGCTCGGGATCGAATCGATGGTGGTGTTCACCGGGGCCATTCCCCACACCGAGATGCCCCCCTGCTATGCCTCCTGCGATATCTATGTCACCGCCTCGCTTTCGGAAAACCACTCCATCTCCATGCTGGAGGGAATGGCCAGCGGCCTGCCCGTTCTGCAGCGCTACGATGAGCTCAACGAGGATCAGATCATCTCCGGTGTCAACGGTTACACCTACAACTCCCCCGAAGAGATGGCCGACGAGCTCCGCCGCATCCGCCAGATGAGTAAGGAGGAGCTGACCATTCTCAAAAAATCTGTCATTTCCTCTGTTCGCCGCTCCGGTGCGGAGGCCCTTGCCAATTACACCCTCAATGTGTACCAGAAAATCATCAAAAAACCCTGACAGGTTTTGAATCGCCTTTTAAAGGGGAAACCGGGCAGCGCCCGGTTTCCCTTCGTTATGCCCCGGGGCTTTTGCCGCCGGGAGAAGGAGGTATCTCTTCATGCCCCAAAAACAGCACTACGACATCCTGATCATCGGAGGCGGCATCGGCGGGCTCATGGCCGCCTGGCGCCTGTGCCAAAACGCCCCGGGCCTCTCGGTGTGCCTTGTGGAAAAAGGGCACGATATCAGCCGCCGCGTCTGCCCGGTGGTAAGCAAAAAAAGTGAAAAATGCATCAAATGCCCCTCTTGCGCCATCATGGAAGGGATGGCGGGGGCAGGCGCTTTTTCCGACGGAAAATACGTGATCTCCACCGAATACGGCGGCTGGCTCACCGAGATTCTGCCCCCGGAGACGGTGATCTCCTACATCGAGCAGGCAGATCAGATCCTGGTGGAGCACGGCGCCACGTCCGAGCGTTTCCAGCCCGACAACGAGCTGAAAAAGCTCTGTATCCGCCACGACCTGCACATGGCCCAGGCCCAGCTCAAACATTTGGGCACCGACTCCAACTTTGACACCATGCGCCGCCTCATCGAGGATCTGTCCGCCCGCTGTGAGATACTGGCCGACACCGCCGCCGTGGAGGTGGACCGTGAACGCCGCGCCGTCACCCTGCAGGGGCCGGATGGCGTCTCCCAGGTGAGCGCCGACCGCATCATCTTTGCGGTGGGCCGCGCCGGAAGCCTGTTTTTCACCCGCTGGTGCCGGGAAAACAAGGTGCCTCTGCAGAACAATCAGGTGGATATCGGCGTGCGGGTGGAATTGCCCGCCTGTGTCTGGGAGGATTTCTCCAAAAAAATCTATGAGCCGAAGATATGGTACCGCTCCAAGCTCTACGGCGACACCACCCGCATGTTCTGCTTTAACGAGCGGGGCAGTGTCGTCACCGAAAACACCTCCGGCGTGCTCACCGTCAACGGGCACTCCTACCGGGACGCCGCCCGCAAGACCGGCAACTCAAACTTTGCCCTGCTCTCCACCATCCGCTTTACCCAGCCTTTCCGGGAGCCCATCGAGTATGCCCGCCATGTGGCCAGTCTCGCCAACCTCATCAGCGGCGGCAGCGTTCTGGTGCAGCGCCTGGGAGACCTGGAAAACGGCCGCCGCACCGATGAAAAGCGGCTCGCGCAGTCCACAACGCGTCCCACCCTGGCGGCGGTGCCCGGAGACCTCAGCCTCTGCCTGCCCAAACGTCAGCTGGACAATATCATGGAGACGCTCCACGCCCTCGACGCCATAGCCCCCGGTACTGCCAATTACGACACCCTTCTCTACGGCATTGAATGCAAATACTATTCCGCGCGCCCCAAGTGCACCGATTTTGAAATAGACGGCTGCCCCGGGTTCTACGCCATTGGGGACGGGGCGGGCTTTACCCGCTCTCTGGCTCAGGCAGCTGCCAACGGCCTGTACGTGGCGGACCGCATCACCGGCCGGTAGCCTCCGCCCAGAAAGGAGTTTGACTTATGCTCGAGATCCGGCCCTTTTCCGCCGCCCATGTGCCCCAGGCCGCGGCCCTTGCCGCGGAAGAATACGCCCGTGCCCGCCGCGCCTTTCCTCTGCTTCCGCCCGTGGACGCCGCCGGCGTGTTTTGCCGGGAGCTTTCCTCCCTCTGCCTGCCCCTCAGTGTCGCCGCCCTGGAGGAGGGACGCCTGAAGGGCTTTTTGTGCTGTGAGGAGCCCCGAAAAGCATATTTCGGTACGGCGGACGGCATATACTCTCCCCTTTGGGCCCACGGCGCCGAAAGCCCCGCCGTCTGGCAGGCTCTGTACACCTCGGCGGCCCGCCTCTGGGCCGAAAACGGCCTCTTCACCCATCTCATCACCGTCTACGCCTGGGACAAGGCGCTTCTCCGCCTCTTTTTTGAAAACGGCTTCGGCCTGCGCCTGTGCGACGCCCTGCGGCCTGTCTCCCCCATAGAGGGGCGCGGCGGCTTCCGCGTGGAGGAATGCCGGGACTGGGAGCGCCTGCTGCCCTTTCGAAACGGCGTGCTCGGCCACTTGGGGCAGAGCCCCACTTTCTTCCCCCATCCCCGGCAGACCGCCGGGGAACTGAAGGCAGAGGCGGAGGCGGACGGCCTGCGCTTTTTCATAGCGGCGCGAAACGGCGTGGACGCCGCTTATCTGGAGTTTGGCGGCGCAGGGGAAAACTTCACCTGCACCGTGCCCTCCACCGACAACATCTGCGGGGCCTACTGCCTGCCGGCCTTCCGGGGGAGCGGCGCCGCACAGGCCCTTCTCTCCTCCCTCATGGAGCTGCTGGCCCAGGAGGGAAAAGCCTCCTGCGGAGTAGATTACGAGACCATCAACCCCGCGGCAAACCATTTTTGGCCTAAGTACTTTTCCCCCTATACCTATGGCCTGTTCCGCCGCATCGACGAGCGCTGGAAACCCCTTTGAGGCGTGTCCGCGCTTTTTCTGCCCGGGCCGCACGGTAACGAAGGCCTCCTGCAAAAGCGCCGGCGGACGGATATCAAAGCGCGGTTTTGACGGGCCCTCCGGCCCGTTTTGTAAACACCGCGCAGGGTCTTCCCGCCGCCTTCAGGGGCCAGGGCGCCTTTTCCGCAAAGAGAAGAGATGCCAGGCGGTTCATACCCTCCGTTCCGGAAACGTTTTTATTATTGCATTGACTTCCCATTTTCCCCGTATCATAATAGTGGCATCAAACTGCTCCGGGAAAGGAGAATGGCCATGAAAGCAGCTCTTCAAACCGCATCGATCCGCGGGGCCATGACACAGAACCCCTGGGGCGCCCTGGAAAAAGCGGCGGAGTCGGGGTACCGATATCTGGAAACTGTCAGCAGCCATTTCCCCGGCGGCTGCGATTTTGGCCTGCACATGGGCTCCCGGGAGGGAGCCCGCCTGTTGAACGGGCTGGGCCTTCAGGTCATCGGGGTGCATGTTTCCCACACTGCCCTGGATGGCGCGGAGTGAATAAAACGTTTTTGGGAGTGCCAGGCGGAAATCGGCTATAAGAACGTCGCGCTGGCGACAAACTTTTACCGGGATATCCCCGATATCCTCGAAAAGGCCGGGCAGCTGGAGAAGGCAGCCCGGCTCTGTGCCGGGTACGGCATGGCCTTTCACTATCATCACCACTACCATGAGTTTCAGCATTTTAACGGAAAACCGTCTTGGACCACCTGATGGACAGCACCGACCCGAAGCTTGTCCTGCTGGAGCTGGATACCTTCTGGGCGCTGCGGGGCGGGG
>JALELV010000048.1 GCA_022768545.1 Oscillospiraceae bacterium
CTTTAAAATGGCGGAGCTTTTAAAAGTTCAGTAAGCGCTTTTCCAAAATAAAGACAGGCAGAACGCGGACGCAGATCGCCCGCGTTTTGCCTGTCTCAGAAAGGATATTTTTATGAATCGACCCTCCGATTTTATAAAACGGCTGCCGCACCATCTTCCGGTACTGCTGTTTTTGGCCCTGACTGCGGCGCTGTGGTTTCTCCCCACCGGCTACGAGGACGCCGTGATCTACCGGGATGCAGACCACTGTACCGCGCAGGTGCTGCAAACAGATAACAGCTCCATTGTAGATACAGGCCTTGTCCGCAGCGGCGAACAGCGCTGTACCCTCTCGCTGCTGAACGGTCCCTGGAAAGGAGAGACTGTCACCGGGGTAAACCTTCTCTCCGGCTCGCTGGAGAACGATAAGCTCTTTGCGGAGGGAGACCGGGCCCTGGTGCTGGTCAACAGCCAGGGCGGCAGCATCCTCTCCGTCAGCATGATCGACCACTTCCGCATGGGAAAAGAGATCCTGTTGGGGCTTTGCTTTTTGGCATTTCTGGTCCTGTTTGCGGGCAGGACGGGGCTGCGGGCGATACTTTCCTTTCTCTTTACCATTCTTGTCATCTGGAAGGTATTGGTGCCCTGCTACCTGAAGGGCTGGCACCCGATCTATATTGGCCTGGCTGTCGCTTTTTGCCTTACGGTGGCGATCATCTCGCTGGTATACGGGTTTGACCGCCGGGCCCTGTCGGCTGTTTCCGGCGCCTCCGCCGGGCTGGCTGTCACCTGCCTGCTGGGAATTTTGTTTACCGAACAGTTTCAGATACACGGCGCCGTTATGCCCTATTCCGAAAGCCTGCTTTACAGCGGTTACCAGAGCCTGAATCTGACACAGAACTTTATGGCAAGCATCTTTATCGGCTCTTCCGGGGCGGTGATGGATCTTTCTGTGGACATCACTTCCGCGGTTTACGAGGTGGTGCAGAAAAAGCCGGAGATCGGCTGGCGTGAGGCCACGCTGTCCGGCTTTCATGTGGGTCGGGCCGCCATGGGCACCATGACCACCACTCTGCTCCTTGCCTACTCCGGAGGGTATGTGGCACTGCTGATGGTGTTTATGGCTCAGGGCACCCCTTTGTACGCGGTTTTTAACTACAAATATGTCGCGGCGGAGATCATCGACACCATAGTGGGCAGCTTTGGGCTTGTAAGCGTGGCCCCTCTCACTGCCCTTGCCGCCGGATTGCTGCTGACAAAAAAAGGAAACAAAGCTGTGTGAAGCGGAAAAACATAAAACAGATGCGCGCAGGCCGGCCTGTGCGCATCTGTTTTATAATATGCTTTTACACGGAAAAGCTGTAAAAGCGATGATTCGGCCACACTGCCCGCCGCAGCCCAAAGCCGCAGGGACGCATGTAAAAAGCGGCGTTTTACCCCACCTGCAGGGCCAGGGTCCTTCCCTCCCGGGCGGCCTGGTCTGCGGCAAACACTGCTTCCATGGAACGCAGGATCTCCTTTCCGGAGGAAACGGAAGGCTCTCCGGTGTCAATGGAACGGATAAAGGCGTCGATGATACCGACGGAAGCGGAGTTCCCGTTTTTCTGCCCTTCGTTGGTGGCAATATCGTCCAGGTCCCAACGGGAGACCCCTCCGTCCTTTTGGTGCACCACCAGGGAATGGGCCGGATCCTCATAGAGATGAAGGCTTCCCTCGCTTCCGTACAGCACGGTAGAATTGTCCTCCCCACCGTAAAAGGTCCAGCTGGCGTGAACGGTACCCACGGCGCCGCTTGCCAGGCGGAGGATAAAAAACGCATTGTCGTCCACGTCCACCGGCGTGCTGTCGGCGTAGGTCTTATCCAAGGTGGCGGTCGCCGCCGTCACATGGGTGATCTCCTGCCCGGTGAGATAACGGATCAGATCCACCTTGTGGATCCCAAGATCCGCCATGGCGCCGAAGCGTGCCTGGGAGCGGTCGTAAAACCAGGGGTTCTGCTGGCCGCACCAGCTTTCCGGCCCGCCGTGGCCGAAGGTAGTACGGAAGCTGAGCACTCGGCCGATCCTTCCCTCCGCAATGAGCTCCCGTGCCTTCTGATGAGTTGGAGTATAGCGCTGGTTATGGCCGATCATCAAAACTTTACCGGCTTCCTCCGCCGCTTCCACCATGCTGCGGCATTCTTCCGGGTTTGTTGCCATAGGTTTTTCGCACAGCACATGGCAGCCGGCCCTCAGCGCCGCCACGGTATAGCTGCAGTGGAGCCGGTTGGGAACGCAGATACTCACGGCGTCAAGCCCACAGGCAAGCAGTTCCTCCAAGCTTTTATAAGCCGTACCGCCGTACAGCTTTGCCATCGCCTCCGCCCGGGCGGTGTCGCCGTCGTAAAAAGCTTTGAGGTGGCAGTGCGGGTTTTTGCTATATTCCGGCGCATGGCGCACCTTGGAGATCTGACCGCAGCCTATGATTCCGATCTGATACATTTCACCGCCCCTCTCAACTAAAACGTTTTAATTGCTTTCTAAAATTAAGATATCACTTTTTCACGGTTCAGTCAAGATATTTTCTGAAAATTCCCTATATTTTGAAAATATATTTTGATAGAACTGTTTAATAAGTCAATTTGTAATCTTGATTTTTGTTTTGCGCAAATTTATATTGTTAAAATTACTAAAACGTTTTTTTGACAACGGTTTCAGAATGTGATATCGTAAAATTATTATAATATTCCCATGCTTGGAGGGATCGGATTGCGGCCAACCATTAAGGACGTAGCCAAAAAAGCCGGTGTTTCCATTTCCACTGTTTCGCTGGTGATGAACGATCGCCCTGTCTCCCTTTCTCCCGAAACCAGAGCCGCTGTGCTGGAAGCTGCAAAGGAGCTGGGGTACCGTCCCAACCAGCTGGCAGTGGGCCTGGTGACCAAAAAGACCAATACCATCGGGTTGATCATACCGGACAACAGCAATATCTTTTTTGCCGCCTACACCAACCATCTGGAAGCAGCCGCCAACGAGCTGGGCTATTGCCTTATTTTAGGCAACAGCAACGGCAGCCCGGAAAAAGCCCTGCATTATCTGCATCTTTTTGCCGACCGCGGTGTGGACGCCATTATTCTGGCGCAATCGGAGTTTGCCGACCCGGAAATGACCAAAAAGTGCCTGGAAACGGTGCGCTCTTTGCGGATCCCGGTGTTGCTGATCGACCGTCTGTTCCGCACCCGTTCCATAGAGGCGGTGGTGCTTGACCATTTTGAAGGCGGCTATCTGGCGGCAAGGCATCTGATCGACTTGGGACACCGGCGGATCGGCTGTCTCTGCGGGCCTTTGGGGCTTACCAGCTTTCAGGAGCGGCTGGCCGGGTTCCGCCAGGCCCTGGAGGAATGCGGCATTCCCTATGACCCTGCCCTGGTGGCAGAGGGAGACCTGCTGGTGGAAAGCGCCGCCGCGGCCCTCCCTTCCCTTCTCCGGCAGAAAGTCTCTGCCATTTTCGCCTTCAATGATATGATGGCCTATGGTGTATATAAGGAGCTTTACCGCCTTGGGATCAAAATTCCGGAGGATATCTCCCTGATTGGCTTTGACGATTTGTTTTTTTCAGATGTGCTTCAGCCCCCTCTTACCACGGTGGCACAGCCCCTGGACAAAATGGCCCGTGCCGCCATGCTCCGCCTTTCTCAGATCTTAAAAGACGAAAGCGCGGGGGAATGTTTGACGCAGCTTTTTCACCCGGAGCTGAAAGTGAGGGGAAGCACCTCTGCCCCCGGAAAACAGTTTTTTGAAAGGCCGGCCAATATGAAATAAGCATTTTAAGCGGTTATATATGCCCTGCCTCTTTCTTTAGCCACAAGATATAGTGATAAATATCTTTTATCCCCCTGTTTTCGACAAATTTTAATTTCCGACGGGAGTACAATACAAACATCCCTAACCTACTGTTCTCCGTTCCTTTTGTTTTTCCGCCCGGATGGGCGGACTTTTTTTACCCATTGCCCCCGAGCCGATGCGGGAACCGCTTTTTTAAAAGGCGCTCTTGCTGCCATATTCCTCCTGCGTCAGGGGCGGGTCTTGGACAAGTAAAAAAGCAGCCGCGAAACAGCTGCTCTTTGAAATAACGCCCCCGCCCTCTGCGGCGGGAAAGGAGGGTCACGCTTATGAGACAGTTGGATCTATATTCTTTTCGCTGCGGCGTTATGGAGTGCTTTTGCGAGATGGTCCATGCCGGCGTAAAGGACCTTGCCCTGAGCCACCCCTTCTCCTCGCCGGAGGAGAGAAGGGAATATCTCGAATTTGCCGCGGATGTCTCCGGCCGATATGGCCTTTCTTTTTTTCTGGAGGACGACCCGCTGATCACCGACCTCTTCCCTGTCACCATGAACCGGGATAAATGCAATATTATTTTTTACCGGGATGATGCTGGTCGAGATGCCTATCTGCAGTTAAAAGAGAAAAAACAGACATTAAAAGCGCGGGGGCTGTACTGCGGGCATTTCCGGATAGAGCTTGCCCGCCGCTACGGCCGGCTTTTATCCTACCCGGAGAGCCGTATCAAAGCGCTGATAGAAAAAAATACGGAACGGGAGTCCTAACCCCGCCGCAAAGGCCTCCGTCCCTTTTAAAGTGTTCGGCCGGAGGCCTCGTACAGCAGGGCGTTGCACACCGCCGCCGCCACGCCGCTGCCTCCCTTGCGGCCCCTGGCGACGATATATGGGACGCCGGTGTTCATGATGATCTCCTTGCTCTCCACCACGTTGACAAACCCCACCGGAACTCCGATGATAAGGCGCGGGGAGATCTCCCCCTCTTCGATCAGCTCCGACAGGCGGATCAGCGCGGTGGGGGCGTTGCCCACAGCCAAAATCAGGGGGAATTTGAGCTCCGCCGCTTTTTCCATACTGACGGCAGCACGGGTGACGCCGCGGGCTTTTGCCTTTTCGGCCACATCCTCATCCCCCATAAAGCAGTGGACCGCCCCGCCAAGCCCCTGCAGGGTGCGGGCACTGACTCCCGCCCGTGCCATCTGGGTATCGGTGACGATGTGAGCGCCCTCCCGCAGGGCACGGACCCCCTCGGCCACAGCTCCCGGGGAAAAGCAGAGGGTGCGGGCGTAGTCAAAATCCGCCGTGGTGTGGATGACCCGCTTGACCACAGCCTCGTGCTCCGGGGGAATGGCGATCTGTCCCAGTTCTTCGGTCAGGATAGCAAAACTTTGCTTTTCGATTTCTCCGGGCAGCATACAGGGAATTTTTCCGTTCAAAACTCAACACCTCTTCTTGCCGCCGTCCCCTTGTCGTAGGGGTGGCGGATTTTTTTCATCTCGGTAATATAATCGGCGGCGTCACGCATAAAGGGGGCGGGGTCACGCCCGGTGAGCACCAGCTCCAGCCGGGTCGGCTTATTTTCGACAAGCTCCCGCAGCATCTCCCGGTCCACAAGGTTCAGCCGGTACGCCGCGGCCGCCTCGTCCAGTATGAGAATATCGCAGCCCTCCTCCCGGGCCGTGTGCACCGCAAGGGAAAGCTGCTCTGTGTTGAGCGCCCGGGTCTCTTCCCTCTCCGCCCGGGTCATATCACGGGAAAACTTTTCCCCGGCCTTGCCACGGAGCACCGGAATGCCCAGGCCTTTGAGCGCTTTTACCTCGCCGCTGTCTCTTCCTTTTAAAAACTGCAGGATAAGAACCGTTTTTCCCTGCCCGAAGGCCCGAAGCGCAAGGCCCATGGCGGCGGTGGTCTTGCCCTTTCCCTCCCCGCAGTAAAGATGGATAAGCCCGCTCATTTTACCCCCTCCTCACAGATGCGGTAAACGGCCTCCATATCAAGGCAACGCCGCAGGGCCCCGGCAAGAGAATCGTACTGCTTTTCTTTATAAGACATGTGGTCTGTCCCCTGTGCCTCTTCGGGAGAGATGCCCTTCCGGAGGCAGAGGGCCCGGGCCAGCGCATCGGTGACGGCACTGCTTTCAAAAAGGCCGTGGAGGTAGGTTCCCGCCGCGCTGCCGCATACCGCCCCATCCGGCCCGGCGGAAAGCACGGCAAACGGCGCACAGCCCTGCTCCCGGGCTGTGCGCCCCATATGGATCTCATATCCCTCCGCCTCTTTCCCGGCCAGGGCCTTAAAAAAGCCTGTCTCAGGGCAAAGCCCTGCCTGTACCCGCGTGCGCGTCTTTTGAGGGGTAAATTCCGTCTGTACCGGAAGCAGCCCCATGCCCCGCAGCTCGCCGCCGCGCTCCACATTCAAAGGGTCCCGCAGGGTGAGCCCCATCATCTGATACCCGCCGCAGATGCCGAGGACCGGAATCCCCTCCTCTGCCAGCCGGCAGACAGCCGCCTCCAGCCCGCTCTGGCGCAGCCAGAGAAGGTCATCCATGGTGTTTTTGGTGCCGGGGAGGATGACGAGGTCGGGATGTTTGAGCTCCCCGGCGGAGCGGACATAGCGCACTCCCAGGGATGGATGCCGCTCCAGAGGGATAAAATCGGTAAAATTGGAGAGATAGGGCAGGCGGATCACGGCGATATCCACCGGTTTTTGTGTCGTTTTTTTATCTAAACGCGGGGAAAGGCTGTCTTCGTCGTCCAGGTCCATCTCCAGATAGGGGACCACCCCCAGCACCGGGATCCCGGTGAGATCCTCCAGCATGGCAAGACCCGGCCGGAGGATCTCTTCATCCCCGCGGAACTTGTTGATAACAAGCCCTTTTACCCGGTGCCGCTCCTCTTCGGTGAGCAGGGCCACGGTGCCGTAGAGGCTGGCAAAAACGCCGCCACGGTCGATATCCCCCACCAGCAGCACAGGGGCGTCCGCCATGGCGGCCATTCCCATGTTGACGATGTCGTTTTCCTTTAAATTGATCTCCGCCGGGCTCCCCGCCCCTTCCAGAACGATCATATCGTTTTCCGCCGCCAAAGATGCGTAGGCCCTTTTGACCTCCGGGATCAGATCGGCCTTGTGTTGGAAATATTCCGCCGCGGACATGGTGCCCCGTACCTCACCGTTTACAATGACCTGGCTTCCCATATGGCTGGTGGGTTTCAGCAGAATGGGGTTCATCCGTACATCCGGCTCGCGGCCCGCCGCCTCCGCCTGCATCACCTGGGCGCGGCCCATTTCCAGGCCGTCGCGGGTGATATAGCTGTTGAGCGCCATGTTCTGGCTTTTAAAGGGCGCCGTCCGGTAGCCATCCCTGTAAAAAATGCGGCAGAGCCCCGCCGCAAGAAAGCTTTTTCCCGCGCTGGACGTGGTGCCCTGTATCATGATAGACCTGGCCATATTTCTTCCTCCAAAAGCGAAATTGCCCTCCCGCCGGGCAGAAGCCCCAAATTTCCCCGCCGCGCCCCGCCGAAAAGCACAAAGGGCTGCGGCGTGCTCAGATGGGCCCCGGTGCCGGGGCTGGAACCGTGGTCGGCGCAGAGGAGCACCCGGCGCCCCGGAATAAACAGCCCGGGGAGAAGCTCCCTCTCCACCCGCCGCAGAAACTCTGCTTTTTCCCGCGCGTCCTTCCGGTGGGCGGCTTCGTCCGCCCCGCCTACATGCAGCAGGCAGAAGCTCTCTCCGGCTTCCTCCGCCTGCTCTGCCGCCGCAAGCTTTGCAAAAAGGTCGGTGTCCGTCTCCCCGGTGGCGCCGCGGGGGCAGATGAGCTTCATCCCCAGAGCCCGCGCCGCCCCTTTGACGACCCCCGCGGCGGCTACCGCTGTGCCGGGACGGGAAAATTCCGGCAGGCGCCCGGAAGAAGCTCCCCAGGGGATCAAAGCCCTGTCCCCCTCCCGCCAGGAGGCGAAGAGCCCCGGCAGAACCCCCTCTCCACGGGGAGAAAGCTCTTCCCAGAGCGCTCCGAAGGCGTCGTGGGGCGGGAACACCACAAGCCCGGCTGCATCCCCGGCGGCGCCTTTTAACAGGATCAGCGAGCGGTATCCTTCCAGAGGGAACACCCCATCCGGAAGCTTCTCCGGCGGCCGGGCAAACCCGGTCACCCGGCCCTTTCTGTCCAGTGACACCCAGCTTCCCCGGAGGATCAGATCCTCCGGTTCCGGGCAGAGCCCCGCCCCCAATGCCTCCGCCGCGCCCCGGCCAAACCGCGGGATGAGCTCCTCCGGCACCCCCAGCAGGGATAACGTACAAGGCAGCGTCTCCGGGCTCATGCCGCGGGGGACAGTATCAAAAAGGCCCCAGGCGCCCTCTCGGGCCGCCTGCCGCAGTGTGGGCATCCGACTGAAGGAAAAGCCCTCATCCCCCATGCCGTCTATGATACAAAGAATATGCATTACGCCCTCCCCTCCAGTACCCGTTCCATCTCCTCCAGGAGGCGGCGGTTTTCCTCTGGGGTACGGACGGCGGTGCGGTACCACCCTGCTCCAAGCCCCCGGTAGTTGGAGCAGTCCCGGATCAGCACCCCAGCGGCGGCAAGCTGTTTTCCAAGCTGTGGAAAGGGGCTGTAAAACAGGATATAATTGGCGCTGCCGGGGAACACCAGCATTCCGAGCCGGGAAAGCCCCTCCTGCAGCAGGGGGCGCTGCGACGCGGTCAGGCGCCTGACCCGTTCGGCATAGGCGTCCTCCCCCAAAGCGGCGACCCCCGCCGCCTGAGCTACGCTGGAGACCGCCCAGGGCTGCCCTGTCTGCTGAAGAGCGGCAGTTAGGGCGGCGTCGCTGCACAGGGCGTAGCCCAGGCGGAGGCCGGCCATAGCGTAGAGCTTGGTAAAGGCTTTGAGCAGCAAAAGCCCGGGGAAACGCTCAAGCTCCCCTTTCAGCGTGTGGGAGGCGGGGTATTCTGTGAGATCTGCAAAGCATTCGTCCACGACGAGGAGCGTCCCTGTCTCGGCACAGCGCCGGACAATACGCAGCAGGAGGGTCTTTGGGGTGAAGGCGCCCGTCGGATTGTTTGGCTCACAGAGAAAAAGCATGTCCAGCCCCGGGACAATGCGCTCTAAGATATCTTCCCCCGCCATAAAGCCTTTCTCCGGGGAGAGGGTATAATATTCCACGCGGCACCCGCCTTCGGAAAGCGCCTGTTCGTATTCGGCAAAGGAGGGGGCCGTCACCAGTGCCCGGCGGGGCCTCCGGCAGGATGTCAGACGAAAGATCAGGTCCGCCGCGCCGTTCCCGCAGCAGATGTTTTCAAAGCGGACTCCCTCCTTTTGGGCAATGGCCCGCCGCAGCTCCCGGCAGAGGGGGTCCGGGTACCGGTCGGCGTGGGAAAGCGCTTTTATCGCCGCTTCCCTTATCCCCTTCGGAAGCCCCAGGGGGCTGATATTGGCCGAAAAATCCAACGCATCGGCTCCGTAATGTTCCCGGTAGCCCTGCCAGTCTCCGCCGTGGGTCAGCATATCCGTCAACTCCTTTTTGCTTTTTAAATAAGCGCCGCAAGAAGGCGCGCCCCCGCCCCGGCAAGCAGGCAAAGCCCCAGGCAAAGCCAGGAGGAGGCCATCATCAGCCGGTTCGCTCTGGGAATATCCTCCGCCTCCACCGGGCGGAGGTCATCGCCGATATAGGGCTTGGGGACGAGCTTTCCAAAATACCAGGCGTCCCCCGCCAGCCGCACCCGCAGCGCCCCGGCACAGGCCGCCTCCGTCTGGGCGGAGTTGGGGCTCTTGTGGTTTTGGCGGTCTCGCCTCCAGATATAAAACGCATTTTTCCCGTCCAGACGCGTTAAAAAAGCGGCCGTGACCATCAAAAATGCCGAGAGGCGGGCGGGCAGAAAGTTTACCGCGTCGTCCAGACGGGCGGCGGCACGGCCAAAATAGAGATACCGGTCGTTTCGGTATCCGACCATGCTATCCATCGTGTTGACTGCTTTGTAGGCAAGGCCCAGGGGCGCACCCCCAAAAAGCAGAAAAAGCATGGGGGCGGCCACGCCGTCGCTGAAGTTTTCGGCCACCGTTTCTACCGCCGCCCGGATAACGCCCTCATGGGTGAGGGCGTCGGTGTCCCTTCCTACGATGCGGCCCACCGCCCGGCGCGCGGAGGCAAGGTCCTTCCCCTTAAGCTCCCGATACACCGCCATGCTCTCTTTTTTTAAGTCCCGCGCTGCCAGGCACTGAAAGCTCCAGAATACGGAGAGCGCAAAGGAAAGCCAGGGGGAAACACGTCCGGCCGCCCAAAGGATACCGGCGGCCCCGGCAAATACCCCGCAGGGCAACGCCAGCGTCAGCACCAGCCCGGCGGCAAGCTCCCCCGCCGGGGTTTTGGGAAAAAGCCTGCGCAGCACTTTTTCAGAGCCTGAAATGCATTTCCCCATCAGTACCACCGGATGAGGCAGCCAGCGTGGATCTCCCAAAAGCAGGTCCAGCAGAAAAGCACAGGGCAGGATAAGCAGGCTCATGTTCTCTCCTCCGTTCTCAGGATCCGCCTCGCGGAAAGGACTGTTCCCCTCTCCCACGCTTCCGGGGTGATTTCCAGAAGCCAGCCGCACCCACAGGGGGCCCCTCCCTCAAAATACGGTACCCCGCAGAAGCGCTCCATCACCGCCATCAGGGTGCCCCCATGGGCCACCACCGCGGCAAAGCGCTCCCCTCTGCCAAGGCTCTGCGACACCGCTCCGGCAAAGGCCGCGCAGCTGCGCCGACAGAAGAAGGCACGTCCCTCGCCTTCCGGACAGGGAGCCTCACAGCCAGAGAGCACCCAAGCGGTGTAGGCCGGGTCGTCCCGCAGCTCAAGCCAGTTTTTCCCCTCAAAGATGCCGAAATCCATCTCTCGAAGGCCCGGCTCTATACGCAGGACAGCTCCCGGAAAAAGGATCCGGGCGGTCTCCTGCGCGCGGCAGAGGGGGCTTACATAAACGCTTTGAACAGACAGGTCCTCTTTGCTGGGGGAAAGGGCGGCCCTCCCCGGCGGGGAGAGAGGCTCGTCTGTGCGGCCAATATAGCGCTTTTCACGGTTCCCGGCGGTCTCGCCGTGGCGAAGCAGCAGCAGTTTCATCCTTTGAGCACCTCCGGAAGGCCGCACCATACCCGTATGACCTTTTCGGCCCGTGCCGCCAGCAGAACACAAAGCCGCCCCGAAGCCTCCCGGGCGGCCCTTTCCACCGGGTCCGCCGGCACAACGCCGCAGCCGGTCTCCGCCGCCGAGACCACCTCCCGGGCGCAGAGCACCTCGCAGAGGGCCTCCAGGTCGGGGCAGTTTGGGGCAAGCTCCTGGGCGTTTACCAACACGGGGCCTGCCTCCTCAGGGCAAAAAGCAAAGTCCTCCTCCGAGTAGCCAAGAACATTTTTGATATATTCCCGTTTGCCGGAAAAAAGCGGGCCAAATACAAAAACCATAAAAAACCTTCCCTTTACAGTGAGATCAGATGCTGCATCAGCACCAGTGCCCCTAACATTCCAAGCTCGCAGCGCTGCAAAAACCAACCGGCCAGGTCTCCGCTGAACCCCCCGAAGGAGCGCACCGCCCGGAAATGGCAGTGCCAGAACAGCAGCCCCGCCGCCAGGGCCATGGCGGCTCCGCGCAGCCCTCCCGCCGCGAGCATCAAAGCCAGACAGAACAATATCTCGGCTAAAAGCACCCGGCGCACCCGGCGCCGGTCCGCCGACGTAGCGAAGGTATGGGCAAGGCCGGTGGAGCGCGCCAGAGGAAAAGAGGCTACCGCCAGGCCGGAGAGCGCCCTGCCGAGTACCAGGCCGCAGCCCAGGCAGAACAGGGAGCTCCGGTCGGCCCGCAGGGCGCTGCAGAGCGCCAGCGAGGCCAGAAAGTACGCGGACAGGCGGATCACGGCGAAGGCGCCGGTGTGCGGGTCCTTCAGGATCTCCTGCTTCCGCTCCGGCGTACCGTGGCTTGCAAGGGCGTCACAGGTGTCGCAGTACCCGTCCAGATGGATCCCGCCGGTCATGAATACCGGGATCAGGCAGAAACCCGCGGCGGGCAGCAGGCCCCCAAAGCCCAGCACTTCGCACAGCGCCGCCCAGCCCCAGAGGGCCAGCCCCTCCGCCGCCCCCACCAGCGGAAAAGCCGCCAGCACATAGCGCATCGTATTTTGGTCCCATTCCACCCGCGGCATGGGGACGGCGGAAAACATGGAAAACGCCACGGCAATGGTTCTGAAAAAATTCATCGTCCGGCTCCTTTGTGAAAAATCGGGATCCCGGCGGAGACCTCCACGGCCCGGTCCGCCCGGGCGGCCAACCCACGGTTGATGAGCGCCATCTGCTGAAGATAGCGCAGTGTGGAGGGGTCGTAGTCTGCCCCGCCGCAGAACACCTCGTTGCCCACCGCGATAAGATGCGCACATTGGGGCAGCAGATGGAAAACGCCCCGCAGAACAGCCTCTGCCGCCCCGTCCCCCGCGCCTTGGGGAGAAAACATTTCGTTGGCCGTCAGGTTCCCCACACATTCCAGCAGCACCGTGCCCCTCCGGGGCAGCGAAAGCTTTTCCAGTCCCATGGGGCATTCCACGGTGGAAAAGCCAAGCCCCGCCCGCTGGGCACGGTGCCTTGCAATGCGAAGCTCACATTCCCGGTCGAAGGGCTGCATGGTGGCGATATAATAGCGTGGGCCGGGCAGGGCCGCGGCCATCCGCTCCGCAAAGGCGCTTTTCCCGCTGGCGCTTCCGCCCAAAATAAAGGTAAACATGCTCCCCCCTCCTCACAGCGGCCGGTAGGCCTCGATCTCAGCCTGCTCGAAGGTTCCTCCCGAACGGTAGACGGCATAGGCCATATCCAGAAGCGGAAGGGCAGCTACCGCTCCAGTGCCTTCTCCCAGCCGCATGCGGGCGGTGATGAGCGGCTCCAGGCACAGGGCATGCAGCAGCAGCGCCCCGGCCGGCTCTGCAGAGACATGCCCTGCTATCATGGCTTTTTCCGCCCCCGGGGCAAGCCTTGCGGCGGCAAGGGCCGCCGCCGCGGAGATGACCCCGTCCACTATCATGGGGGCCCCCAGGGCAGCCCCGCCCAGAAAGGCCCCGGCCATAGCGGCGATATCGAGCCCTCCCACGGCGGCCAAAGTACCCAACGGGTCCTGAAAGGCGTCCTGGTTTGCCGCAAGGGCCCGCCGCACCACATCCACCTTCTTCGCAAGCCCCTGGGCGGAGAGCCCCGCCCCGCGCCCGGTCATGCGCTCCGGGGTTTCCCCCAGCAGCGCGCAGGAGAGGGCGCTGGCGGTGGTGGTGTTGCCGATGCCCATCTCCCCCACCGCGAAGATCTTTACCCCCAAGGCCATCTGTTCCTCCACCAGGTTTGCCCCGGCAAGCACGGCTGCCTTGGCCTCCTCCCGGGTCATGGCCGGGCCGCGGGCAATATTGCCTGTTCCGTTTGCCGCCCGGCGGCTCAGCAGCCCCGGCACAGACGGCATGTTCAGGATACCCACGTCCACCGGGATGACCCGGCAGTGAGCCTCTTTTGCCATCACACAGACGGCGGTGGTGCCGGCGGCCAGGTTCCGGGCCACTGACGCGGTGACGCCGCTGCCTGTCTGGGTGACCCCTTCCTCCACCACGCCGTTGTCGGCGCAGAACACCAGCACCGCCCGGGAACCGATCGAATAATCCGGCTGGCCCGTCAGAGCGGCTATTTTTTCCACCGACTGTTCCAAAAGCCCCAAGCTCCCCAGCGGCTTTGCAATGCTGTCCCAGCGGCGCTTCGCCGCCTGCCCGGCCTGTTTGTCCGGCGCTTTGGAAGCCAGCAGCAGCAGTTTTTCCCATGTCATTTTATGATCCCTCCAAATTTTTCCGCCGCGCGCACAAAGCGCTGGGCCATCTCCGGGCAGGCGTAAAAGTACAGATGCGGAAAGCCGGCATACAGGGTTTCCCCTGTGATGCAGCAGCTCCACTCCCGGCCGGAAGAAGGCTTTTGGGCAGTGAGCCCCGCCCCGTTCTCGGTGCAGTCCCAGTAATGAAACTCGTGAGCGGGGATACGCTGTCCACGGCAAAAGAGCAGGCTGTCCTCCCGGGCGGTGAGCTCTGTATAGCCAAAACGCCGCAGGCCCCCGGTGGGGAACCCCCTCCCCGGCAGCGCCCCGCACATGGGGAAACGCTCTCCTCGCTCGTTTTCAAGCTCCCGCTGCAGGTAGAGGAACCCGCCGCACTCGGCCACCGTGGGCATCCCCGCCGCAACCGCCCGGCAGACCGCGCGGCGCATGGAGACATTTTTCGAAAGGGCGGCGGCCCAGAGCTCCGGGTACCCGCCCCCAAGATAGAGCCCGGAAGCCCCGCTTGGCAGCTCTACGTCCTCCAGGGGGCTGAAAAAAGCAAGCTCTGCCCCTATCTCCCTTAAAAGCTCCAAATTATCCTCGTAGTAAAAACAGAAGGCCCGGTCCCTTGCCACAGCAATTTTGGCCCGCGGCGGGCTGAGCGGTATGAGAGGCGCGCTTGGGGGAAGCTTTGGCGCGGAGGCCGCCAGCGCGATGAGCCCGTCGATATCCGCCGTCTCTTCCAGCGTGCGGCCCAGGGAAAAGATCTTTTCCCGAAGGCCGTCTATTTCCTCCGCCGTCACAAGGCCCAGATGCCGGCTCTCAAAGCAGGCGGCATCCGTCTCCGGCAGGCAGCCGAACACCTTAAGGCCGGTCTCCCGTTCCAGCATGGGGGCAAGGGTGCGGCAGAGCCTGTCACTGCAGCGGTTAAGCAGCAGCCCCGCCAGATGGCTCTGCTCCCGAAAAGCCTGCAGCCCCTTGATCTGGGCCGCCAGGGTGAGGCTCTGCCCTTTGGGCTGTACCACCAGCACCACGGGGGTATCGGTAACGTGGGCAAGGTGCCAGCTTCCGGCCCGGTCGGTGACACCGCCCACACCGTCGTAAAACCCCATCACTCCCTCCAGCACGGCAAAACCGTCCTCCGGCATGTGCCGGCTCAAAAGGCTGAGCACCACACCGGGCGGGGAGAAAAACAGATCCAGGTTATAAGAGGGCACCCCCAGCACCTTCCGGTGAAACATGGGGTCGATGTAATCGGGCCCGCACTTAAAGGCCCGGGGGGAAAGGCCCTTTTCCGCAAGCGCCGCCAAAAAAGCACAGGTGACTGCGGTCTTTCCGCTGCCGCTGGAGGGGGCGGCAAACATCAGCCGGCTCACGGCCCCACCCCGCTGATGAGGAACACCGGGTTTTGTGCCATCATCATATGGTAAGGCCCGGCCTCCCTCGCCCGGCTGACCGAGATCTGCGCCACGTCAAGGCCGGTAAAGCCAAGCTCCCGCATTCCCGTCAGGGCCTCCGACAAGGTCTCCACCGCGATGGCGCTGATGCACACCCGTACGCTGTGCTTTTTCTGTAAGACCGCCTCAAGAATGTTCCGGAGCGCTCCGCCGCTTCCCCCGACAAATACAGCGTCCGGGGCGGGAAGCTCCTTCAGGGCCTCCGGGGCCCTGCCGCAGATCAGGTGCAGGTTTGCAACGTGAAATTTTTTGCTGTTTTGCCGGATGAGCGCACAGGCGTCCTCCTCCTGCTCCACAGCGTATACCTCCCCGTGCCCGGCGGCTATGGCAAGCTCCACCGAGACGGCCCCTGTCCCCGCTCCCACGTCGTAAAGGGTATCTCCGCGCCGTACCCTCAGCTTTGCCAAAGCGGCGGCGCGCACCTCCTGTTTGGTCATAGGCACCGTGCCACGGATCCATTCCCCGTCCGGGATACCGGGGACCGGCGGCTCTCCGCCATCCCACTGCGCCAGCATGACCGAGAGCGGTTTAAACTCCCGCACGGCAAGCTCCCCGGCCGTTCCGCGAATGATGGACTCCCCAGGGTAAGAGAGCTCCTCCCCCACGGTCACCCGGGCGTCCTGCATCCCCGCCCCGCACAGCTGGCGGCAGAGCTCCGCCGGGCCCAGGGCCCCCCCGGTGAGGAAAAACACCGGGTCTCCCTCCCGCAGATATGCCGGGGCGCTGCACTGCCGCCCGTGGGCGCTCACCGTGCGCACCCCTTGCCAGCCAAAGCCCGCCCGGGCGGCAAAATAGGCGAGGCTGGAAACCCCAGGGATTACCCTCCACTCTACATCCGGGCGCCCCTCCAGCAGGCGGGAGAGACTCTGTGCCCCGCTGTAAAAGCCGGTATCCCCGCTGTAGGCCACACACACCCGCACGGCCCCGGAATGATCAATCTTCTGCAGGATATCGTCGGGTTTTGTGCTGGCCAGGCGGTTTTTACAGCTCCCCTCCGGCAGGCTTTGCAGAAGGCGGGGCGCCCCGATGATGAGGTCGGCTTCCCGCAGCGCCTCCCGCGCCTCCCCGGTCAGGGAGCCGGGGGTCCCCATCCCGCAGCCGGTCAAAGTAATTTTCACGCCAGTTCCCCCTTTTTAATAATCCGAAGGATCTCCTCCGGGCTGTATCCTTCCTCGCGGCCCGCCCGCCGGATGACCAGTAGCTGTGTCCCGGTCTCCCGCGCGGCCATGGCCTTTTCTTCAAATCCCCCCGCCGCCCCGCCGTCTTTGGTCACCATCACGCTGATGCGGTACCGGCGGAGGATAGCGGCGTTGAGCTCCGCCCCAAAGGGGCCCTGCATGGCGATGATATGGCTGTGAGGGAGCCCTGCCTCCTCGCAGGCCCGGATCGATTCCACGGTGGGGAGCACCCGGGCGTAAAGGCTGCCACGGGGCAGCCCCGAAAAAGCGGAAAGCTCCTTGGAACCGGTGGTCAGAAGGATGTTTCCCGGCTCCTTTTCCAGCATACCGGCGGCCGCCCGGGCGTCTTCCGCAAAAAGGCAGCTTTCGCCGGCTGCCTCCGGGCGCAGGCAGCGCAGTAGACGCGTCCCGGTGCTTTCCGCCGCCCGGCGCAGGTTTTTGCTTACCTCCACCGCATAGGGATGGGTGGCGTCCACGACAAGGCAGTCTTTTTTCAAAAAGGCCCTTTCCATCTCCTCCAGGCTCATTCTGCCCACAAGGATCTCCCCGTTACAGGCCCCGGAGAGGGCTTCCCTTCCGTATTCCGTGGCCACCGAGACCGTAAGCTCCACCGGCAGGGCGGAGAGCATTTGCGCCAGGCGCCTCCCCTCAGAGGTGCCGGCAAAGAGCAGGATCTTTTTCATTTCGTCTCATACCCCCGGGGCGTCACCATCCGCCCGCCTACTGCCCTGGTGGAGCTGTTTCCCACAAAGACGGTGGTGAACATGTCCACCGGTTCCCCGCTCAGTTCTTTTAGCGTGCAGAGACGGTGCTCCTGCCCCTCACGGCCGATCTTTTTTACCCAGCCGCATACCGTCTCCGGGCTTTTGCTTTCCAGCAGGATCTCGCAGGCACGGCGGAGATGCCCGGCCCGGCGCCGGCTGACGGGGTTGTAAAGGCAAACGGAAAAATCCGCCAATGCGGCCCCGCGCAGCCTTTTTTCAATCGTTTCCCAGGGGGTGAGCAGGTCGGAGAGAGAGACCACCGCAAAGTCGTTCATCAGCGGGGCTCCCAGCAGCGCGGCACCGCCCAGAGCAGCGGTCACCCCCGGCAGGACCTCCACTTCCACCTCCGGGTACCGGGGGGAGAGCTCCAGCACCGGCCCCGCCATGCCGTAAACCCCGGCGTCCCCGCTGCACACCATGGCCGTGGTGCGGCCTTTTGAAGCGCTCTCCAAAGCCATATGGCAGCGCTCGAGCTCCCGAGTCATGGGGGTGGTCAGGGCGGGGGTATCCGGCCACATGGGGCGCAGAAGGCCGATATAAACAGGGTACCCGCAAAATACCTCTGCGGCGTCCAGCGCAGCCTCTGCCTCCCGGGTGAGGCCCTTTCCTCCCCCCGGGCCGATACCCACCACAAAAAGCTTTTTCACAGCTGTTCCCCCTTGTCAAAATCAAATGTATAGTCAAGCGCGGCCAGGGCCATCGTCACCCCGTCCCCGGCAGTTTTGGGCAAAAGCAGGCTTCCCCCGGCACAGACCGCCGCCCGCTCACAGACATTGTCCACCCCGGTGGCCCGGCGGACAAACGCGGAGGA
>JALELV010000113.1 GCA_022768545.1 Oscillospiraceae bacterium
GTCTCCAACGATCTTTTTGATTGCTCTGAGAGTTTCGATCTCGGTTACATAGCCATCATCCGCAAGGCACACAACGTCCTCACCCGAGAGCTTTAGGTTTACGATAGCATTCGCCACGCGGGCGTCCTTTGCGGTCTCGTCTGCTTTTACGATATAAGCGGTGTACATAGTGCTTTCCTCCTCAAATTTTAAATAATATCGGTTGCCACGCCGTTCTCCACTACTGCTGCGGCTACTGTTACAAGTCCGTCAGCGGTCTGTTTCATAACGCGTTTTACCCGGGGTTTCAGGGTCATTTTGCCGCTCTGCATAAGGGTCGGTTTGTAAACCCCCGCCTCGGAGAGATGCACCACCGCGGTGTTCAGGTCGTAGTTGTCGCCTGCGGCGGTGAATATCGTTATGGTCGCATTAAGAGCGTCATTTGTTCCGTTCCCCAAAAGATATGCTTTGTCGTTTATCTGGGTGCAAGGAGCAAAATAATAACCATACGTAGATCCCGGATAAGATGATGTAAGGTCATATGTGGTCGCATCCGTCATAGTGAACAGTTCCGTGTCTGCATCGAACCTGACTACCGTCTGACTCTGTGTACCTGACGCCGTAGTACCTGCTGAAACCCCGCCCAAAAGATAAATATTACTACCCCAGCTTAAGGTAGGGGCCATTAAATTCTGTGGCCGCGTGGAAGTAGTCCACATGTCGGCGCTGTTTGATGTTCCTAATAGCGTCTCTACTCCCGACGCTGTATCGTATTTATAACAGTAACTGTCCCTTGTCCAGCTATCGTCGTAGTACATCCGGTTAAGCTGATATATTACGCTGCCGACAAGTCCAATAGACGGCATACCTTTGCTGACAGTTGTAAAAGTAGACGCCGTTTCCGTTTCCAAATCATAAATTTGACGTGTGCTGGTGCTCGCTTCTCTTGCGCTGTTGGCCGTTCTTCCGCCAAAAAAGTACACCGTACTGCCCATCAGGGCATGGGGCGCGTTTGCGGCGGCGCCGGCCATGTTTGTGATCTGTGTTTTTACCTCCGTCTCCGCATCGATCTTATAAACAGCCGCCGAAGTGGCTGAATAAGTGCTTGAGTTCTTCGTGTATCCTCCGCCAAACAGATAAATAAAGCCGCCGTAATGCAAAGCCACCGCGTTTGCCGCAGCAGTAAGCGCGGTAACCGAAGTAAAAACGCCAGTCTCAGTATCATACTTTTGGGTACAAAAAGAAGCGGAGGTATTGTCTCTAAAAATATAAAGCACGTTTCCAACGGCACAAAACGCATTTCTTGGCGTATTGCACCTTGGAATATCGGAAGTTGTCGAAGCGCTGTCTCCGGTCGAATAACTCTCCTCCGCTCCATGCACCAGGTCTGCAACCACAACCTTACTAATGCTGCCGTCCTTGATCCAAAGCCCATCTTTAGAGGGCTCGGCCTCCTGACAGAAAATGCTGAGCCCTCCTCCGCCTGCGCCTGTCACAATTCCCTGCCCCGTCATTCCGCGTTCACCTCCTGCAAAAGGATCTCCAATGTCATGTCGACAGTGGGAGCCGCACCCACCGATGTCACCGACACAGTCCCCGTCCCGCTCTCCGGGATCAGGGCGGCCGTCCCGTCCTCCAGCATTTGCACCGCCTGGGCCGCTGTCGGCAGCAGCGTTACAAGGGTGTCCCCTGTCACGCCGCTTACCTGCACTGTCTGTACAAAGTTCTCTCCGCTCGCTGCCCAGCCCGCTGCCGTAAGGCTCAGGGCAGATGTTTTGGGCCTGATCGCCACCGTCACATGGTCTGCCGCCACCACGCCTTTCCAGTTCATTCCGTCCGCCGAGGTCTCCAGCACCCCGTTTTCCCCGATCCGCAGCCTCTCAATATCATCAGAAGCCACACGGCTTTCCAACTGCATCGCGTCCAGGCTGTCCATATTCTCATTAAAAATCGGGATCAGCACATCCAGTGCCATCTCGTCAAATGCCCTCTGCGCCGCCGCCACGCTGAGCCCCAGCGGGTTTGGCCTTCCCGAAAGCCCCTTTCCCGCATAATCTGCGGGTTCAATTTTCCTCATCCGGTCACCCCCTGTATCTTCCGTTTTCTGTAAATTCCACCGCCACATCGTAGATTCCGAAAGGTTCGTTGTACTGTGCATTCTGCAGCCTCAGCCGCACGGTGTCCGCATTTTTCATCCGTATCTTCCGCCCTGCCGTCTTGGGCGTCGTATCGGAAGAAAACACAAATTTTTCAAAATCGATATAGGAAAAGTCCAGGTACCGCGCCTTCGCCCCCGCGTCATATAAAAGCTTCCACATGCCCTTCTGTCTGCCAAATACCTGCACGCCGGTGGCGATAGCGCTGGAAAGCCGCACTGCCAGGTAACGGAAGGTCTTATTCCGGTAAAAAAGCTTTCCGTCCATCTCCGGCAGCTCCCACCAGGCGGTAATCGCCTGGCCGTCATCATTATAGCTGGCCGGGTCCTCCGGGTCATGATAAAAAGCGTACACCTTTCCGTCCTGTGCCCCAAAATACAGCGTGTCATCCCACACCCAAAGGCACCTCGCCCCGATGTTTTCAAACCGGTAGCACTCATATTGGTAGCTTGAGTAGGGCTCTCCGCTGCTGTAGCTCTTCTGCAGGCCATCCAGCACATAGATGCCGCCGTTCACCGCCAAAAGGTAAAAGTCTCCAAACACAGCGGATACCGCCTCTTCCAGCCCGTTCTCCTCCTGTAGCTTCCGGTTCACATAAAAGCTGCGGCTCTGGCTGTATTTCTCCCCGGTAATGTCCTCGCTGGTGATAGCGTACACCCCCCGGGAAGTCAAAAACAGCGGCTCCTTTCCAAGCCTTGCAAACGCATATTTGGAAATCGCTCCCGGCCCCTGCAGGGAGTTTACAATGGGAAACGCCGCGGTTCCGTCTGTAAGTGTCCCGCTCCGGAGGATCACATTGCGCCCGTCCTCCCCCTCGTCCTTGTGCGCGCCCAGCCTGTCCCCTATAATGGAATATCCCAAAATGCGGGAGCTTTCCTGTCCCAGCACCCCATACCACAGGTCTCCAAAATAGGTCGGGTCTCCCATCTGGGAGTAATAATCCCGGTTGGGGCAGTCCGGGTTTCCCGTCACAAACAGCCGGTCCGCCGCCCCATTTACTCCATATAAAACCGACACATCGCAGCGGTCAATTTTATCGGCATATCCCTCCCGTGTCTTGGATGCGGTAATTTTGACATTGTCCTCCCCTGTCACCGGACTCTCCCCCGGCGCCGTCACAAAGGTCACCTGCCCGGTGACACGGTCTACTGTAAAATCCGTATTCTCCTCAAGCTCCTGCCACGCCCCGTCTGCCGTCATTTTCTTTGCCGTAACCGCTGCTTCACTCAGGTCTCCGTCTGTAAGCTGATACACCTTTACAGTGCTTTTCCCATAGAAGCTGTTTATAAACTCATCCTGCAGCATATTGATGGGTTCATAAACGGTGCCTCCCCCTTCCGGACTGCGGGAGATGATCAGGGTAGGCACATAGCCATGCCCTTTTACCGGCTGCACCGTCTCTCCATCGCAGCACAACAGCGCCTTTCCGTCCTGGAGGTACAGCTTTCCCCCTATCTGCCATCCCCGGGAACGGTTGTTTTTCATGCCGGAATAAAGCTCTGTCCCATCCTGTGCGTACAGCTTTTCCCCCGCGTGGAAAAATTTCTGTTCCCCCAGGCGGAATGCCCCGTTCACCGCTCCGGGAAACTCATGTACTTTGTGGTATCCCATGCGCTTTCTCACCTTGCCTATCTCGTCCCGAACCATGTTCGGCGCGCTGGGAGATCTCCCTCCCTCCACATTGGAGGGCGAGTTGTACAGATCTATCCCCCGAAACTTCGAAGTATGGAGCACGCTGCGGGCAGAGCCCGGTGCCCTCCCCCTGTTTCCTGCCACATACATTGTTTCACACCTGCCCATATCTTGTTTCAATCGCCGGACGTCCTGCGTCCCGCGTCACCAGAAGGTTCATCAGCATGTTGGAAAACAGCCCCTCCAGATAGCTGGAAGTCCCCGCCATGTCCTCTGTCCCAGCCGTCGCATCCACGGCCGCTTTCAGCGGTACCAGCACCGCCGCCCTTGGGTGGATCTCCAGAACCGCGTCCTCCGGCGCCGATGTTCCCAGGGGGGCCGGGTTCTTCCAGTAGAGGAACCGGGGCCTTTCCCCGCCCCGCTCCACCAGGTAATCCCTTTCGCCCTCCACCCGGTAGACTGTTTCCTCCCGGTAGACGCCTTCCTCCACCCGGACGATCCTGTCCATCTCCCGAAAGTCCTCGGGAAGCCGGTACCGCTCATAATTTCCGGCCGTCCCCTCCGGTTCC
Organism: Oscillospiraceae bacterium; assembly: GCA_022768545.1. Lineage (GTDB taxonomy): Bacteria > Bacillota > Clostridia > Oscillospirales > Ruminococcaceae > JALELV01. The sequence goes on from JALELV010000113.1 coordinate 4,337, forward strand.
CCCTCGTATACAGCCGGAAGATGAAAGTGTCCCGCCAGGTAAAAGACCGCGCCGTCCAAAAAATAGTCAAACTTGTCCTCCAGGTCCGCCCTTTGCTCGTAATCGGTCTCCTGTCCGTTTACCGTGGCCTCGTCCAGCCACCGCAGATACAGTTTTCTCGCTTCGCCCTTGGTCACACTTCCGCCGCCTTTCTCTTAAAGGTAACCCGCTCCGGAGAGGATCTCCGCCACCGTCCTGGGCACCTCCACCGTCTTTCCGCGGTTCACAAAGTAGTTGTATCCGTTTACGCACACCGGCACCACCTGGTCCTCCGGGTTTAAGGGGTCGCAGGCGATCTTCACCTTTACCTTGGGTTCCCTGCCGTACACCTCTCCCCATTTCAGAATTTCCTTTTCCTGTTTTGCCGCCATTTTATCCTTCTCCCTTCAAATTTTCTTATTTTCCCCGGGCCCTTTTGGCCCCCTCCCGCCCGGCCGTCCAAGCGGCCCTCTCAGCCTGCTTTTCCTCTTATACAGTCGCCGCGCTCTCCAGGCGCACCATTGCCAGCTCCTGCAGGCGCTTGGCAGTAAACATTGCTTTCCAGCCGCTGGTGGCGCGCTGGTTCAGCGGGTCCGCGGTGCCGGAGCTTCCCGCCGCCTTCACGATCATCTCCGGTTTGGACTTGCCCGCCACATCCACCACGCCGTAGGCATCCTTGCCGATGATCATGGAAAGATGTACTGTCACGTTCCCGGTGTTCTCCACCTGCTTGTTGTTGGTGCTCTCAATAAAGCGCACACCGTGGATCTTGCCGATCTCCCCTTTCATGATCTGTGTGCCGCCGGAATATTTGGAAATATCCTGCCACATGCTGTCGCTCATCATGTCGTAGGCCACGTCGGGGTGAATGATCCCAATGTAAAATCCGCCGTCCATGGGCTTTGCGTTGTTTCTCTTTAACATCCGCACCGCCTTCCGGATATCCGCAGAGGTCACCACGTCGGCGGCGGTCAGCGCATCCCGGTTCGCCTTGCCCCCGGCGTAAAGCACTGAGGTCCCGCTGGTCACCTCGTCCCGCACCACAGTGTCGATGGTAAGCGCCGCCTGCTCTCCCAGCACCCCGGCGGATTCCGAAAGCACCGGGTCGATCCCCACCATGTCCAGCTTGTCAGAGATCTCCACAAAATCCCCGTACTGCTTTACCGTGGCGGTCAGAGCCGTAACGGAAAGGTCGCTGCCGGAGGGAGTCACCCCCTCAGTCAGGGCCGTGGTCGCCGCCTCCAGTGCGTTAAAACGCCGGAAGTTTACCGTGTCCCCTTCGTTTTTAGGGGCGGATCGCCGCTGGCCGTACTTGGTATATACCAGGTTCGGCACCAGCCGTTTCATCAAAGCCCTTTCGTAAAACACCTTTTGTTCACTGCTGATCCCGCTGTAAGTCTGTGTCGCCATACTCTGTCTCCTTTTCTCTTTTCATTTTATTTGCCATCAGGGGGCTGCCTCTGCCTAAAAATCCCGGCTCTTCAGTTCACCCCGGTAAGCCATCTCCAGATATCTTTCAAATTCTTTGTCGCTCATATGTTCGAAACTCAGGTTTTCCCTTCCTCCTCCGCTCCCTAAGGGCCCCGGAGTGGCGCGCTCATTGGCCCAGGTCTTCTGCACTGCTTCCCTGCGCGCCTCCTCCCGTGCCCGAGCGCAGATCCTACCCAGGTTTCTCCCCGCCACCGCCTGAAAGGCCGCCTGAACATCCACCTCCGGATGCCCTGTTTTATGGCAGTAGTCCATCACCTTTAGTACCTCGTCCCGCAGCTGCCGGTAGGCGGGGCCGCTCTCCCGGTCCGCCGTCAGGCGCCCGTCCTGCTCTCTCATCCGGTACTGTTCCAGGGGGGAATCCACAAAATCAAAGCTGTCCTCCCCTTCGGTGGAAAGGCTCCCCATCTCTCTGGGTTCCTCCTGCTCCTCCGCCGCAGTTTCCTCCTCCCAGGCCTCCCCCGCCGCGTCCTCTCCCGGCTCCGGGTCAAATATCCCGGCCAGCTCCTCCTTATACAGTTCTTCCATGTGTCCCCTCCTCATCTCTCTTCTTCGCTGTAGATCAAATGCCTCAGCGTCTCCACCACGGTACCGTGGCGCGGACACTGGGGGTTCCGGCAGGAGATCTCCTGCACTGTGTACACCCGTGTTGCCTCCTCGGCGCTTTTGTCTCCCTCCACCTCGGTCCTGCACCCGCTGATGACCCCTTCTATCTTACATTCCGGGCATTTCATTTGTCTCGCCTCCTTTCACGGCCGCTTCGCCGGGAAACAGACCGGCCATCTGCGGCCCTGTGCCCACCGCTTTGCCCTGTCCTGTCAGGGCGGACATCCCCTGCAGGTCTGCCTGCCCCAAAATGGCTGTACTGCTTTCCTCCTCCCGCATCCTTTTCAGCTGCTCTTTAAAGGGCATCACGTGCTGCGGCGCAAGCTCAATGTACTGGTCCGGCGTCACCACCCCAAGCTCCAGCAGCTTGTCCAGGCTCGCCATGGCCAGCGCTTCAGAATATTGCGACCCCGCTCCCACGTCTATTTTCAGTCCAAACTCCACATCCCCGTAGGAGTCTCCCTGAAAAGCTCGGGTGCTCTCCCGGCCTTCGCCATCTTTCACCGTCATGGACCGGGGCAGTGTATAATAGGTTTTAAAAAACTGCTCCCAGATCCTCCCCACATCCCGCATCACACGGTAAAACCTTTTTTGGATGCTTTCAATAGGCTGTTTGGACTGGTTCTGCAGGGCAATGATCGCCGATGCCGCCATATTGCTGGTAAATGCCTCTCCGGATATCACCTCCGACACACCGGATACCGTCCGGGAATACTCCAACACCTTGTCCGCCAGCGTCAGCGCCATCCCCGGAAAGGAGGGCGGCTGCATATATTTAATGCCGTCCCCTCCCCCGCCGTAGTGGTCGGTCAGCTGCTCTCCCGGCGTGTTGGTGATCTGCTGCTGCAGCGCACCTAACTTGGTGAGGATCTTCGGCCACGCCGTCTGCTGTACCGAGAGCAGCATCATGGCAATGTTAAAGTTGATCGCCTTCTGGTTCGGCAGCAGGCTCTCCGCCTCTCCGGTTCCAAAGATGCTCTTCTTGCGCTTTTCCCAGCTCATCACCGCCAATGGATACAGCGTGATTGGGCACTTCGCCCCCCTGGGGGTCAGCGGGGTCTCCGGCGTGAGCACCGCCGTCCGGGTGGCCCTGGAAAAATATACCTGTCCGTTCCGTCTGCAGTACCGTGTCAGCACCGTGGCCTTCTTCGCCCCCAAAAGCTCCTTTTGAGCGGCGTCATATCCCTCCTCCGCGGCGGCCCCGTCCGGCTCTATCGTCTCTATCGTCTCCCTGCCCGCGCCATGGAGCTTTGCCTCTTCCCGCAGGGCCTTTACGCTCTCCCGCCCGGATATGATCAAATAGGGCTGCTTCTGTAGACGGGTCTCCTGCGGGTTCCCAAAAAAGATGTTCAGCGGGTCAATGGTCTCTCCCCTCACCGCCCCCTTATACCGCAGGCTCATTCCGCCTTTCACGCTGCTGTCCCAGTAATAGTGGAGGATCCCGGTCCCCCCGGTGGCGCAGTCATCTACAAAGTTCTCGTTGAGCTCGTCCTGGTCCAGCTCGTTCCACAGCACAGCCGCAAAATCCGTAAAATCCTGGGCCCCCTGTACAGCGTGCCTGTCCCCCTGCTCTGTCGGGGAATATATCATTTTGATGGTCTGGTTCAGTACATTCGCCCGCTTGGTCCGGATAAAAAAATTCACGATGTTGAACACCGGCCGGGGCAGGTTTGCCGTCCTTTTGGAGGGAGCGGGCCACTGGTCCCCCTGCTTGAACCTCTCGTATTCCGGCAGCTTTCGGGAAAGGCCTGTCTCCCGTTGGTAGGCAAGCCCCTCCTCGTACTCCTGCCAGGTCTTTGTCGTCTCCCTGTCCAATGATCTTCCTCCTTTTTTCTTCTTTCCGCTTTCTATTTCCGCCAGCCCTCACAGGAAGAGCCTCCCAGCCACTCCGACAGGATCTCCTGAGAGAGCTGTACCGCCGCCTCCTGCGGCCTCTCCCCGCCTGCCAGCCGGATGCATTTTAAAAAGAACCTTCCCAAGGCGGCCAAAATTTTTTCTACCATCTCAAAACATCTCCTTCTTCCCTTTCCTCCGTCTGCAGAGCCCGGGGCAGCAGTCGCATCTCCTTCTGTGCGGGCAGGGAGGGCGCAGGCCGCCCCGCCGCAAAATACCGCAGGGCATCCGGCCCATGGGTCAGCTCGTGGGGCTCTCCCGCGCAGTCGTTGGGGTCGTCCCTGTCCCGCTGCAGCGCAGGCAGGCAGCGGATCAGGTTGACACACTCCGGAAAGATTCGGAGCCGGGCCGTCAGCTTTCCCTGTTCCTCAAAAGGATGCAGCCACTCCTTCAGGTCGTACCAGCCCTGTACCCGGCGGTTGTCCGCCTTCTGCAGGAATACCCCCCGCTCCCCAAAGATCTCCGCGGCACTCTTTCCCGTGTCCTGCCTGCGGTTCCACAGGTCCGGCGGCGCCAGATAGGCGCATATCTTTTCCCCCCGTCCCGCCTCCCGTATCCGGTCCGCCGCCTCCGAAACGATCAGCCCACTCTGGTACACCTCCCGGTATACCCAAGCCCGTCCCCGCTCGTCCAGGGCCACCCAGTACCCCGCCAGCATGTCCAATCCGTAATCCAGCGCCACATATCGCCGCCACCGGGCCGGGACGGCAAAAGCTTCCGCCACATGGATCTCCTCCCGGAACTCGGTGAAGTACTGTCCCGCAAAGATATTCCAGTCCCCGTCCAGCCAGGCCCGGCGCAGGTCATTTGGCAAACCCTGCAGCATCGAGACATATCCAGGGTCCCGCTCCAACAGCGCCCGGTTATCGTATACCCGAGCGGGGATGAAACTATAATCCTCCGCTTTTTCCCCCGGCCGGTACTCCCGACGGATAAACAAACGCTTTACCCATTCGTGTCCCACCCCTCCCGGGTTGCAGGTCAGATACATTCTCTTCGGAAAATCGTTTGCCCCCCTCAGACAGGCCGTCAGGGTCGAAAACTGATAAAAACTAAACTGCGTCGCCTCGTCTATAAAGATCACGTCAAATTCCTGTCCCTGGTACTGCAGCACATCCCGCTCGCTGTCACAGTACCCAAACCTCAGGCGAGAGCCGTTTTCAAACAAAAAGGCCCTGTCCGTCTCCCGGTACACCGCCATACCGCCCAGCTCCTTGTGCAGCGGCAGAATATGGTTTTCCCTAAGTTCCGGAAGTGTCCGCCTCAGCAGTAGCATCCGGATCCCCGGATACCGCACGGCAAGCAGCTGCGCTTTCTTTCTCACTGCCCAGCTCTTGCCTCCGCCTCTGGCGCCGCCATAAGCCACAAAGCGGCTCTTAGCCTCGAAAAACAGCCTCTGTTTTTCATTCGGCCTTCCAAAATCAAGCTTTTCCATGCTCTCCCGTCCGCCTTATTCCGAAAGCTTCCGCAGCTCCTCCGAAAGCGCCAGCACGATCCCTTCCCCCTTCTTTTCCGCGTTTTTTTCTCCTCTGCCCGCCAGAGGTTCCGGTGTCCTTCCGTATACCCGGGCCAAAAGGTCTTTTGCACATTCCAGCCTCAGAGTGTTTTTTTCTTCCGGGTCGTTCATGGTGTCTATCAAAAGCTGCAGTGCCGGCTCCACCGCCCTCTCCAGAAGTTTTTCAGCGGTGTCCCGCCGTCCTTTTTTTCTCTTTCCCGGGGATGCCGCCTCCCCGGCCGGTCTATAACCCTTTTCCATCGTTCCAAAATTCTCCTTTACAAACATAAACGTATGTTCTATAATTCTTTTAAGCGTTTTGCCAGGCCCTGCGCATTCTCCACGCTTTTCCGATCTCCTCCCATCCTTTTTCCATTTTCCGCTCCCAATCCCCATCGCCGCGTTCTTCCGCTGGGGCCAACTCCCTGCCTCGGTCCACCGCTCTCCAGATATCTGCAAAAAACATTCAGCGCCTCCCGTTTTTTATATAATACCTCCGCAGAAGCCTTCCTTCCGCCTCGGTAAGCGGAAGCTCCAGTGCCGCCGCCACCTCACCTGGGTCTCGGCCCAGCATTTTGGCAATTCTTTTCACACTGTCCCCCTCCTCCCTCCATTTATGGATCAAATAAACCGTAAATCTCTCCATCGGTCTGCGCCCTTTTTCCTTTTGGTATTTCACAGCTTCCTCCGTTTTTGCGTATATGCAAGTCTTGCGTTAAAAAAATTTTGCGGTTTTTTTGTTTCTTTCTTATCCGCAAGCTCATTGTAGCGCAACTCATGCAAAAAGTCAATACTTTTTGCAAAAATATTTTTCTTATATGCAATTTTCAGTGTTGCAATATTGTAAAAAAGATGTTATACTATATGCAACAAACGGGGGTTCCCGTAAAATAAGCCGCTCCGCGGCATATTGGGAGTGATTCTATGTCTATCGCCTCTCTTATCAGGGTCCGAAGAAAATCTCTGGGGCTCACTCTTTTGGATGTGGCCAAAAAAGTCGGCGTTTCTGAAGCCACCGTCCAGCGCTGGGAGACCGGAAGTATCAAGAATATGGGGCAGGACAAAGTTATCAAGCTTGCCGACGCCCTTCTTCTCACCCCCGCCGAGCTCATGGGTTATGACGAATCCTCTTCCTCGCTGGATCTCCAGCTCTCCGAGGTACAGTTTGCGCTGATGAGCGAAGCAGAGGGCCTTTCGGATGAAGATAAAAAGGATGTTTTAGACTATATCCGCTTTAAAAAATCACAGAAGAAGGGGTAATGTCTTGAACCTGCTGGATCTCTACCGTTTCGCGGAGGAAAAAGATATCTCCGTGGACGATTTTCCCATGCACAATCGCTCCCTGGCGGTGGATTTTGGCGGCGGCGAATACGGGATCGCCCTCAACGAGTCCCTGCTCGCTACCTCACCCGAAAAGAAGGTCGCCCTCGCTCACGAGCTGGGGCACTGCGAGACAGCAAGCTTTTATACGCTCAGCAATCCGCTGGATCTCCGCCGCCGCCACGAGTGCCGGGCCGACCGCTGGGCCATGCGCCGTCTGATCCCCCGGGAGGATCTGGAAAATGCCATTCAAAGCGGTGTCCGGGAAGTATGGGATCTGGCGGAGTACTTCGGTGTAACCGACGAATTTATGATCAAGACCATTGATTATTACCGCCAGCAGGATCTTGAACGCCTTTCGGAAGGTTTTCCCTCCCCGCTTCCCGGTGTTTCTCCGTAATGTCGTGTGCCCCTGCTGCGGTGTCCCGTGTCCTTCCGGCATAAATTTTTCTTGACCCGCTTTCTTAAAACCTTTATGATATAGATGATTTGTTTTTGCATTTCTCAGTAGTTTTTTTAAATTTTTATTTTGTACAGACCGCGGCGTTTTCTTTTTGCTCGGCCCATTTCGGAACATTTCCGCTTACCCGTGCTCTTCTGGTCCGCTGTCTTGTCCCAAGGAGGTGATCCCCATGCAAACAACTGGTATGATCCGCACCATAGATAAGCTCGGCAGAGTAGTCATCCCCTCCGAATACCGCAAATATCTCAACATCCATTCTGACGAGGACGTAGAAGTCCTTCTCACCTCCGACGGCGTCCTCCTCCGCAAATTTACTCCGTTCTGTGTTTTGTGCGGCAAAAAGGATTCCCTGGTCGAGATCGGCGGCAGCCATTTGTGCCACGACTGTATCGCCGCCGTAAAGCAGTTGTAATTTTCGTCACTTTCCATAAAAACTCTTTTTTTTTCTGCATTCTTTTTACGTTTTTCGGGTTGACGAATTTTGTATTTCATAGTAGAATAATGGGTATCAACTGAACATCTTGAACGACTGTGAAAAGAAGAGTAAGCGTTAAAGGCCATTCCAGAGAGTTCCCCCCCGTGCTGAAAGGGAATATGGTCCCCCCGCCGAACATGATCTTGGAGTCTCGCACCGAGAGCCGCGCGCTTTAGGCTGCGACGGAGGCGCCCGTTACCGCGATAGAGTATTTCATTCGTACTCGAAGAGGCTTCTGCCGCAAGGCAGGGGTAAATCCAGGTGGTACCACGAAGCATTTTGCTCTCGTCCTCGGAAGTTTCCGGGGATGGGGGCTTTTTTGTTGTTCTCACCGCAAAGCCCCCGCACCATGGGTTTTTACTGAGATGGAAAAGGCGCCGGCCGGCGCCGGTTGATTTACTGCATATGCAAGTCCGACCTATTTTCAGAAAGGCAGGCCTACCGCTATGATTCGCATCCGCAGCCTCTCCAAAGTGTTCGAGGGCTCTCCCCCCGTCACCGCTCTGGAAAACATCGATCTTCACGTGGAAAAGGGGGATATCTTCGGCGTGATCGGCATGAGCGGCGCCGGAAAGTCCACCCTGCTCCGCTGCATCGCCCTGCTGGAGCGGCCCACCTCCGGTTCCATCGAGGTGGACGGGACCGAGCTCTCCGCCCGAAAGGGAAAAGAGCTGATCGACCTGCGCCGCCAGATCGGTGTGATCTTCCAGGGCTATCATCTGCTCATGCAGCGCACCGTCTTTAAAAACATCGCCTTCCCTCTGGAGCTCACAGGGCTCTCCAAAAGCGAGACCGAAAGCCGCGTCCGCCGCCTGCTGGACTTAGTCGGCCTGTCCGATAAAGCCGATGCCTACCCGGCACAGCTCTCCGGCGGGCAGAAACAGCGGGTCGCCATTGCCAGAGCCCTGGCAAATGACCCAAAGATCCTTCTCTGTGACGAGCCCACCTCGGCGCTGGACCCTCTCACCACCCGTTCCATCCTGAACCTCCTGCAGGACATCAACCAAAAGCTCGGGGTCACCATCATCATCATTACCCACGAGATCGGCGTTGTCCGTTCCATCTGCAGCAAGGTCGCGGTCATCGACAGCAGCACCATCGCGGAGCAGGGCCCGGTAAAACAGGTGTTTTCCGCCCCCCAAAGCTCAATCACCAAAATGCTTCTGTCCCAAACGGAAGGAGGGTCTTCTCACTGATGGATATCTTCTGGGAAAATACGCTTATGATCCTGGAGGGCCTCGGGGCCTCCCTGTACATGACCCTGTTCGCGACCCTGTTCGCCTATGTCCTCGGTCTGCCTTTGGGGGTCCTCACTATCATCACCGGGCGGGATTCCATTTTGCCCGCTCCAAGGCTCCATTCCGTACTCGGATGGGTCATCAATATCGGCCGTTCCATCCCCTTTATCATTCTCATGGTGGCCCTTATTCCCTTCACGCGCTTTGTGGTGGGCCGTGCCACCGGCTCCACCGCCGCCATTGTTCCTTTGGTGGTGGCGGCCGCCCCCTTCGTTGCCCGCATGGTGGAGACTTCTCTGGAAGAAGTGGATCCCGGCGTGGTGGAGGCTGCCCGCACCATGGGTGCCACCACCTGGCAGATCATTTATAAGGTCTTTCTGCCGGAATCCGTCCCTTCCCTCATCCGCGGTGCCTCCATCACCACGATCACCCTCATCGGCTATTCCGCCATTGCCGGTGCCATCGGCGCGGGAGGCCTTGGTGATATCGCCATCCGTTTCGGCTACTACCGCTACCAGGACGATATCATGATCTATACCATCGTCGTCCTGGTCGTGCTGGTACAGATCATCCAGTCGGTGTTTAATTTCACTGCCAAAAAAATCGATAAACGCAGTGTCTGAGCCCCCGGTTCTTTCCCGGCGTTTTCAAGAAATGAGGTAATTAAATCATGAAAAAGCTGCTTTCCCTTGTCCTCGCATTTACTCTTGTTCTCACTTTGGCCGCCTGCGGCTCCGCTCCGTCCGAAAGCTCCGTTCCCTCTTCCGAAAGCTCCGCTCCCGAGAGCTCTTCCGCCGAAGGCTCCGCTCCTGAGGCAGAGCTCACCGTGCTGCGGGTAGGTGCTTCCCCCGCGCCCCACGCCCAGATCCTTGCCAGCGTCAAAGACGCCCTGGCCGCCGAGGGCATCGACCTTCAGGTCCAGGAATTTACCGATTATGTCCTCCCCAACATCGCCCTTGAAGACGGCGATCTGGATGCAAACTTCTTCCAGCACAAACCCTATCTGGATGATTTCAACGCCAACAACGACACCCACCTGGTCTCCGCCGCCGCCATCCACTTCGAGCCTCTCGGTCTCTACGCCGGCAAGAGCAGCGACCTTGATAACATTGCCGACGGCGCCTCCATCGCCGTCCCCAACGACACCACCAACGAGGCCCGCGCCCTGCTCCTGCTGGAATCTCTGGGGCTCATCAAGGTCAAGGAGGGCGCCGGCTTGGCCGCCACCAAAAAGGACATTGTGGAAAACCCCAAAAACCTGGTCATCGATGAGCTGGAGGCTGCACAGCTGCCCCGCACCCTGCCGGACTACGACTTCGCCGTCATCAACGGCAACTATGCCCTGGATGCCGGTATTACCGACAGCGTTCTGACCACCGAGGACGCCCAGTCCGAGGCCGCTCAGACCTTCGCCAATATCTTAGCGGTCCGGGAAGGCGATGAGTCCCGCCCTGAGATCCAGGCCCTTGTCAAGGCTCTCACCAGCGAGGATTCCCGCACCTTTATCAGCGAGACCTATGGCGTCACTGTCATCCCCGTATTCTGATCCATCCCCTGATATCCAAAAACGCCGAAGAGCCCTCCCGGCTCTCCGGCGTTTTTTGTCTTCTTCGTCTGCACCTTGAATGGCACGGACTCTCCACGGGCTCTTTCAGGGCGCGGTGCGCAGCAATGCGGCCCGCACCTTGCGGCAAATTCCTTTATCTTTCTCCCATGGGAATATATTCCCGCCGGGGTGCCACGCTGCGGTAAGCCGGGCGGATGATCTTTCCGGAGCCTACCAGTTCCTCTATCCGGTGGGCACTCCAGCCAGCAATGCGGGATACCGCGAAGATAGGCGTATACAGTTCCATGGGCAGGCCCAGCATACGGTAAACAAACCCGCTGTAAAAGTCGATGTTGGCGCTTACTCCTTTGTAGATCCGCCGTTTCTCCGCGATCACCTCCGGCGCCAGCCGCTCCACCAGGGAGTAGAGCTCGTATTCCTCCCGCATCCCTTTCTCTTCCGAAAGCTTCTCCACAAAATACCGGAAGATCTTCGCCCTGGGGTCGGAGAGGGAATACACCGCGTGCCCTATTCCATACACAAGCCCAGAGCGATCGAAGGCCTCGCCCCGCAGCAGCCGTCCCAGGTAGTCCTTTACCTCATCCTCATCCTTCCAGTCCTCCACCTGCCGCTTCATATCCTCAAACATCTGCACCACTTTAATATTTGCCCCGCCGTGCTTCGGGCCTTTCAGGGAACCAAGCCCCGCCGCCATGGCAGAATAAGTATCTGTCCCGGAGGATGAGACCACATGCACCGTAAAGGAGGAGTTGTTTCCCCCGCCGTGCTCGGCGTGCAGCACCAGTGCCAGGTCCAAAATCCTCGCCTCAAGCTCAGTATAGGCGCTGTCCGGCCGAAGCAGATGAAGGATGTTCTCCGCGGTGGAGAGCTCCGGCACCGGGCTGTGAATAAACAAGCTGTTCCCGTCATGGTAATGGCTGTACGCCTGATATCCGTATACCGAAAGCAGCGGGAACAGCGCGATCAACTGTAGGCACTGGCGCAGCACGTTGGCAGTGCTGGTGTCGTCTGCATTGGTGTCGTAGGAATAAAGCGTCAGCACACTGCGCGCCAGCGTGTTCATCATATCCCGGCTGGGCGCTTTCATAATAATATCCCGCACAAAGCTTGTGGGAAGGGTCCGGTATTTCGCCAGCAGCTCCCTGAAACCCTGCAGCTGCTCCCCGTCCGGCAGCTCTCCAAACAGCAGCAGATACACCGTCTCCTCGTAGCCAAATCGCCCTTCCCCAACAAAGCCGTTTACCAGGTCATCGATGCGGTATCCCCGGTAAAAGAGCTCGCCCGGTCCCGGGTTTCCCTTCCCGTCCCGGCCGGACTGCACCTCGGAAATCTCTGTCAGCCCGGTCAAAACGCCCCGGCCGTCCAAGTCCCGCAAGCCGCGCTTTACATCGTATGTCCGGAAAAGCTCCGGGTCTATCCGGCTGTTTCTTTCACATGCCTCCGCCATTTTGTAAATTTCCGGCGTAATCTCGGAAAAATTGATCTTCGAAGTGTTTGCCATCTCCACTCACTGTCCTTTCCTCTTTGTTTTGGCCTGTCTGCTTCCGTCTTTGTCGGCTTTCCTTCAAGCTCCGCTCAGGCCTTTCCTGCTTTATTATAGCAAAGTATCACTGTAAAAAGAAATAGAAATCATAGCGTTTTTTTATATTTAATTTTTTATTCACATTTTGTCCCGCATTTTTTTTCGTTTCAAATGCTTCTATAATATTTTTTTATAGTTGTTTCGAATTGTGCCTTGCTTTTCCTTTCTGTAAAAATATCCAAAACAGCGGCTCTTAAAATATTCTGGGTTTCGTCCCGCCCGGCAGTTTTTGCAGCTCGCCGGTCCAGGTTCAGGGAGTATCGCCCCCACGGCCTCTGTCCTCCGGCGCCGCCTGCTTTTAATCGGGTGACAGCTGCGCTTCCCTGTGCTATACTTAAACACATCAAAACATATCAAAAGCCGGAGGTCTCCATAACAAACGAAAAAGTATACAGCATGCATTTTTCAAAGCTCTATCCATGTCTGCTGGCCAAGGTGGCGAAAAAAGGCCGCACAAGGGCAGAGCTCAATCAAGCGATCTACTGGTTCACCGGTTACAGCCCCGAAATGCTGGATCAGCTTGCCCAAAACTCCGTCAGCTATGGCGACTTTTTCCGTGCCGCGCCATGCCTGAACCCCTGCAGAGAGCTGATCACCGGTGTCATCTGCGGCGTCCGGGTGGAAGACGTCGGGGAACCGCTCATGCGGGAGATTCGCCGCCTGGACAAACTGGTGGATGAGCTTGCCCGGGGAAAATCCATGGAAAAGATCCTCCGCAGGACCGCGGACTGACTCCTGTCACAAAAAGCCCCGCGGCGGTCCGCGCCGCAAAGGCGCCCAAAACGCGCAAAAGGAGTGTGACCCACATATGCAGCACCGGAAACGCCGCTATGCGATCCTCTGGAGCGGCCAGGCCATCTCACTGCTCACCAGTTCCATCCTCCAGATGGCGCTCATCTAGCGCCTCGCCGACGCCACCCAGTCGGCTCTTGTCCTCTCCTTGGCGTCGCTGGCAGGCTATCTGCCAAGTGCCCTTCTGGGCTTCGTGGCCGGAACTTTGGTAGACCGCATGAGCCGCAAGGCCGCCATGATCGGGGCCGATCTCTTCATTGCCGCCGTCAGTCTGGCGCTGGTGTTCGCCGCCTGGAGCGGCGATCTTCCGGTCTGGCTCGTCCTCACGGTGCTTGCTCTGCGCAGCGTGGGCAGCGCCTTCCATACCCCGGCCATCAGTACCGCGGCGCCCCTGCTGGTCCCGGCGGATCAGCTCACCCGCTGCGCCGGGTACACCCAGTCCCTGCAGACCATCGGTTACATCGCAGGTACGGCCCTCGCCGGCGTCCTCTACCCTGTCTGGAACGTCAGCGCCATGGTGGCGCTGGATGTGGTCGGCGCCGTCGCGGCCTGTCTCGCCGTGGCGGTCATCAGGATACCCAGCATGGAAAAACGGCCTCGGCCCGCCAAATCCGGCCTTCTCCGGGAAAGCAAAGAGGGCTATGATATCCTCCGCCGACAGAAGGGGGTTTTCTTCTCTGGTCGGCGGAGGTCTTTATGATCCTCTACTCCCCCGTCAGCACCCTGTTTTCCCTGATGTCTCTCGGCCATTTCGGCGGCATCACCGTCCACGCCTCCATCACCGAGATTGCCTTTGCCGTCGGAATGTTGATAGGTGGCCTTCTTTTAGGGGCAAAGGCAGCCTTGGCAGCCGGGGGTTCAGCGTCTCCTTTGCGGTCGCCCTCATGGGCCTTGCCATCTGCCTGTCCGGCTTGCTGCCGCCCGGTGGGTTCTGGTGGTTTGCCGCGTTCTGCGTGGTCATGGGGCTCTCCTGCCCTATTTACAACGCCCCGGTCACGGCGCTGATGCAGGAGCGCGTCCCGCCGGAGTATCTGGGCCGCGTTTTCGGCCTCTATGGCAGCGTCTGCTCCCTGGCTATGCCCATCGGCCTGGCGCTTTCCGGCCTTTTTGCCGACCGGGTTGGAACTCCGCATTGGTTTGCCATCACCGGCATACTCTGCCTTCTGCTGGCGGTGAGTATGTATCTCCCCCCCCCATCCGCAGGATCGATACACCGCAGCGTCCGCCGGAGAGCGGGCCCGCCGCATCCTGAAAATGCGGTACAGTCCGGCTCGTTCCCCGCTCCAATGGCTGCCCTTTCCTGCTTACCTCCACCGTGCCCCTTTCTCCGTAAACGGCACAAAAGCGCCCTGCCCTATCTTACAATAGGGCAGGGCGCTTTTTCGGGTATGCGGCGCCGAAAACGCTTTATTTACAGTTTTCTCGCCTTGATGCAGAACGAGATGGTCATCATCTTCGCCTTCTGCGCCTTTGGGCCCGCTTCTTCTCCGGCGCACAGCGTTTCGCAGTCCGTCTCTTCCACAAACTGCTCAATCATAAACCTCGCCTTTGCCAGGGCGTTGATATAGGTGGATATTTTCCGGTTGCATAAAAAAACTTCACTGTCGTCCACAGGCATTTTAAAGTAATCTTCGTCGTGGTAGCTTTTTTGTAAGATAAGTTTTCCGTCCTCTATCACGTCCTTCCGTTCTTTACAGGACCACGCGACACAGTAGTTCAGCATGTGATACTAACTGAAAATAAAAACGCCGTCCTTTTTCAAATACAACGCGATCTTGTCAAACGTCCCCTGCAGGTCCGTCGTCCACCCGATCCCATAGATCGAATACACATAACCAAAATACTCCCTGGGGACGTCCAGGTTCTCCTCCATCCTCGCACACAGCAGCTTCGCGCTGTACCCGCTTTCTCGCAGCAGCCTGTCCGCGTTTTCAAGCTGTCTTTGCGAAAAATCAGAGCCCCACAGTTCCCCCGCGCCCCTTTCGGCGTTGTACTTTAAAGAATGCCCGCTTCCGCAGCATATCTCCAGCATTCTCTTTCCGGTCACATCCCCAAACAAATGCAGGTCATCCTCCGTTGGAAAACAAATCCCATAAACGGGAAGCGCGGTCGTACCAAACCACAGGTCTGCGTGACCGTCCCAATAGGCATGGTTCTCTGCTATGATCTCTTCCCTGGTCATTGCCTTCTGCGTCCCTTTGCAAATTCATCCTTTTATAGCAGCATGTTATGCCGGGAGGCCCCGTGCAAGCGCTTCTTTCCCCGTGGTTTTACCATACGCCTTCAGCAGCGGCCGGGCTTTCGTACTTTATCGTGAAAAACTGTCTGCGCGGCGCTTTCCGGCTGCCAAAGCTCATTCCGGCAGCTGCCTTAAGGTAAACCGGTTTCTCTCGTAGTCCAATAATCCGTCACGGCGCATCCGGCCAAGCTCCCCCGATAAGGCGCTGCGGTCCACATTTAAATAGTCGGCAAGCTGCTGCCGGTTGAAAGGGATCGTAAAGCAGCGCCCCCCGCAGCGCCTGGCCTGCTCCGAAAGATAAGAAAGCACCCTCCCCCGGATGGATTTTGCAGAGGTGTGCAGGCTGCGCCGGGAAAGGGCCAGGTTTTTCTGCGCCGAGATCCGCAAAAGGTTTTGGATCAGCCTGCTGTGGTATACGCAGCAGCTCTCGCAGGAGGAGAGCAGCCGCGCGGCGCTGATAAACAGCACCACCGTCCTCTCGCAGGCCTCCACGTTTACCATCAGCGGCTCTCCGGGGATACAGGCATAGGTCTCCGCAAAAAGCTGCCCCGCCCCCACATGGGCAAGGATCGTCCTGCCGCCCCACAGGTCGTCTATCTCCACATTCACGCTGCCGGTGAGCACCAGCCCCATGCTCTCAACCGGTTCACCGGCACGGCAGATCATATCCCCGCGGCTGTACTCCTTTTCCCGGGCGTCCAGACATCTCAGCACCGCTCCTGCATCTTTCTCATCCATTCCTTCAAATAAAGCGGTGCGCGTCAAAAATGCACAATCCATTATTTTCTTCCTCTTCCGTTGTTTTAACAACATACTTTTTAAATGGATTGTATTATGATAAAACCACAAAGTCAAGAAAAACCATTACAGAACAGGAGTTTTCATATGATCCGAAAAATTATTCACATCGACGAAGAAAAATGCAACGGCTGCGGGGCCTGCGCGGCCGCCTGCCACGAAGGCGCCATCGGCATGATAAACGGCAAGGCGAAACTGATGCGGGATGACTACTGCGACGGCCTGGGAGACTGCCTGCCCGCCTGCCCCACCGGGGCCATCACCTTTGTAGAACGGGAAGCTGCGGCCTATGATGAAGCCGCCGTTTTAAAAAACAAACGGGAAAATCCACAGCAGGAGGAAAAGCCCCTGCCCTGCGGCTGCCCCGGCACGCAGGCAAAGCCCATTGTGCACAGTGGCCAGTACCGTGATGCCGGTCCTGCTTCCGGGGAGACGCCAAGCCGTCTGGGGCAGTGGCCGGTACAGATCAAGCTCCTGCCGGTAAACGCCCCGTATCTCAGCGGCGCCAAGCTTCTCATCGCGGCGGACTGTACCGCCTACGTCTACGCCTCCTTCCACGAAAAATTCATGAAAGGCCGCATCACCCTGGTGGGCTGTCCAAAGCTCGACAATGTCGACTATTCCGAAAAGCTCACCGAGATTCTTCGAAACAACGATATCCAAAGCGTCACCGTCGTCCGCATGGAGGTCCCCTGCTGCGGGGGCCTGGAGCATGCCGCAAAAAAAGCGCTTCAGGACAGCGGAAAATTTATTCCCTGGCAGGTGGTCACCATCTCCACCGACGGAAGGATCCTGGATTAAACCCGCCCACGCGGCGGAAAAGGAGAAATCATATGGCTTATTTCAAAAAAATCGACCCGGAAAAGATCCTCTCACTCTCCGACGAGGTCTCCGCCGAGCCGGGGCAGATCGTCAGCAAAACTCTGGTGCAGAACCAGGCCGTCAGTATCACGCTCTTTGCCTTTTCCCAAGGGGAGGAGATCGGCACCCACGCCTCCGGAGGAGACGCCATGGTATGTGTACTGGAAGGTGCCGCCCGCCTTACCGTGGACGGAAAGCAGTACTGCTGCAAAGCCGGGCAGACTCTGGTCATGCCGGCCGGAAAACCTCACTCGGTCCGCGCGGAAGAAAACTTTAAAATGCTTCTCACGGTGGTTTTCCCGGCTCCTTGAAGCGGCTCGAAGAACCCCGCGGCGGGGCGGGCCATTCCGCCCCACCGTGGGGGATGTGATCTCTTTTATTGCAAAGCGTCTTTCATGCTCTCTGTATCCGTTTTTTTGCGCCGTTTTCCCCTGTTCCCGCTTTTCCCCAGCCCCGGCGGTTTTCCATTTTTTCAAACCGTGTTCTGCTGCGGCGTCCGCTCCTGCGGCCGCCGCTTTTTGCCGCTTAAAACGGTCCCCAAAACTTCCCGCCGTGCCGGACAAAACACTCTCTGAAAATCAGCTTTCCCCAAAGGCCCCGGCCGGTTTTCCCATAGCCTTCAAACAACGAAAAGCTCTGTCAAAAATACGATACCGCAGCAGGACAGCGCCGCCTGAAACAAACCGCCTCCCATCCAGGCTGCTGCCGTACCCACCGCCAGTGCACGCGCGCCGGAAACAAGGCTTTGAGTGGCTTCCGTGATCGCCGGAAAAGTCATCACCGATAAAGCCACATAGGGAACATAATAAAGAAAAGAGCGGATAAACTGATGATCGATCTGTTTTCGGATCAGGGCGATCGGCCCTACCCGTACCAAATAGGTAACGAACGCCATCACAAAAATATAAAGATATATATTGGTGTTCATACCAACTTCTCCTCTTCTTTCCTCTGCGGAAACAGCAGAGCCGCGCCGGCGGAAATTGTTATCGTCAAAATGATCGTACGGGTGCCGTCAGATACGGCGGCGCCTACCGGCAGACGGGCCGCAGCATGGCTTGCAGCAAAGCTTATCACCGTCACTCCGGCGATGACCCTGCTGTTTCTGGCTTTGGGAATAACCACTGCAAGAAACATTCCAAAGAGAGCCACACTCAAGGCGCTGGTCAGCCGCGGGGACATCAAATTGCCGGCCAAACATCCCAGGGCGGTCCCAACCGCCTAAAAAGGTATGGCAACCAAAGTAACTCCGTAGATATAATTGGGGTTGAGAAAACCCGGCCCTGCGACGGAAACGGCAAAAATCTCATCTGTCAGATCATAGACCATACACAGCCGGTGGATAAAAGGAGTGCCCGGGCTTACCCGTTGGCCTATTGCCGCACGCATAAGAAGATAGCAGACGTTGACAACAAGGGGCATTACCGCCACCTCCAAAAGAGATACGTCTGCTGCGATGAGGGCAAACCCGGCATATTCACCCGCCGAAGTATAGCACAGGAAGCTGGTCAAAAAGCTTTGAAAAGGGGTCATCCCCACATTTTGCGCTGTTCCTCTTTCCGAAAAGCTGTTGAAACAGAAAAAGCGGGGGCTGTCCGGCCTGGAAAACAGCACGATCAGTATCGGCACATTCACCAGTGTCAGCCGAAACATCCTGCCGCCCCTGATGAAATCTTTTAAAGAGATCTATCCCACTGCGTCTTTTATCCTCCGTCAAGGGGATCACGCCAGCATCGGCAGATGGATCCGGGATGGAAGCGTAGACTTTGGGTTTACCAATACCGACGCCGTCTCCGACCTTGACGAAAAGATCCTGTACGAGGATGAAATGATGGCGGTGCTGCCTCAGGAGCATCCCCATGCTCAAAAAGAATGGGTATCTCTGCACGACCTGGTCAAAGAACCCTTTATCCTGTTGGACGAGGGTGGGTACAGCGCTCCCCATGACCGCCTTTCAAAAGCTGGGGCTTTCACCGCAGATCGCCTATGAGGTATATGATGATTATACGATCCTTGCCATGGTGCGCCAGGGGCTGGGGGTCTCCCTCATGTACAAGGCCGTACTGACGGGGCTGCACCATAATTTAGCGCTTCGCCCGGTCACAGAACGGCCCAAACGAACGGCGGCGCTGGTCTGGAAGGACGGAAATATCATTTCACAAGCAGCTAAAAAGATTTCCTCCTTTATTATCGACAAATGGATGCTCTCAAAAGCATAACAAACTCCAAAGCAGCCTGGCGGGTCTTTGCCCGCCAGGCCGCTTTGATATTTTCACATATTTTCCCGCTCTCTTGTCCTTGCCAGCGTGCGGATCACTTCTCCCGCGATCATCAGCCCCCCCACCGGCGGCACAAAGGATACGCTTCCCGGCGTACCGCGCCGGCCGCCTTTCTCCTCTTCCGGCATCGGGGCACAGTGCTTTACCGGCTCCTCGGTGGAGTGGAGCACCCGCAGGCTCTCTACTCCGCGGCGGCGCAGCTCCCGCCGCATCACCTTTGCCAGCGGGCATACCGACGTCTCGTACAGGTCCCCGATGCGCAGAAGCTCCGGGTGCAGCTTGTTGCCTGTCCCCATGCTGCTCAAAATGGGTACCCCCGCCCGCTGTGCCCGCAGGATCAATTCAATTTTCGCCGTCACCGTGTCAATGGCGTCCACAATGTAATCATAGATGCTCAGATCGTAACAGTCTGCGTTTTCCGGCAGGTAAAACACCTGAAATACCTCTGTCTTCGCAGCGGGGTTGATGTCGAGGATCCTCTCCCGCATCACCTCCGCCTTGGGCCGCCCCAGGGTGCTGTGCAGCGCCGGGGCCTGCCGGTTGATGTTTGAAAGAGCCACCGTGTCGCTGTCAAACAGGTGCAGCTCCCCCACGCCGCCCCGGGCCAGCCCTTCCGCCGCCCAGGAGCCCACGCCTCCAATGCCAAACACCGCCACACGGGCCTTTCCCAGCCTGTCCATGGCTTCTTCTCCCAAAAGCAGCTCTTCCCTTACAAATTCCCCCGCCATCGGTTTTCCCCCTTGGTTCCTTCGCTGATATGCCCCCTATTGTATCCCAAAAAAGCCCCCGGGGCAAGTGCCCGGGGGCTTTCTTTCAGCTTTTTTCGTCGGAGGGCTCTGTCCCTTCTCCACCGGAGGTGCCCGTCTCTTTTTTCTCCTGTTCCGACACAGCACAGCCGCGGCAGTCAAAGGCGCCGGAGCACCCCGAACACCCGGGACAGCCCTTCCCCCGGCTCATCCGTGCCATCATCCGCACAAACAAAAACACACCCAGGCCGATCAGGGCCAGGCACAGCCCCACCACACCGTATTGAGCGGCACTCATCGCAGCCCTCCTATCTCATCAAAAGGCTTCCCACCTGGTACACCAGCAGAGCGGCCCCATAAGCCACACAGGTCTGCCCCAGCACCGAGCCCAAAGCCCATTTCCAACTGTTCATCTCCCGCTTCATGGAGGCAAACGCCGCCACACAGGGCATATACAGCAGGGTAAATACCAAAAACGAATAAGCAGAAAGCGGAGTAAACACATTTTGCAGTACCATACCCAGTGCCGCCGGGTCTCCCGCCCCATACAGCGCAGTCATGGAGGTCACTACCGCTTCCTTTGCCACCAGGCCGGTCAGCAGCGACACCGCCGCCTGCCAGGTGCCAAACCCCAGGGGCGCAAACACCGGGGCAATGGCGGCGCCGATGCGTCCGAACATGCTCTGGGTGCTGTCTGCCACCATATGAAACCGAAAATCAAAATTCTGCAGCAGCCAGATCAGGATACTCATGGAAAAGATGACCGTCCCCGCTTTCACCAAAAAGCCCTTGCATTTATCCCACATGTGCAGCAGGGTGCTCTTGAGGGTGGGCATCCGGTAGGGCGGCAGTTCCATTACAAAGGCGGAGCGGTCTCCCTGAAACAGGGTGTTCTTCAGCAGCAGGCCGCACAGAATAGCCACCGCCATCCCCAAAACATAGAGGGAAAACACCACCAGCCCCTGATGTTCCTCAAAAAAGATACCGGTAAACAACGCATAGATGGGAAGCTTCGCCCCGCAGGACATAAAGGGCGTCAGCATAATGGTCAGCTTTCGGTCCTTCTCGTTTTCCATGGTCCGGGCCGCCATCACCGCCGGGGTGGTGCAGCCGAAGCCCATCAGCAGCGGGATAAATGATTTTCCCGAAAGACCCAGCTTTCTCAGCAAACGGTCCATGATAAAGGCGCCCCGGGCCATGTAGCCGCTGTCCTCCAAAATGGAAAGAAACAAAAACAGCAGCATGATCTGCGGCAGAAAGGTCAGTATTCCGCCCACACCGCCGATCACCGCGTCCACCAGCAGGTCAAAGCACCACTGCGGAGCCTCCGCCGCCGTCAGAAGCCCCGATACCAGCGGGGAAAACCAGTCATTGATCAGCCACTCCACACAGCCCTTCAGCCCCTCACCCAGAGGGCCGAACACCGCCGCGAACATCAAAAACATCACCAGGAAGAAGATCGGCAGGGCCAGCACCCGGTCTGTAACAATGCGGTCGATGCGGTCGGAGCGGGTCATCTGCCCGGCCACGGTGCTTTTGCTCACCGCCTGCCGGGTCACACCGGTGATATACCGGTAGCGGGCGTCCGCCACCATAGTCTCCCGGTCTCCATACCGGGAGGAGGCCTCATACTTTGCCGCGGCAGCCTCTACACGTTTTTTCTGCTCGGCGCTCAAAGGGGCAAATTCCGTTACCGAAAGATCCCCCTCCAGAAGCTTGGCCGCGTAAAACCGCACCCTTCTGTCCTCCACCGGCACGGTCTCCCCCAATATCACCAGGATCTCACTCAAAGCGCTTTCTGTGCTGTAGTCGTAAAGGATCTTCGGAGCAGCCTCCCGCCTTTTGTGAAGCACATCATCCACAGCTTTGAGCAGCAGGTCCAGCTGTTCTCCCCTGCGCGCCACGATCGGCACCACCGGCACCCCAAAAAGCGCCGATAGCTTTTCGCAGTCGATGTCCTCGCCCTTGGCGCGGACGTCATCCATCATGTTCACCGCCAAAATTAGCGGCGTTCCCAGCTCCATCAGCTGCAGCGACAGGTACAGGTTCCGTTCGATATTTGTTCCGTCTATAATGTTGATGACAGCCTCTGGGCGCTCATTTAAAATATAGTCCCGGGCCACCACCTCTTCGATGGAATAGGGGGAAAGGGAGTAGATCCCCGGAAGATCCACCACTTCCAGGTCACACCCCTCGTATTTTACCTTTCCCGCCTTCTTCTCCACCGTCACGCCCGGCCAGTTCCCCACATACTGGTTGGAACCGGTCAGCTCGTTGAACAGGGTTGTCTTGCCGCAGTTTGGGTTGCCCGCCAGGGCGATGCGATACTTCATGGCGCTTCCTCATCCTTATCCGCTGCTTTTCTGTGTTCCATCATCTATCTGTATGCTGCTTCTCAATCAAAATATTCCGGGCGTCGTCCCCGCGCAGAGAGAGCTCGTAGCCCCGCAGGTTCACCTCGATGGGGTCTCCCAAAGGCGCCACCTTCCGCACAAAGATCTCTGTCCCCGGGGTAACGCCCATGTCCACCAGCCGCCGCTTCAGCGGCCCCTGAGAGTTAAGTGCTAAAATGATTCCCTTCTGCCCGGGGCGAAGGTCCCGCAGGGTTTTTTGCTTTTTTCCTGTATCCATTTCCATGACCTCCCGCTTTGGCAAGAGCCGTCTGCCCGCCCGGATCGCATTGTTTCCCTATGCTAACTTCTTATTCATTATAGCACAGCAAAGCAATTAGTCAACGCTTACCGGTTTTCTTTTTTCAAATTCGCACAACACACAAAATTATTTCTCTCTTCCGCTTCCTTTCCGGCAGTTTAGCACTGCCTGTATGCCCGCCCCGCCGCGGCCTCCACCGTCCGCAGAAGTTCCTCCGTTTGTTTTTCAAGCCGCTCCGGGTCCGTCGCCGCACGGTACAAAGCGGAGATCCCCTTTTCCAGCTCCAGTGCCCGGGCCTGCTGCCGGCCGGCCTCCGCAATAAGCTGCCGGGCCGCCTTTACATGAAAGCCAAGCTTTTTCTGGTGAGTCCGAATATGATCCATGGACAAAAAGCGTTCCGCATGGATCCTCCGCACCCCCTCTATCTCCAGCCGATGAAAACGTCCGGAGGTAAAAAGCGCCGTCCCCAGCCGCGGAAAAAGCAAATGGTCAAGCTTCTCACAGGGGGTCAGGGGGCAGTAGCAGGAGATCACGTCTTCCCCGCTCTTTAAGGCAAGCTCCCGCAGTCTTGCCAAAAGCTGTCTGGACACCGCCCCGTAGGCGTCCTCCAGGATCCACACTTTGGGGCAGAGCCCCTTTGCCTCCCGCCAGTATCCCGTAACTCCATCGGGCGTCACTGCGCTGAGAAAACAGGAATAATCCGCTCCCGAGCCATCAGGCCCGCTCTTTTTAAAGTGCTCCGCCGCGTATTTCAGCGCAAACCGCTCCAGCTTTTCCCGGTCGATGTCCTCCATAGCCACCGCGCTCACATCCCGGATCAGCGCCCCCGCCGCGGACAAAAACCGGCCGCACCTCTCCCGGCAGAGCCGCCTTTCCTCCGCCAGGGCAAAGATCTCTTCCCGCGCGGCGTACAGCTCCTCCTTCCTCCGGCAGTCCTCCAGGCAGATTACTCTTTCACTCACACCGGGCAGCTCCGGGTCTATGCCCCGGGGCGGCGCCCCGTTGAGCACCAGCATCTTCTCCCCGGGCAGGATCACCCCGTCTGATCTTTCAGGATCCTCCGCGCAGGGCACCCGGAAGAATACCGTTCCGTTTTCCCGAAGCCTCTCTTCCAGCTTTTCAAGCATCTCCCCCGCCTCCGGCCCGCCCTTGATGACGACCCGTTCCCAATTCTGCCTTTTCCACGCATCCTGCGAAAAAAAGGAGAGATATCCCCCCGGCGTTTCCGCACCCAGAAAAAAGCTGGCCAACGCGGCCTGTCTGCCCATAAAACTGCCCCCTTTTTCTCATTTACCCCATCTTATGTGGTCTTTCAAAAATTGCCACACTCTCCGTGTTTCCGGGCCTTGAAGTATCTGTTTTTTTCATCTTCTCTGCAGATACGCTTTTTAGCCAGTCGCTGCCGCGAGTTGGGTAAAAGCAAAGAGGACGTGCCCTTTCGGGCACGCCCTCTTTCTGCAAGCGAAAAATAAGAAGATATCGGTTTTAATGGAAGATACCGGTGATCATGTTCCAGAGGTCCCGGAACATGTCGCCCACCCGGCTCAGGAAAGTGGCCTTTTCCGGGGCGGCTTTCTCCGCGTCGGGGGCTTTCTCCTTTTCTTCCTTGATCTCCTGCGTCCGCAGGACGATCTGAATGCTTTCCGGCTCCCCATTGCGGGCGTCGGTCAGCGACTGCTTTTCTGCGTCCGGGTCGATAAACAGCAGATTATCTGTCTTTCCGGTGTGTTCCTCCCATTTGTCGTCGATAAGGTCTGTGATCGTATCCTTGGCGCCCCGGATCACATCCGTCTGGCCCAGCCCGGAGGCCGCCTTCCGCAGTGACTCAGCAAGGTTTACCAGTGTCTTTTTGGTCCCGTTGTCCAGGTAGTGTTCCGCGTCTTTGGCCGCCGTCTCCCCGCGGATCAGAAAGCCTCTGAGGTCCTTCAGCAGAGCCTTCACCTCTTTTGCGGCCCGTTTGCTGTCGTCTATGGTGTCGTGGAGGTCGTCCTCGTAGGCCCCCGTGGTATAGATCATCTCCTGAATCCGTCCCAACAGCGCGTCGGCAGATTCCATCAGATGCGCTGCACTGCCATCCTGAGCGTCTCCTCCCTCCGCGGCGGCCATTATCTTCTCCAGCGACGCGCAGAGGTCACTTACATCCCCCGCTATCTGTACAGCGCTGTTCAGGTCCTCCGAAAGCCCGGCGCTGCCGGCCAGCTGCTGCAGCTTTTTACTCTGGGTGTTCACATCCTCGATGGCGGCATTGGCTTCAAACAGCGAGATCATGTCCGCGGCAGTTTCCTTTGCCTGCTCTTCCGGGTATCCTCTGCCCACCAGAGCGGCGGAGAGGAAATCGTAAAACTGCGTCATATCTCCCTCTGTCCCGCCGGCCTGCAGATACGCTTCATAAAACTCCGCTGTTGTCCGCAGGGTCTCCCGCACTTCCTCAGAGGTCATCCCCTCGGGCTGTACGGCAAGCTCTGCCTCCTGAATCTCATCGGCAAGCTTCTGCAGCGAGGCGCTGTCCCGGCGCAGATCATCCAGGCTCTTTGCCAGGGCCTCCAGGGCAGAGGCCTCTCCCTCTCCCCCTTCCTGCAGAGCGCCCATGGCCTCCATGCAGGCCTGCAGGTCCTTTCGCACATCTCCAATCCCCGCGTAAAGCCCCGCCAGGGAATCACTGATATCGGAGGCCGCACGGTCCGCGTCGGTCAGGTGGCCGCGCAGGCTTCCCACGCTGCCCTGCAGGTCATCCATATCCTCGATCACGTCATCCAGCTTCTCATACAGCCCATCGGTACTGTCGGAAATGACCTCTCTTGCGCGGTTGAGCTCATCCAGCCCCTTTGCCGCGGCTTCCAGGTTTCCCCCCATGCCCTCCAGGCTGTTTAAGATTACGTCGAAGCTCTCGTTTAAAGCGTCATAGGAATCCTCCGCCTCATCCTTTGCCTCCTTCAGGTCCGCCACCTGTTGCAGCTGGGAGAGGGTGGCAGGCATCATCATCAGAACCATACCGGAAAAACTGAAATCCTCGCTGCCCACCTGCAGGGTAAAATGCTGCTCTTCCCCGGGGAGCGCCATGAAAATGACGGTACGAAGGTTCCCCACCAGCTGCACCTGGGCCCCGGGCGCGGAAAGGGAGAGGATATCATCGTCGTTAAAGGCGGTGGAGGCCATAAGTACAAAGTTCTGTTTGCTGTAGTCGGAAGCGTTTTCGTTCGGCACAATATCCAGGTCTATCTCCGCCATCCCGCGCTGGCCCGCCATCTCCTCAGCCCGCACCGGCACGCCGTTCATCCGGTAGGAAAGCGATATGTTCCACGGCAGCTTTTTATAGGGTTCCGCGGTCTTCCCCTCAAAATAAAAGGTCTCCGGCGCTTCCCTGTCAAAGGAAAAGGTTATCTCGTTTCCGGATTGTTTCGGCTCCGTCCCGTCGGTCAGGTTGTTTACTTCGTCGTAAACACCGTAATCCACAATTTTGTCCCGGCCCCGGAGGCGATAGCTTTTTACCACTCCGCCCTCCGTCAGCCCGCCGTAATAGTCCAGTGTGGCGTAGTAGGCCTCGTCGTACCCCAGCGGAAGCTCCGGCCCGGTTTCCGCGCAGACGGTCAATGCGCCGCCAAAGGTCATCGCCCCGGCCAAAAGAACCGCCATTCCCCGGTGAAACACCCGGCTGATCCTGTCATTTTTTCTCATGATATGGTTCTCCCCTCTCAATGGTTCCGGCCGGAAAGTGCCGGCTGCTGTTCTTCCTTCCCGCTGTCTTCGCTCTGCCTCTTTTTCCTCTTGCGCGCTTCGGGGGCGTTGCGCCAGTAGAGGCTCGTTTTTGCAATCAGCGGCTCGCACAGCGCCAGCAGGGACGGAAGGATAAAAAGGCTCACCAGTGCGGAGATGATCGCCCCGCGGGCAAGTAGCAGGCAGATGCTGCTGATGATCTCAATTTTCGAAACAAAGGCCACGCCCATGGTGGCGCAGAACATCACCAAAGAGCTGGTGATAATGGAGATATCCGAGGAAGACGCCGCAATGCGGATCGCCTCGTCCCGTTCTCTGCCCTTCTGCAACTCCTCCCGGAAACGGCTGGTCATCAAAATCGCGTAGTCCACCGTGGCCCCCAGCTGAATACAGCCAACCACCGTCGGCGCAATAAACGGGATCACCGTTCCGGTAAAATAGGGGATGCCCTCATTGATCTCGATGGCAAGCTCGATCACCGCCACCAGCAGCACCGGCACGGTGGCCGAGCGGAAGGTAATGCAGATGATGAGCAGTATGGCGAGGATGGAAATATAATTGGTCACCCGGAAATCCACATCCGCCGTGACGATCAGATCTTCCGTCATGGCCGCCTCACCGGTAATGTAAGCGCCCGGGTCGTAGGACTTTACAATAGAGGTCAGCTGCTTCAGCTGCTGTGCCACCTCGTCAGTGGCCGTGGCATAGCTGGAGTTTGCCATGATCATCTGCCAGCCCCCCTGCTTGAAGATCTCGCGCAGGTCCTCCGGTACAAAGAAGTCCGGCACTCCCTTCGGCATCAGAGACTGATAGGCAAGCACCGTCGTAATGCCGTCGAGATCCTCTATCTGCCCGGTCAGCTCATTTACCTCCGTGCTGGAAAGGTCATCCCGAAGCAGAATAAAATGCGAGGTTGCCATGTTGTAGTCTTCCTTCAGCTTGTCGTTTGCCACAATGGAATCCATATCCTGCGGCAGGGAGCGGTCCAGCTGGTAGTAGGCCTCCGCATGGGTCTGCCCGTATACTGCCGGAATAAAAAGAAGCAGAAAGATCACCGCAAACAACGCCTTGTGGCGCAGGGCAAACCGGTTGAGCCGGTCAAAATCAAGGTGCAGACAGGGGTGTTTGTAGCGTTCGATGACACCGTCCAGCTGCAGCAGCAACGCCGGCAGAATCACCACCACCGAGGCCACCGCCAGTACCACGCCTTTGGCCATCACTACGCCGATATCCCGCCCCAGCAGCAGCTGCATAAAGCAAAGTGCCAAAAAGCCCGCGATGGTGGTGAGGGAACTTCCGGAAAGGGAGGTGAACGCCGCCTGGATAGCGGCCTCCATGGCGTCCCTCTTGTCATCAAACCGGGTGCATTCCTCCTTGTACCGGTGGTACAGAAAAATCGAATAGTCCATGGACACGCCCAGCTGTAAAATAGCTGCGATGGCCTTGGTGATATAGGAGATCTCCCCCAAAAAGATATTGGTTCCCATGTTGTATGCAATGGCAAGCCCAATGTTCATCAAAAAGGTCAGCGGCAGCAGCCAGGACTCCATGGTTAGGGACATGGCCACATAGGAGAGCAGCACCGCCAGCAGGATATACAGCGGCATCTCCTGGTCCACCAGGGCCCTCGTGTCCCGGATGACCACCGAAAAACCCGCCAGAAAACAGCTTTTGCTGCACAGGGCGCGCACTTCGTCGATGGCCTTCATGGTCTCGTCACTGGCGCCGGGGGTGTCATACTGCACGATCAGCATGGTGGAATCCCCGGAATAAAACACGTCGCGGATCTCTTCCGGGATCATATTGGTGGGGATCTGGATCCCCACCAGGCTGGAGACCCAGAGCGCGCTGCTGACATGGTCCACCTGTTCAATGGACTGCCTCAGCTGGTTTGTATAAGCTTCCGGCATCCCCTCCACGATCAGCATGGTCGTCGCCGCCATCTGAAACGGATCCTCCAGGATCTTTTCCCCTTTGGGCGAATCCATATCGGGGGGAAGGTAAGACAAAATATCATAGTTGATCCGGGTTGCCGCCATTCCCACAAGGGAGGCAGCCAGCAGCACCACCGCGAAGGTGACGATCAGTTTTGGGTGTCTGGTGATAAAATGAGCTGTTTTGGAAAGCAAGCTAAATCTCCTCCTGTCGCTGCAAAGCGCGCTTTTTCATGTGTCATTCCCGGTCTTCCCAGGGCGGCTCTCTGTGCCGGGTCACCCGCACTGTGGTGAGGATCACATAAAGGTTCTGCACCGCAGCAGCCACCAGAGACGCTCCCAGCAGCCGCATCATCATATCCGCTCCTTCAAAGGGACGTAGCAAAAGCAAAGCGCCCAAAACCGCGGAGCATATCCCCAAAGCCAGGATGATCCACCATCTCCGCACGCCGAAACGCCGGGCATCCAAAGCGGTTTGAAGCCTCAAAAGGCTGTCGATGAGCACAAAGATCCCGGTCAGCACCGGAAGCGCCGTGTAAACACGCT
>JALELV010000128.1 GCA_022768545.1 Oscillospiraceae bacterium
ATGACGGTGGAACCGGCGGGCAGGCTGATCACGTCCCCTTTCGGGGTAAAGACGAACACTTCCTCCGGCGCCAGGTCGGTCTTGATGGAGCGGACGATATCCTCCACATCCTCCGACTCCTGCTGCGCCTCCAAAAGCTGCCGCACCCAGGAGAGCCGTTCCTCCAGTTTATCCTTTCCGGTGATGCCCGCTTTGTACTTCCAGTGGGCGGCAATGCCGTATTCCGCCGTATAGTGCATGTCCCAGGTCCGGATCTGCACCTCGAAGGGGATCCCTTCCTTGTCGATGACGGTGGTGTGAAGCGACTGGTACATGTTGGGCTTTGGGGTGGAGATATAATCCTTGAACCGGTTGGGCAGGGGCCGGAACATATCGTGGATAATGCCCAAAATATTGTAGCAATCGTTGACGGTATCCACGATCAGACGGATAGCGTAAATGTCGTATATCTCTTCAAATGCCCGCCCGTTCATATACACCTTGCGGTAAATCCCGTAAATGCTCTTGACCCGGCCCTCGATATAGATGTCCTTGTGCTCCTGCTCCACCCTTTCACGGATCTTCTGCTTCATATGCTCCAAAAAGGCCGTGCGCTCCTCTTTTTTAAGCGCCAGCGTCTTTTCGATCTCCTCATAGGCGACGCCGTCCAGGTAGCGCAGGGAGATATCCTCCAGCTCCTCTTTGATAGTGCGGATCCCCAGGCGGTGGGCAAGGGGCGCATAGACCTCCATGGTCTCCAGGGCCTTATCCCTGCGCTTCTGCTCTGGCATGCACTGGATGGTGCGCATATTGTGCAGCCGGTCGGCCAGCTTGATAATGACCACCCGGACGTCCTGCGCCATGGCAAGCAGCATCTTGCGCACATTTTCCGCCTGTTGCTCCTCCCGGGAGGAAAGAGGGATCTTACCCAGCTTGGTCACGCCGTCCACCAGAAGGGCCACCTCGTGCCCAAACTGTTTTTCCAGCGCCTCCAAAGAGATCTCCGTATCCTCCACTACGTCGTGGAGCAGCGCCGCCACAACTGTTTCACTGTCCATCCCGAGCCCCACCAAAATAGAGGACACTTCCAGCGGGTGGGTGATGTAGGGCTCGCCTGAGACGCGCTTCTGCTCCCCATGAGCTCTTTTTGCCAGCTCATAGGCTTCCCGGATACGGGGGATGTCGTAGGGACGCCCTGTCTTTTCAATTTGAGGAAGCAGATCTTCAAAAGTCATCAACATGGGTTTTCCACCTTTTTCACCCGTACCGTCTGCCAAGGCGCCGCCGGGCGAAGCTATTTTATCGTTTTAAGGCTTTTCAGCCGCTCCATCACCGGAGAAGCTTCCAAATCCACCTTGCCGGAGGAGGGGACCAGCCGGGCGGCCAGCCCCGCCTGGGTCTTTCCCAGGCGGATGAGCCCCCGCTCACTTAAAACCTCCACCGCAAGGCGCACGGCACAGTAGTTTACTCCGGCACACTGTATCCGCCCAAAAAGCTGGATATAATCTCCAAAGGGGGCGGACATGCCCCGCAGCCCCCGGTAGACATGGGCAATTTTATCCCGGTTCGGCGCGGAGGCGGCGCTGGAAAGCCCCTCTCCCCGCCGGTAGCGGTCGTAATCCCGCCAGCCGTCGATCAAAGCCTCCTGGTCAAGCCCCGAAGGCCGCAGGTCCTTTATCCGGATGGTAACCCGCTCCTCCCCCTGCCAGAGGGAAACCCCGCAGGAGACAGCCAGGTCCACGATATCCCCGGGAGAATAAAGAAAATTCTGCGCCGGCATCCCAAACCAGACGGCATAAAAGGAGGCCCCGTCCCGGGAGAGCCGCAGCCGCAGGTGTTTTCCCTCCCCCATGGAGTAGGCTCCTTCCACCCGGCAGGCAAGCAGGGCAAACACCGGTTCCTCGTTGCCCGCTCCAAAAGGCTCCATCTGCTCCAAAAGCCGAAGATTCTCCACCGTGAGCTCCGCCGGGGAAACGGCCCGGTCGATGTTCAGCCGGGGCACCGGCATATCCCGGGAGATCTCCGCGGCAGCCTCGTTTACCGCCTTTCGGAACGCCGGAACCTGCCCCGCCGGGAGAGAAAAGCCCACCGCCGCCGGATGCCCTCCATATTTGCTCAGCAGCCCCCTGCAGCGGGACACCGCTTCGATGAGGGAAAAACCCGGCACGCTGCGTCCGGAACCGCGCCCCTCCTCCCCGGAGGTGCTGATGAGCAGGCAGGGTTTTCCATAGCGCTCTGTCAGCCGGGAGCAGACGATCCCCACCACACCGTGGTGCCATTCCTCCCCCGAGAGCACCAGGACCCGGTCGTAAAGCACCGACGGATCCCCGGCGATAGCCCGGGCGGCGCCGTCCAGTATCTTCTGTTCTTCCTTTTGGCGGGCGTTGTTGCAGGCGCAGAGCTGCTCGGCCAGCAGGTCAGCCTGCTCTTCCTCTTCGCAGGCAAAAAGCTCCATGACCCGGTCCAGCTGCCCCATGCGGCTGGCCGCGTTGATGCGCGGCGCCAGCATAAAGGCAATATTCTCCGCTTTCAGGGGCTTATCCTCCAGCCCGCAGGCGCGAAGCAGCGCCCGCAGGCCGATATTCTCCGCATGAGGCAGCATCTCAAGGCCGCGGCGAACGATCCGGCGGTTTTCTCCGGTAAGGGATACCACATCCGCCACAGTTCCCAACGCCGCCCAGTCGGCGTAATATTCCAGCATTTCGCCTTCCCGGTCGTCCTCCATGGCGCAGACGAGCTTAAAGGCCACTCCCACGCCGGCCAGCTCTTTAAAGGCGCTGGGGCAGCCCGCGCGGTGAGGGTCCACCACAGCGACAGCCCCGGGCAGCTGCTCCGGGGGCTGATGATGGTCGGTGACGATCACATCCATCCCAAGGCGGGAGGCCAGAGCCACCTCCTCCGCGGCGGAGATACCGTTGTCCACGGTGACGATCAGCCCCACGCCCTTCCCGGCCAAAGCCTCTACCGCGCGGGCATTGAGTCCGTAGCCCTCCTCCCGGCTGGGGATATAGCAGGACACATCAGCACCGACGCTCTCCAGGTAATGGCTCAGCAGCAGCACCGAGGTGATCCCGTCGCAGTCGTAATCGCCGTATACGCAGATGCGCTCCCCGTCGTCCACCGCCCGGCGCAGCCGTTCTGCCGCCCGGTCCATATCCAAAAGAGAAAAAGGATCCTCCAGCGGCTCTTCCGCGGAAAAAAAGCGCTCCGCCTCTTCTGCGGAATCTGCCCCTCGGGAAATCAGCAGGCCCGCCGCAAGCTCCGGTATTCCGGCTTCGCGGGCAAGCTCCCGCACTTTTTCGCCGTCCGGCGCAGAAATGCTCCAGCGTTTGATGCCCAAGGCGCGCCTCCCCCTTCACTTCAAATTCAGGTAATAATAAAAACATTCTAACATTTTCTTCATAAAAGTTCAACAAACATCCTGATTTCCCGCAAATAAAAGCAAAAGGGCGGCCCCTCATACAGGGCTGCCCTTTCAAAAAACAGGGAAGGGATGAAAATTAGTCTTTCGGCGGGGCCCAGCGCGCCATTACCGCCTCGGCCGCCCGTACCCCATCCACCGCGGCGGACACGATGCCGCCGGCATAACCCGCTCCCTCCCCGCAGGGGTAGAGCCCGGGCAGACCGACGGCTTCCAGGGTATCCCCCCGCAGAATGCGCAGAGGCGAAGAGGTACGGGTCTCCGCCCCGGTCAGCACCGTATCCGCCGCGGCAAAGCCCGGAAGCTTCCTTCCGAAACGGCGAAGCCCTTCCCGGAGCATCCGTGTCACTTGGGGAGGAAAGAGCTCCTCTAAATTGCAGGGCGACGTACCCAGGGCATAGGATGGTTCCACCCGGCCCAGCGTAAGGCCCGGTTTCCCCTCCAAAAACAGCCCGGCCGTCTGAGCCGGGGCGCAAAATGCCCCGCCTCCCATTCGAAAAGCCCTGCGCTCCAGCTCCATCTGGAAGGCCACGCCGTCCCAGGGAGAGCTGCCGTAATCTTCCGGCCCCACCGAAACCACCAGGGCCGAATTGGCGTTTTTCCCATCCCGGGCATACTCGCTCATCCCATTGGTCACAAGCCCCCCTTCCTCCGACGCGGCGGGCACCACCACACCGCCGGGACACATGCAGAAGGTGTATACTCCCCGCTCCCCCTCCCGGTGGGAAAGCTGGTATTCCCCACGTCCCAGGGCGGGATGCCCGGCACATTCCCCGAAAAGCCCCCGGTCGATGTCGCTTTGAAGATGCTCCACGCGCACCCCAACGGAAAAAGGCTTCGGCTGCACCGCCGCCCCTTTTTCCATCACAAGGCGGAAGGTGTCCCGGGCGCTGTGCCCCACGGCTAAAATCAGCGCCGGGGCGGGCAGCCGCTCTCCTTCCGCCTCCACCCAGCCGCGGCCGGAGGCGTCGGCTTTAAAATCCGTCATCTGAGTGAGAAAACGCACCTCACCGCCCCGGCGGACTACCTCTTCCCGCAGGCTGCGCACCAACTCCCGCAGCCGGTCGGTGCCGATGTGGGGTTTTGCCCTGCGCGCCGCCTCTTTCGGAAGGCCGAAGCGCACCATCTGCTCCATCACATACCCACAGCGCGGGTCGTGGATGCGGGTGGTAAGCTTTCCGTCGGAAAAGGTCCCCGCTCCCCCCTCTCCAAACTGAACGTTGGTGCGCGGGTCCAAAGCGCCGCCGCGCCAAAAACCCTCCACCGCCCCCACCCGTTTTTCCACGGAGGCCCCGCGCTCCAGCACCAGAGGGCGGTATCCGTACTGCGACAGCACCAGGGCAGAGAACATCCCGGCAGGGCCAAACCCCGCGATCACCGGGCGGGCCGGGATGGGCTCTTTCCCCAAAACAGGCGACAATCCGGCCGGGGACTGTTTGGAGACCCCCGGGGCCTCCCGGACACGCTCCTCCCCGCAGTGCAGCTCATACCCCACCGCGTACACCAGGCGGATGCGCTCTTTGCGGCGGGCGTCCACCGACACCTTGACCGGGTAGCTCTCCAGAATATCCGACGCCCTGAGCCCCAGACGGGCCATTCCCAGTTCCGCCGCCTTTTCAAAGGGTTCGTCCAGACCGATGGAAATATTTGAAACGATGATCGACATGATTTTTCTCCTCCGCCCCAAGCCCTCCGCCCGGGATAAAAAAGCAGCCTGGCCCCGGTGCGGTCAGGCTGCCTACTTTTGTTACGATACCGCTTTTTCCTTAAGCACCAGAATGGCGGAATAATTACCCCTTGCCCACACAAGGCCTTTGGTCGGGGCATAAACGCTCACGGGGAAACTGCTCTGTCCCTCCGTAAGCTCCCGGTCGCTCAGGTCCACCTGCGCCACCAGATCCCCCGCGGTCATGCCCTCCAGGATATCCGAAGGGCCCATCACCGTCACATTGCCGATCCGCTTGGTCAGCACCGTGACGTCAAAATCCACCGGCTGGTTGACGATGCGAAGCTCCGCAAGGTTGAATACTTTCTCCTCCATTTGGCTGGTGTCAAACTCTACCGACACCTGCTCCACATTCTCCACATTGATAAAGCTGTCCGGCAGCTCCACGTCAAACAGGTAGGCACTGTCCAGCCCAAGCTCCTTAAAATCGATATACCCGGCCACCAGCTCGGTGGTGCGTTCCACCTGGTCTACAGGGCCCGCCACCGTGATCGTCTCGCTGGAGAGCTTATAGGGCATCTCGTCCAGCGGGAAGCCCTCCGGAACGTTTAAAAACTCCACCGTGACCGGAAGCTTCATGGAACGCAGCACCGGGATGGTCACCTCCGCCTCGGTCTGGTCCAGGGTAAGCTCCTCGGTCTCAATGCGGTTGCCGTCCTTGTCATAGAGCAGGATCTGTCCTTTTAAACTCTCGGTCTTTGTCAGCTCCTCCAGCGAAACATCCACCACGCAGCGGGCTATTTTGGCAATCTCGGCGTCGGGGCCCGTGACATTTACCTCGGAGGGGCTGATGAGAACATCCTCAGTCATATATCCCTCCGGAACCTTGACCGGGCCCAGGTCCGTCTCCACGCTGAACTTTTTGGTCACCATCCGGTCAAATTTGACCTGCATGGTACTGGGGGTGACAGAGACGATGGAAAAATCCTTCTTGGAGATGTTCTCCGCCTTGAGCGGAAGGGAAAACACGCCGGAACCGTTGACCCCGCCCACGGCGGCGGTGACGGAAATATCCTCCGGCTTGACGCTGCCCACCACATAGCGGACGCCCTCCACTACCACGTCCACATAGGCGTCCTCATCGCCGATAGCGGTGAGCCCCATGCGGCTTAAAAAGGTAGATTGGGTATCCAGCTTGACCGGAACGCCCTTGATCTCGATAGATATGGCATTTTTGTTGGCCGAGGCCACGGCAAACCACATGCCGCAGGCCACCAGCACCGAAGTCACTTTTAAGAAGATATCGTTGTGAAGCAGCTGGGAAAGCGCAAATTTAGAGCTTTTCCCCTCACCGCTTTTTTTCTCTTGTTTCATCACTTTTTGATCCTCCAAAACACAGGTTTCTTATCGCTGCTTTCGGCGGATTTGGAGGGCAGCAGCTCTTTTTCCAAAAGCTCCCGCACGTTCTGCGGCGTATAGTTGCGTTTGAGCACTCCGTCCCTTGCGATGGAGATCACACCGGTCTCCTCGG
The DNA here is from genome assembly GCA_022768545.1 of Oscillospiraceae bacterium. Lineage (GTDB taxonomy): Bacteria > Bacillota > Clostridia > Oscillospirales > Ruminococcaceae > JALELV01. The sequence goes on from JALELV010000128.1 coordinate 6,598, forward strand.
AAACCACCAGGACGATGGCGTCGGAGTTTTCACTCATGCCAAGGCTGGCGCGGTGGCGCGTGCCCAGCTGCTTGCTGATGCCATAGTTTTCCGAAAGCGGCAGGAAGCAGCCCGCCGCGTAAAGCTTTCCGTCCCGGATGATCATGGCGCCGTCATGGAGCGGCGAATTGGGGAAAAAGACATTTCCGATAAGCTCCATGCTGGGCTTCGAATCGATGATCGTACCGGTTTTGATGATCTCTCCAAGCTTTGTTTTTCGCTCGATCACCATGAGAGCGCCTATCTTCTGGCTGGAAAGGGGCTCCAGGCTCTCGCAGATGGCGTCGATGGCGCCCTGCCAGCTCTGCTCCAATTCCTGTTCCGTATCCGGATGGATAGCAAAAAAGCCGAATTTGGAGAATTTGCTCCGGCCCACCTGCTCCAGCGCGCGGCGCAGCTCCGGCTGGAACACCACCACCAGCACGATCAGCCCGTTGTTCAAAATATATTCCATAACAAACTGCATGGTCTGCATTCTGGCAAGATCCGAGATCAGGTACGCCGCCAAAATGATCAAGATTCCCTTGATCAGCTGCGCCGCGCGGGTCTCCCGCACCAGGCTCACCAGCTTATAGACCAAATAGGAGATGCAGATCACATCGATCACGTCGGCAAGACGCACGGTGCGGATCACATCGACAAATTGGATCCAGGTTTCCCCCATGTTTTTTCATTCCCCCATTTGCCGGTCCCCCCGGGCCGACCTTTCTGTCCGGCCGCAGAGGGCCGTTCCATTCTATTTTATCATATCCCAAAATGAATGCAATGCCTTCGCCCTTCTCCGGGGCAAAAAACTTTGCCCGAACGGGATCATATCCGTTCGATCAGGCAGACGCTGTGGGCGGACATCCCCTCGCCGGAGCCGGTGAAGCCCAGCCCCTCCTCTGTGGTGGCTTTTACGCTGATCCTGTCCGGCGGCACGCCGCAGGCCGCGGCGATATTCTCCCGCATCTTGTCCAGATAGGGCATCAGCTTCGGGCGCTGCGCCGCGACAGTGCTGTCGATGTTCCCCACCTTCCAGCCCTCACGGGCCAGCAGCTCCACGGTTTTTTCAAGCAGGAGGATGCTGTCCGCCCCCTCGTAGGCCGGGTCGGTATCCGGGAAATGCTGTCCAATGTTGCCCAAAGCCGCCGCGCCCAGCAGGGCGTCCATGACCGCGTGCGTCAGCACATCGGCGTCGGAATGGCCAAGCAGGCCTCTTTCCCAGGGGATCTCAACCCCGCCCAAAATCAGCTTCCGGCCCTCGGTCAGCCGGTGTACGTCGTAGCCGTGCCCTACGCGGATCTGCATAAAAAAACCTCCCTCAGTCTGTGTCTTCTTCCCGACGCTGCAAAATACCCTCGGCCAGCGCAATGTCCTCGGGGGTGGTGATCTTGATGTTCTCGTAGGAACCCATCGCCATGCGCACCGCCGTGCCGGCCCGCTCCATCAGCTGGCAGTCATCGGTGAGGTCAAGCCCCTGGCGGCGCGCCAGCTCCGCCGCCTGCCGGTAGCGCTGCAGATGAAAGATCTGCGGCGTCTGGGCCTGCCAGAGCCCCGCCCGTTCCGGGGTGGAGAGGATGACGCCGTTTTCATCCACCCGCTTAATGGTGTCTTTGACCGGCACCCCCAGCGCCGCCCCGCCGCAGGCCTCTGCCGCCTCCAGGCAGCGGGAGATCTCCTCCGGGCGGACAAAAGGGCGTGCCCCGTCGTGCACCGCCGCGTACTCCGCTCGGGGAGATACCGCCCCGATCCCTTTCCAGACCGATTCCTGACGGGTGGCCCCGCCCGCCGCGATCACCGAGAGCTTGGAGACCCCGTACTCCTCCGCCAAGGCTTTCAGCTCCCCGATCTCCTGCGGGCGCACCACCGCAACGATCTCGTCGATGCAGGGGGCGTTTTCAAAGGCGAGCATGCTCCGCACCACCACAGGGATGCCCCGGAGCTCCAAAAACTGTTTGTTGATGCCCCCCATGCGGCTGCCGCTGCCCGCCGCCACAATGACCGCGGATACAAAAGGCCGTCCGTCGCCTGAATGTTTCCTCATCTCACAGTCCTCCTCAGCCCTGTATGGCCCGGCGCTGCTGCTCCAGCCATGCGATCATATCCTCAAGGCCCTCCTCGGTGAGGGGGAAACCCTCCTCCGCCGTCATCCGGCTTTTCTCGCTGCACCAGGGGCCCTCCCAGACCGCCGCCTTCAAAAGGCCCTCTTCCGGGACGATCTTATACTGAAAGCCCTGCCAGCTCCCGGTAAATTCATTGCCAAACTGGAAATAATCCAGCAGGGGAAGGTCAAAAACGCTGTTTTCCCGAACCATTTTTCCGCCTCCTATGGGGTGAAGATATTGGAAATACCATTTTTATCATACATCATCTTTGTGAATTTTTCCACCAGAAGCCTGCAAAAAGGCGCCCTGTCGGGGCAGGGCGCCTTTTTGCAGGGTCAGTCCATCATAATGGCTTTGTTGACGGCGTTGAGATAGGCCCGGATACTAGCCTCGATGATATCGGTGGAAAGACCGCGGCCGGTGATGCTCTCCCCGTCTTTGTTAAGCCTGACCACTACCTCGCCCAGGGCATCCTCGCCCTCGGTGACCGACTGGATGGTATAGTTTTCCAGCGGATAGCCCTTTTTGACGATGCGGTCGATAGCCTTGAACGCGGCGTCGATGGGGCCGGTTCCCCGGGCCACGTGCTCCTTCTCTCCGTCGGGGCTTTTAAGCTTTACCACAGCGGTGGCGGAGATCACCGTTCCGCTGTTCACCACAAAGCTGTCCAGCTGGTAGGTCTCCTCCAACTGGTAGCTCCCGGAATCCACCAGGGCTTCGATGTCCCGGTCGGTGATGACCTTTTTGCGGTCGGCCAGCACCTTGAACTTTTCAAAGGCGGCGTCCAGGTCCTTCGCGCTCACCTTGTAGCCCAGCTCATCCAGGCGCTCCTCAAAGGCGTGGCGGCCGGAGTGCTTGCCCAGTATCATTTTGTTTTGATAGATCCCCACCGATTCCGGCGACATGATCTCGTAGGTCAGACGGTTTTTCATCACACCGTGCTGATGGATGCCGGATTCATGGGCAAAGGCGTTTACCCCCACCACCGCCTTGTTGGGCGGCACCGGAACGCCGGTGATGGTGGAGAGCAGACGGCTGGTGCGGTAAATCTGACGGGTGTGGATGCCGCAGTCGGCGCCGGTATCCTGCCCGCGGGTAACCAGCGCCATCACCACTTCCTCCAGCGCCGCGTTGCCCGCCCGCTCTCCGATGCCGTTGACAGTACATTCCACCTGGGTGGCCCCTCCCAGCACCGAAGCCACGGAGTTTGCCACCGAAAGGCCCAGGTCGTCATGGCAGTGCACCGATATGGTAATGGATGGATCCGGGAAATGCCCCCTCACCAGGGCTGCCAGCTCCTTCATCTCCTGCGGAAGGGCGTACCCCACCGTGTCGGGGATATTGATGGTGGAGGCGCCGCACTCCACCGCCGCGTCAAAGGCCTGGAGCAAAAACTCCCGGTCGCTGCGGGAGGCGTCCTCGGCGGAAAACTCCACCTCAGCCCCAAGGCTTTTGGCCAGGGTGACGGAATCCCGAATCTTCTGCAGCACCTGCTCCCGGGTCATGTTCAGTTTGTATTCCATATGGATATCACTGGTGGCGATAAAGACATGGATCACCGGATGGGCCGCATCCTGCAGCGCCTCCCAAGCCCGGCGGATATCCTTTTCCGCGCAGCGGGCCAGGCCCGCCACCCGGGCCTCCCGCACCGCCGAGGCAATCTCCTTCACCGACGCAAAATCCTCCGGAGAGGCCACGGGAAACCCCGCTTCGATCACATCCACACCCAGCCGTTCCAGCTGTCTTGCAAATTCCGTCTTTTCGTGGATATTCATGCTGAACCCGGGGGACTGCTCTCCGTCCCGCAAAGTCGTGTCAAAAATTTTAATATAGGCCATATCCGCATACTCCTGTTCTTTCCGTGTTCGCTGCCCTTCCGGGGCAAATAAAAACGCCTTCATCCCTTCTTAAAAAGAGACGAAGGCGTGCTCCGCGGTACCACTCTTGTTGCCGCCCCGCAAAAAGGCCGGCCCCTCACTGCCCCGTTAACGGAGGGAAAACCGGAAACGCCTGGCCTAAAAAAGGTTCAGCGTTTCAGCTCCGGAGGTGAGAAGCCGTACCTCCCTTACCGCCTTACACCTTCCGGCGGCTCTCTGAAAGGGGGGCTGGTACGACAGTTCCCCATCATGGCTGTTTTGGTATTCAAATCGCTTTTATCTTACCCGCCAAAA
>JALELV010000005.1 GCA_022768545.1 Oscillospiraceae bacterium
GGAGAAGCAGAGCCTGCCCTCCGAGAAATAGATCTCCTGGGCGACAAAGAGCCCATACCATTCGACGCCGTCCTCGTTTTTCATGTCGCCGCGGTAGGCAAGCTCTTCGCCGCCCTCTAGGACGGCGACGCTGAAGCAGCGCTCACCGCCGTCATTCGGATAACTGCTGTAGAGGATGGCCTGGTCACCCTCCTCGCTCCAGGCCTCACCCATGATGTCCACCCAGCCGATTTCGGTGGTTTCCACCGGGGCCTCCGGCGCGTCGGTGCGGTAGAGGCGCGGGATGGCCCCGACGGCGCTGTAATAAAAGTACTCATTGCCGAGGAAATTATACCGGACGCCTGTCTCCGCCCACCCCAGCGCGTAATTCTTCTCCTGCGCCAGGTCCTGCAGATACAAAATTCCCCTTTCGCCTTTCTCCCGCAGGGCAAAGCGGTACCGGCCGTCCGGGGAGCTCTGCATCGCCAGCAGGCCCTCGCCGGGGGAGAGCACCTCTTCGCGGCTGAAAGCCTGCTGCTGCAGCCAGTCCAGCAGCTCCCCGCTGTAACCCATTTTCTCCGCCTCCGCCAAAAAGTCCTCGTCGTTGTAGAAAGAGATATTTGCCCGGGTACGCTGCAGATAATGGGCCGGGCTGATGAGGTCCAGACAGTAGCGGTCGGTGTTCCAGGGACCGTCGTCCACACAGTGGCCAAAATAGAGCAAGCCATCCCGGAAGGTGGCGTCTATCATGCCCACGGGGCCCTCTGCCCCCGCCCACACCGGAAGCCCCACCGCAAAATCCTCCCGGGGGGTCCCGCTGTTGTCCAGGATCATCATGCGCCACTCCGCCGGAGTAAGGCAGTAGCCCTCCGTCACCCGGGGAAGAAGCTCCCGGTCGTATTCACAGTAGAAAAATGCCCGGATGTCCCGGGAGGGATCGCTGTAGACCTCGCCGCTCACGAACCTTTTCCAGCCCTCCGGCAGAGGAGCCCACATCCCCAGCCCCTCCGGGCCCGGCTGCTTTTCGGCGCTGCCGTCCTCCGCCGGGCGGTAGACGTTTACATCGTCTCCGGTGAGGATCAGAAACCCGTCATCCGCAAGCTCCTGCACCGTGGGCCAGCCCTCGCCCTCTTTTACCAGGGTCTGTACCCGGCAGGCGGTCCTGGAATAATAGTAAAGGTTGTAGTAAAAGGTCGTATCGTCCTTCCACGACTTGCCGTAGATCAGGACGCCCTGGCCGCTCACATCCACTGCCATGCCCAGGTCCTGCAGCATCTCCCGCTCCGCGCCTTTGACCGGCAGCGGATGGGGCTGCAGCTCTTGGAACATCACGGCGTACTGCTCCTCCTCCAGGTAGAAGGAGAGGTCCGCCACCGACTCTCCGAAAATCATTTCCGCCCGGCTCAGGTCGTCGGTCCCAAGCTCCTGCCATTTGAAAATTCTTGTCCACCAACCGTCATCGTACTGCATAACGCCCGCCTCCCGCACACGGGGGTAACGGTAGTGGTGCACCATCAGCGCGAAGTCCGAAGAAGGGTCTTTCAGGATCGTCACCCGGTCCCCTCCCCAGGCTTCGGAGTACCGGTCAGTCCTGTCGTCCCAGATCTCCGGGAAGATCTGATAGGAATCCCGGTCAAAAACCGCCTTCCAGCTCTCGTCCGGCACCGGCGGTTTCTCCTCGTAGTCCCAAGGCCACCCGTCTATCGAGCGGACGATCTCCGTAAAGCTCTCGTCCTCCCACAGGTCCTTCATGGAAAAGCGGAAATCCGGCTCAGAGGGCACGGGGCCCTCTTCCGAAGCGTCTGGGCCCGAAGGCCCCGGCTCCGCGCCGGGCTCGGGCCCTTCGCAGGCCACCAGGCTGCCCAGCAGCGCCGCGGCCAAAACTGCGGCGCCCACAAGCAGAAAGCCCCTTCGACGCACAGTCATATCCAAAATGCTCTCAAAGCGCTGCCGCAGAACCTCTTTTCCACCGGAAAAGCGCGTGGAAAAAAGGAGCCTCCTGCCAGATTCCTGCCGCAGCACCGTCATCAGTGCGTCGCTGTAGGCTTCGCGGAAATCAGCGCCGCGCCCCTTTACCACCGCGGCGTCACAGGCAAGTTCAATGTCTTTTCCGCCCTGTCCGATCATCCACCACACAAAAGGGTTGTACCAGTGCAGCGCCCCCGCCAGGACCAGCAGGAATTTTCGGGCGATGTCCCAGCGCCGGCAATGGGTCAGCTCGTGCCGGAAGATCATGGCCAGCTCCCGACCGTCACAGCAGAGCACCGGCACAACAACGGCCGGGCGCAGCAGCCCGATCACAAGTGGGGTGTCCACCCTGCGGCTGCAAAAAAAGCCTACGGAACGCCGAAGCCCCTGCTCCCGGCAGGCATTTTGAAAAATCGCATTCAAGTCCGGGTCCGATACCGGGCGCGCTTCCTGAAACACCCTGTGCCGCAGGTAAAAATAACCCGCCAAGTGAAAGGAGAGATACACCGCCGCGCCCACGGCCCATAAGGCGCCCAGCACCCGCAGAAGCGATATCTTTTTTTCCGGTTCCAAAGCCGTGTCCGGCATCTCCGGCACAGGCTCCGCCCCGGAAGGAAAGCCCTCCCCGGGCCGGGCCGGCGCAGATATCTGTATCTCTTCCCGCTCTTCCGGGTGGGCCGGCTCCTCCGCCCGCCGGTAGACGATCTCCCGCTCCGGCACCGGAAGCGTCACAGGGGCCTGGGGCAGGGTGAGGCTCACGGGGATCAGAAGCCGCACCGCCAGCAGCGTCCAGAGCAGACAGCGCCAGCCGTAGCCGTACCGGCGGGTCAGGGGCTTTCCCAACACCATGGCCAGCAGGATCACCGCAGAGACCGGCAGGGCCACCTCCGCGTATTTGACCAAAAGCTCCTCAATCACGGCGGTTCCTCCTCTTTGCTTCTGCCAAAAAGGCCTCCAATTCATCGATATCCTGTTGCTTCAAATCGTCCGCCCGGTAAAGTGCCGCCACCATGTTTTTCAGTGAATGGCCGTAAAAACGCCCCAAAAAGCTGCGGTTCATAAAGCTCCGGTATTCATCTGCCCGGACAAGGGGGGTGTAGAGGTTCCGGTTCCCCTCCTTCTCGCAGCGGAGGTATCCTTTGTCAGTGAGCTTGCCAAGAAGGGTCAGGATGGTGGTGTCGGCCCAGCCGTGCAGCGGCTTCATCTTCTCATCCAGATAAGCGCGCTGCACAGGGGGCTCCGCCTCCCAGATGGCGATCATCAGATCTAGTTCTGCTTCGGTCAGGCGTACAGGCTCCCGTTTCATGATGCCCTCTCCAATCTTCTATAAGAGTAGAATTATAATATATTCTACTCTTATAGAAGATTGTTGTCAATCCCGGTTTTCTAAATTAATAGAAGATCTTCCAGGCAGACACAAAAAAGCCTTCCCGGAACCGGGAAGGCTTTTTTGTGTAAAAACGGAACTACTTTGCCACTTTGATACGGGTGAGGGCGCGCTTGAGCTTCAGCTCCGCTGTGCGGAGCTCCACCTCGCCGGTTTTTTCCTGCAGGGCTTTCTCCGCCTTTTCCTTTGCGCGCTGTGCGCGCTCCAGGTCGATATCATCGGACCACTCGAAAGTGACCGCCACAACGCGGACAAGACCCTTATTCACACTGATCATGCCGCTGTTGCAGGCGGCGCGGCGAACCTGGCCGTCCACGGTAATGCGAGCCTCGCCAATGGAAAGCGCCGCAACATAATCCGCGTGGCCCCGCAGGATGCCCACTTCGCCCTCGGTGGTGCGCACGATCACCTGCTGCGCCTCACCGTCAAAATAGATCCCATCCGGGGTCACGATCTGCAGAGGAAACGGGTTCACGCTTATTCCCCCTTCCGGGCTTTCTCAACGGCTTCGTCGATGGTTCCCACAAACAGGAAGGCGGATTCGGGCAGGTCGTCGTGCTTGCCCTCGATGATCTCCTTAAAGCCGCGGATGGTCTCCTTCAGCGGGACGTAGCGCCCCTCCATGCCGGTGAACTGCTCGGCCACGGTGAAGGGCTGGGAGAGGAACCGCTGCACCTTTCTGGCGCGTGCCACCGTCAGCTTATCCTCCTCAGAGAGCTCGTCCATACCCATGATAGCGATGATGTCCTGCAGCTCCTTGTAGCGCTGGAGGATCTTCTGCACATCGCGGGCTACCTCGTAGTGCTCCCGTCCCACCACATCGGGGGTCAGGATACGGGAGGTGGAATCCAGAGGATCCACCGCCGGGTAGATACCCTGGGAAGCGATGGCACGGGAAAGCACCGTCGTGGCGTCCAGATGGGCAAAGGTGGTGGCCGGGGCCGGGTCGGTCAGGTCATCGGCCGGCACGTAAACCGCCTGAACGGAGGTGATAGAGCCCCTCTTGGTGGAGGTGATGCGCTCCTGCAGAGCACCCATCTCGGTGGCCAGGGTGGGCTGATATCCAACGGCGGAGGGCATACGGCCCAGCAGGGCCGAAACCTCGGAGCCCGCCTGGGTAAAGCGGAAGATGTTGTCGATAAACAGCAGAACGTCCTGCCCTTCCCTGTCACGGAAATACTCCGCCATGGTAAGGCCGGAAAGCGCCACGCGCATACGGGCGCCGGGCGGCTCGTTCATCTGGCCATAGACAAGGGCGGTCTTGTTGATAACGCCAGATTCCTTCATCTCGTTGTAGAGGTCGTTGCCCTCACGGGTACGCTCGCCTACGCCGGAGAAAACGGAAAGGCCGCCGTGCTGCTTGGCCACGTTGTTGATCAGCTCCATGATAAGCACCGTCTTGCCCACGCCGGCGCCGCCGAACAGGCCGATCTTACCGCCCTTAGCGTAAGGCCCGATCAGGTCCACGACCTTGATGCCGGTCTCCAGGATCTCGGTGGTGCTCTCCTGCTCGTCATAGGCGGGGGCTTTGCGGTGGATGGGCCAGCGCTCCTCCGTCTCCGGAGCGGGCATGTTGTCCACAGGCTCGCCCAGCAGGTTGAAAATGCGCCCTAATGTGTTGTTGCCCACCGGCACCGTAATGGGGCCGCCGGTGTCCTTTGCCGGAATGCCGCGGCACAGACCATCGGTGGAGCTCATGGCGATGCAGCGCACGACGTCGTCGCCGATGTGCTGAGCCACCTCCACCACCAGTTTTTTGCCCTCATGGTCTATCTCGATGGCATTCAGAAGATTGGGAAGCTTCCCGTCGGGAAATTTGATATCCAGTACCGGGCCGATGATCTGTACCACGGTACCCATGTTCTCTTGGGTCATCTGCGTTTCTCCTTATCTTCCTAATTCTGCGCCTCGGCACCCGATACGATCTCAGTGATCTCCTGGGTGATCACGGCCTGTCTGGCCCGGTTGTATCTGAGGCTCAGGTCCTCCACCATTTCCCCCGCGTTCTTGTTGGCCGCTTCCATGGCGGTGCGTCGCGCTCCCAGCTCGGAAGCCAGGGATTCCGCCACCGCGCCGTAGAGGATGCCGGAAACATATTGAGGGACGATCCTGTCGTACACCTCTTCGGAGGAGGGTTCGTAAATCATCAGCCCCCGGGCGCTGTCGTTTGTGGCCTGGGTGCGGTCAAAGTTGAGCGGCAGCACCTTGAGCACCGCCGGGTCCTGGGAGAGCATGGAGACAAAGTTTGTGTACACCACATAAACCTCGTCAAACTTTCTCTCCAGATACTGCCGGCAGATCAGCTCCGCCATGGCATAGCAGGTGGTAAGGCCGATATCCTCCACCACCCGGTAATCGGTGGTGATCATCGGCACGCCGCGCCGCTCAAAGTACTCCACGGTCTTTTTTCCCACGGGCAGCACTACCGCATCCTTGTCCGCCATATGCTGGGCAGCCATCTTAAAAAGGTTTGCATTGTAGCCGCCGGCAAGCCCACGGTCTCCCGCCACCACCACATAGCAGCTCTTTTTGACCTCCCGGGTCATGATATAGGGGGAAGAAAATTCTTTGTTGCTGTACGCAATATCCATCAAAGTCTCATGGAGAATGTTAAAAAACGGGCGTGTCCTCTCCACTCGCTCCTTGGCTCTTCTCAGCTTGGAGGAAGCCACAAGCTCCATGGCCTTGGTGATCTGCATGGTGCTCTCCACACTTTTGATACGGAGTTTGATGTCCTTCATCGAGGCTCCCGCCACCGAAATCCCTCCTTCTGTTATTTGCCCATCAGGAATTTGGATTTATATTCGTCGATGGCGGCTTCCAGCTTGGCGGTCATCTCCTTGGAGAGCTCTTTGGTCTCCCGGATGCTTTCGCCGATCTCCGGATGAGTGTTGTCCAAATAATCAAACAGCCCGAACTGGAACTCCTTGATGTCCTCTACCTCCACATCCTTCAGGAAGTTGTGGATAACAGCGTAGATGATAGCCACCTGGTGCTCCACCGTGATGGGGGTATTGCGGTCCTGTTTGAGCACTTCCACGATGCGCTCGCCCTTGGCAAGGCGCGCTTTGGTGTCGGCGTCCAGGTCGGAGCCGAACTGAGCAAAGGACTGCAGTTCCCGGTACTGGGAATAGTCCAGCTTCAGGGTGCCCGCCACCTTCTTCATGGCCTTGATCTGGGCGTTGCCTCCTACCCGGGATACCGAGATACCGGGGTTTACCGCGGGCATGACGCCGGCGTGGAACAGCTCCGTCTCCAGGAAGATCTGGCCGTCGGTAATGGAGATCACATTGGTGGGGATGTAAGCGGAAACGTCTCCGGCCTGGGTCTCGATAATGGGCAGGGCGGTCAGGGAGCCGCCGCCGTACTCGGGGGCAAGCCGCGCCGCACGCTCCAGCAGACGGGAGTGCAGGTAGAATACGTCGCCGGGGTAAGCCTCACGTCCCGGGGGACGGCGGATCAGCAGGGAAAGCGCACGGTAAGCCACCGCGTGCTTGGAAAGGTCATCGTAAACCACCAGGACGTCCTTGCCCTGGTTCATAAAATACTCGCCCATGGCACATCCGGCGTAGGGGGCGATATACTGCAGGGGAGCCAGCTCCGAAGCGCTGGCGGAGACGACGATGGTGTAATCCATGGCGCCGTTTTTCTGCAGAGTGTCCACCAGCTGGGCCACGGTGGAGTTTTTCTGGCCGATGGCCACATAGATGCAGATGACGTCCTGGCCCTTTTGGTTGATGATGGTATCGGTCGCAATGACCGTCTTGCCGGTCTGGCGGTCGCCGATGATCAGCTCACGCTGTCCCCGGCCGATGGGGATCATGGAGTCGATGGCCTTGATGCCGGTCTGCAGGGGAACGGAAACCGATTTCCGCTCGATGATACCGGGGGCGTTGGACTCAATGGGGCGGTACTCCTTTGCCTCCACCGGGCCTTTGCCGTCGATGGGCTGGCCCAGAGAGTTGACCACGCGACCGATCAGGGCCTCTCCCACCGGAACGGACACGACCCGTCCGGTGCGCTTTACGATGTCTCCCTCTTTGATCCCCTGGTCGGTACCCAGTACCACGATGGCCACTGAGTTCTCTTCCAGGTTGAGGGCCATGCCGTATTCTCCGTTGGAGAACTCCACCAGCTCATTGGCCATACATTTTTCCAGCCCATAAGCCTGGGCGATGCCGTCGCCAATCTGAAGGATGGTGCCGGTCTCGCTCTGCTCCAGCTTGGAATCGTAGTTTTTGATCTGCGCTTTGATGATCTGGGAAATATCTTCGGGTTTTAACTGCATAGTCTCACCAACTTTCTTGTTCTGCTGCCCGAGCTGCTCAGGCGATGATCTCCAGCAGGCTGGAGCGGATCCCCTCCAGTTTGCTGCGCACGGTGCCGTCGATCTGACGTCCCGCCATCTCGATGCGGATGCCCCCCATCACAGAGGGCTCCACGCGGTTGTGGAGCAGGATGTCCTTTCCCGTGACCGACCGGAGCCGTTCAGAAAGCTTCCCGCAGAGGGCCTCCGAAAGGGGCACCGCCGTGATGGCCGTGACCTCTTCGATATTGTGGGCTTCGTTATAGCGGCCGCGGTATTCCTTTACGCAGTGCGGGAACTCCCGCATCAGGCCTTTTTCGGTCAGGACCTTCAAAAAGTTGAGCAGGATCGGCTCTATCTTCCCGCCGAAGCTCTCCTCCACAATGGCTGTCCGGTCCTCTTTTTTAAGGCTCGGGGTACACAGGAGCTTAATAAAATCCGGAGAGTCGGAAAAAACGCCGTCCAGCACCGCGGTCTGCTCCAAAAGCTCCGCAGTCAGCGACTGCTCTTCCGCCAGCTCATAGAGCGCCCCGCCGTATAATTTTCCAAGCTCCGTCATGACGCGTCACCCACATTGCTGATAAACTCCTCGATCAGCGCCTCGTGGTCCTTGGCGGAAATTTCCCGCTCCACCACCTTGGCGGCGATGTCCACGGCAAAGCAGGAGATATCGTTTTTCACTTCGTTGATCGCCTTTTTTCGCTCCAGCGCGATGTCGGACTGCGCCTTCTCTTTCAGGAAAGCGGCCTGGCGCTGGGCCTCTCCCACGATCTCGTCGCTACGGCGCTGCGCGGTGGCAACCGCCCTTGTCGTAATGGCCTCCGCCTCGGCAGCCGCGGTGCGCAGATGAGATTCGTAGCTCTCCTTTGCCGCTTCCGCGTCCTGCTTTGCTTTGCTGGCGTCGTCATACATGGCGTCCACTTCGCTCTGGCGCTGCTCAAAGATCTTTTTGACAGGCTTAAACAAAAACCGTTTGAACAGGTATATCTGGATAAACAGGTTCAGGATCTGTGCGATGAACGTCCAGCCCTGAAAGGAAACCAAAGACTGATACAAAACTGCCGCCCCTTTCTGTTTGGAATTTTACGGGAGACAGTGCTTACAGCATGCCCAGGAACATACCGGGGGCCACAAAGATGAGCAGCAGGCCGGTGACGAAACCGTAAATACCGGTGGTCTCGGCGCAGGCGATACCAAGCATCATGGTGCTGGTCAGCGGGCCTTTCATCTCGGGCTGTCTGCCGATGGCCTCCACGGCCTTACCGGCGGCGTAACCTTCACCAATACCAGGGCCGATACCGGCGATCAGAGCCAAACCGGCGCCAATGGCGCATCCCATCAAAACAAGAGCCTTTTCCATAAAAACTTCCTCCTAAATTTTGTTTTAATATCATCACGCGGCTTTAAAAATCACTCTGTTTCCGCCGCGCTGGATATGAACACCATGGTAAGCGTACAGAAAATGAACGCCTGCATAAAACCGCTGAACCAGTCGAAGTACAGGGAGATAACAGCCGGTACGCCGACGGTAAGGAAGGGGATCGCGCTCAGCCAGTCGCCGACAACGCCGGGGATCAGGCTGAACAGCGCGTGGTTTGCCACCACAAGGGCGGCGTATACAAGGGAAGTGATGACCGTCCCGGAGACGATGTTTCCAAAATGACGGAACGCCATGGAAATTGGGGTAAACAGCTCCCCCAGCACGTTAAAGGGCGCCATGACAAAAATCGGGTCGCAGAAACCCTTCAGATAGCCCAGCAGGCCGTTGGTCTTCAGCTTGGTGGCCGTGATGATGACAAAGACCACGATGCCCCAGGCAAGCGTTGTGGAAACATCTGCCGTAGGGGGCCATAAACCAAAGAGAGCGGACAGGCTGCACACGATCGACAGGGCGAAGATGGTAGACACAAAGGGAGTATAGTGCTTCCACTTTTCTCCCATGTTTCCTATCACAAAGCTCTCCGCCTTTTGGACGATAAACTCCGCAAAGGCCTGCTTCTTGGAGATGTTCTTCACCTTCATCCCGTGGGTCAGCCAGATACACAGCAGCGTCAGCACCAGCATCACGCCCCAGGTGACCACCAGGGTAGCGGAGATAGGGATCCCGCCTAAAATTGGAATTTCAAAATAAATTGGCGCACCATGGATATCGACCTCCATTTTATTCTTCTTCCTCCTTTTGCTCGTCTTTTTCTTCAGCTGCCGGCGCTTCGTCTTTCGAAAGGCCTGTCGCCCGTATAAAAAGGGCTACCAGCTGCGGGAAAAAAAGCGGAATGATCGCAGCCATGCCGTGAAAACAGGGCAGCAACGCGCCCAACACAATGCAGACCGCGTAAAGCAGCATCCTTCCGGCATAGGTGCTTTTCATAAAGCTCTGTGCACCTACACCCTTGCCAAGGGCCACCTGAATGCTGAGGCCCATCAAAAAGAAATTGCCTACGGCAAACGCAAACCCCAGCAGCGCCCCCCAAAGCACTGTCCAGTCAAATTTGCCCAGCCACCAAAAAACAAGCAGCATCACGGCCGTCAGCAGTGCCGTCCCGGCCGCGACACGCAGCGTCTCTTTCTTTACAACAGGAGAAATTTTCATACACCGTCTCCTCCTTTTCCTGGTTGATGGTCATGATCTAGTCTTTCATCGCCGTCCTTCCGGGCTGCCTCTTTGCTTGCGTAGGCCGCGAAATTCATAAAGCTGCCCATCGCCCCGGCAATGCCGACCAGCACCCCGGCCAGCACGATCCAGCTTCCCAGGCCAAAGCGATCCCTCAGCCAAACAGCCCCCCAAATGCACAGCACCAGCGGCGTGGCGATGGAAATTCCCACCTGGGTGAAAAGCGTGATATTTTTCGCAATGCGAAACCAAGGATCTCTGCGCATACATCCTCCCCTGCTGAAACGGGGCAAAAAATATCGCTCCCCCACATGGCCTTTTTGGGCAGCGGCGAAGCTTTTTTTAGTTCTGCTCCCTCATATACAGCTTCATTTTAGCATATCCTTCTCAGGATAACAATATATAAATAGGTGCAATTTTCCCATGGAAAATTAAGCTTTTTCACAAAAGCTCTTAAAACGGCAAGTTCTTTTCATCTTTCCTGCACAATTTCACTTTTGCAAAAAAAGGGGATCGTCTGCCCTGATCAGGCACTGCATAAAAATGCTCTCCCCCTTTCTGCTTTCAAACAGCAAAATAAGGCAAACAAAAAGACGCTTCCTTTTGGGTGTTTTTCTGCGTTCAGGCTGTCTCTTCTTTGTTCCGGGCTTTTCCGAAAATTGACCAAATGGTTT
Source organism: Oscillospiraceae bacterium (assembly GCA_022768545.1). GTDB lineage: Bacteria > Bacillota > Clostridia > Oscillospirales > Ruminococcaceae > JALELV01. Next base: position 10,926 of record JALELV010000005.1, read on the forward strand.
CTTCCGCAGCTTATCCTGCAAAACCCTGCATCTTAAAGGGATATTTTTTTATATAAAAAATGCCGGGCCGCCAAAGGCCCGGCCGGTTTTACCGCTGCCCGCCCCTGTACGGGCCGGTGGAATTCCCCGGTATAAAGTGGGGAGGAAGCTTTACGATCTCTTTTTCCAGTTTTTCACCCCGTAGCAGCTGCATCATCATATCCACTGCGCAGACGGACATTTCTTCCACCGGCTGCTCGATCGTGGTGATGCTGTATTCGTAATCCTTAAAAATGGGGATGTTGTCAAACCCCATGACAGAAACATCCTCCGGGACCTCATACCCCCGGCGGCGCAGGGCATCGATGACCCCCGTGGCGACATGATCGCAGCAGGCAAAGATGGCCGTGGGCATGGTGCCCGCGCTGTGCCACTGCTTGACCGTCTTATAGCCGGTGGAGTAGTTGTAATCCCCCAGCCCCGTCTCGATATAGAGGTTTATCCCCGCGCGGGCCAGCGTATCGCAGAGGCCGGCACGCCGGGCCGGGCAGCAGATCATATCCGGGCCGTCGATATAGCCGATTTTGGTATGCCCCAGGGAGAGCAGATGCTCCGCCGCTATCACTCCGCCCCGGTAGTCGTCCACTTCGATGTAAGGGGGAAGCACGTTGTCCATCTGCCGGTCCAGCACCAGGATAGGCTGCCCGTAGCGCCGGAGCTTTTCGATGGCTTTAGTCTCCATGGCGGGGGCAATGACAAAATAGCCGTCCACACGCTGCTCATCCAGAATGTATTTGTTCGCGTCGTCCCTGACGATATCCTCAAACATAAACAGCGTGCTCAAATACCCCCGTTCCAGCAGGCGGGCCTTCAGCTCGGTCAGTACCTTGTTGGCATAGCTGTTGAGCAGGTCGGAGAGCACCACGCCGATCAAACCGGTCCGCCCCATGACAAGGTTTCTGGCGGCCGCATTTGGGGTATAGCCAAGCTCCTCGATCGCCCTCAGGACTTTCTGGCGGTTCCCCTCTCTGACATGGCCAGTGCGGTTGATCACGCGGGATACCGTCACAGTGGAAAGGCCGCAGCGCTTTGCCACATCTAAAATACTGACAGCCACGGAAAAACCTCCTCTCGTCGGCCCTTTGCAGGGTAATTCTATTGCAATCATACGACATTTTGCCCGGAAAAGCAAGGCCAACCCCGGCAGAAAAGCGCTTCCGCCGCCGGGCCCGGAGGCCTCTGGGAAAAGAGCATCTTTTTCCCCCACTATTGAACCGTCTTTTCGGCAGCCAGGGGCTTTGGCCGGTAGATAATCTCCTGAACGGCATAGACCGTGACAAACGCGTCCCGGTCTGTTGCAAAGATATAACTCATCAGTTTGGAGTACTCCGCCTTGTCCACGATCACCACGATCTCCCGGCGGGGTTCCAAATCGTAGGCGCCGATAGCCTGGTAGCAGGTGGCCCCGCTGTGGAGCCCGTGAATGATATAATCCCGGATCTCCTCGCTGTGGTCGGAGAGGATACACACCCTCTTTTTGGTATTGATGCCAAAAATAAAATGGTCCAGCACGATCCCGTTGAGATAGGTGCCGATCAGGCTCAGCACCACCGTTTTGGCATCGTAGGCAAAGGCGGAGGAAAGCGCCACGCAGATGCCCGCAGCAGACATGGCCTTCCCCAGCTCCATGCGGAAATATCGGTTTAAGATCTTTGCCGCAATATCCAGCCCGCCGGAGGATGCGTTGCGGAGGAACAGGAGCGCCAGCCCCAGGCTGACCAGCAGACAGTAGCAGACCATATCCAGAAACGGGTCTCCCATGATGGACTCATAATTGGGGAAAATGCGTTCAAAAACGCCGATCACCGCGGGCAGCAGCACAGAGGTGTAAACCGTTTTGGCGCCGAACTCCCGCCCTACCAGTAAAAAGCCCAGCAGCAGAAAGATCAGATTAATGGCCATGGTAAGCGCCGAAACAGACAGCGGGATGAAATGCGCCAGGATGATCGCGATCCCCACGGCGCTGCCCACCGACAGGTGGCTCGGCATCAAGAAAAAAAAGACGGCCGCCGCCACAAGAATGGTTCCCAGCGTGATCACCGCCAGCTCCCGGAGCTGGCCTGCCGCTTTTTTAAGGTCAAAACCCTTTTTCATTTTTCTCATCCTCGTTTTTTTAGTGTTTTTCTATTGTACCCCCGTACAGGGCGGTCCGCAACCCTTAAGCCAAAAACCATATACCACTTTTTCCCGGCGCCTTAAGCCACAGAGAAAAACTGCCCCGTCTGCTTTCCGCCGTCCGGCCAGGCTTCCGCCACACCGGACAAATTCTTTGGCAGAGCTTCTTTTCAAAAGAACAAAAACCGGCGCGGCTTTTTGCCGCGCCGGTTTTGAAAAAATTTGGCCGATTGGATACCCGTCCCTCGGTTTCAGGGCGCCGGCCAAACAGGGAACTGTCGGTCCTCAGCGGGCCTGCTGTTTTACGCCGGCACGCTCCATCATGCCGCGAACGCGCTTGACGCAGAGCTCCATAAACATCTCCGGGTCGGCGTGTACCGCGTCTCCCGAGATCTCGATGCTGCAGTAGCGGTCATAGCCTTTCTTCTCGATCATGGCAAAGAGCTCCTCAAAGGGGATCAGCCCGTCGCCGGGGATCAGATGGGCGTTGGTGACGCCGTCGCTGTCGGTAAGATGAATATGCCCCATTTTGTCTCCCAGGCGGTCAAAATAGTTGGAGAAAGACTCCTTCATTACAAAGGGGTTCACCATATCCATCATGCCGTAGAGACGGGGGGAGGGAACATCCCGGAGCAGGCGCTGCAGGTCATCAGACCGGGTCAGGATCAGGCTCTCGATGGGGCAGAGAGTTTCCATGACCACGTCCACACCCACCTTTTCGGCGTGCTCGCACACCGGGGCCAGCGTCTCGCACAGATGCTTCCAGTCATCCGCCTCGTTCCCCTCGTAGCCGGGGTCCCCAGGGGTGATCTGAATCAGCCGAGCACCGATGGCATGGGCCACGTCCAGGGAGAGTTTATAATATTCAATCGTATCCCTGCGCTCTTTTTCCGACTGGGAACACAGGCTGTAGGGGTAGACACAGTTTTCCGGGGTGTAGGCGCATACCTCCAGCCCGGCGTCCTTTGCCATCCGGTTGATATGGGCGATCATCCTGTCGTCGCAGTCAAATGCATAGGCATGCGGGCGGGCGCCCCATACCTCAATGCCGTTCATGCCCAGACGCTCCGCCTCCAAAAAGGCTTTGTCCAGGGAATAACGCCCATAGGCCATAGATAAAAACGAAAGCTTCATAAGCCACCTCTTCCTGTCAGATGTTTTTCCGCCCCAATGCTTCGGGGCGGAAAACGCTTTTTAACCTTTTACGCCTCCTGCGGTCATGCCGCGGACAAACTGTTTCTGGAAAACCACAAACAGCAGCACCACCGGGATCGCCGCAATAACAAGGCCCGCAATCAAGGAGCCCCAGTCGGTGGAAAGCGTGCCCTTCAGAGTGGAAAGGCCCAGGGGAATGGTGCGGATGTTGTTGTCGGAGGTAAAAATCATCGCCATCATAAACTCATTCCAGAAGTTCATGACCGCCAAAAGAGCAGCGGAGGCAAGCACCGGCTTGGAGACCGGCAGCGTGATCTTGATAAAGATCCCGAAAGTGGAGCACCCGTCGATGATCGCCGCTTCCTCGATATCCTTGGGGAAATCCAGCAGATAGGCCCGGATCAGGAACACCGTAAACGGAATACGGAACGCAACATAAGGGATGATCATGGCAAGGTAGGTGTTGTAGATCCCAAACGCGGAGAGAATGCGGTAAAGCGGGACCACCGCCACCTGCGGGGCTAACAGAAGGCCCGCCAGCACCAGGATAAACAGCGCCTCCCGGCCTTTAAACTGAAAGCGGCTCAGGCCAAAGGCGCAGGCAGAACTGATCGCCATGGTGAGAACCGTGGAGGACACCGTGACCAAAAGGCTGTTGCCCAAAAAGCGTCCGACGCCCACCTTCCAGGCAGTGACATAGTTTTTGACCTGCCATACCTCGGGAAGGCCAAAGGAGTTGTTGTACAGCTCCGCATTATTTTTGAAGCCAGTCACGACCATCCAGTAGAAGGGAACAATAATGGAGATCGACAACAAAATCAGAAGGGCCCAGATGAAAAAATGTGCTAATTTCGCGGTCCAGGTTGTGTTTTTCATAATTGATTCCTCCCTTCCTTATTCCTTGCCGGAATTCGATACCTTCATCTGCAGCAGGGAAAGCAGGAAGGTAATGATAAACAGAACCACGGCGATGGTACAGGCGTACCCCATCTCGTCCTGGCGGAAAGCCGCTTTGTAGATGTAGCCGGACAATACCTCGGAGGAATACCCGGGGCCGCCTTTGGTCATGATATACACCTCATCGAACAGCTTGAAGGAACCCACCACGCAGACGATGGTATCTACAAGGATCATCTCCTTGATATTGGGGATAGTCACGTTCCAGAACACCTGGAACTGATTGGCTCCGTCGATATAAGCCGCCTCGTTGAGCTCATCGGGGATCTTCTGGATACCGATGATGAGCAGCATGGCCATATATCCGAACCACATCCACTGGGAAACCGCAATCACGCCGTAGATCGCCGTCTCCGGGGAACCCAGGATGTCCAGATTTGTGGTGTCCATCCCGGTAAACATATGGACCAGTGCATTAAACGGGCCTACATTGGGGTTGTAGAAAAGATAGAACAGCAGACCGATAATGGTCATGGACATAATGGAAGGGATAAAAAAGAGGGTGCGAAAAAAGGTGGAGCGGCTGCGCATGTACTGGCTCTCCAAAATAGCTGCGATCACAAGGCCGAAAGCCACCTGTCCCACCAGAGAGATCAGCGCGTACATCGTATTGTTTTTCAGGCAAACCCAGAAGTTTTCATCCTGGAACAGCCTGACATAGTAGTCAAAGCCTACCCAGTTCATGCCTGGGGTATAAGCGTTCCACTGGAACAGGCTCCAGAAGAAGTTGAGAATAATCGGAACATATACAAATACCAGCAGGATAGCCAGCGCCGGAAATATGTATAAAAACGGAGTGATCTTTTTTGCACGCAAAGCGCAATTCCTCCTTTGACGTATAGTGCCTTAAGAAAAACCGGCCGGGCGGAGCTTTCCACCCAGCCGGAGTCTCTGTAACTTGGGAAGTCAGCCCTCAGCAGGGAACATTACTTGGCATACTCATCGCGGACAGCAGTGGCAGCCTCGGCCATTTTGCCGATGTACTCCTCGGCGGTCAGACGATCGTCGATGAAGTCCTGGCCGTTTTTCAGCAGGATCTCGGTGATACGGCCCTCAAAGCCACAGTCGCACCACTCGATCATACCGGTGGCCTCATTCTGCATGAAGTCTACGGCATCCAGCATCTGTTTGCAGAAGTATTCCTCGGTCATGGCGCCGATCTTGGCGGAGGTATGGCCGACGGCAGCTTTCTTCTGCTCGTTCTCCAGGCTGGTCATGAATTTCAGGAAATCAACAGCGGCGTCAGGGTTCGCCACATAACCGGACAGGCACCAGCCCTCGGGACCGCCGTGTACACGGGTCTGATCACCGGCAGCACCGGGGATGTCGGGCATATCGAAGAAACCAAAGTTGTCGCCCATGTTGTCGTAGATGGTCTGGAACTCCAGCATCTCGATGTAGGACATGGTGCCCTTGCCGGCATACAGGTTCTGCAGGAACATCTCGTGGTCGGTGGAACCGACGTTGGGGGTAAAGTAGGGCTGCAGCTGTTTGAAGTAGTTGAGGCCCTCAACATACCCAGGGTGGTCGATCTTCACAGTGGTGACCTCGTAGTCCTGGCCCTGCATGATCTCCTCGGGAACGGTCTTGCCCCAGATAGCGCCATACCAGTGGGGAGCATCCCAAACCATGCCATTGCCGAAGGAGAAAGGAGTGTAGCCGGCGGCAGTCAGCTTTTCGCAGGCGTCCAGCAGCTCGTCCCAGGTCTCAGGTTCTTTCTCAATGCCGGCGGCGGCGAAGTGCTCTTTGTTGTAAACGAACAGCTCGCAGTCGATACGGGTGGGAATACCCCAAACCTTGCCCTCTTCATAGGTGAAGGATTTCAGGAAGGCGGGAATGAAGGAATCGCGGTACTCGGGGTCGGCCTCCAGGTAGGGGGTCAGCTCCAGGACAGCGCCGCCGCGGATGAACTTTTTGGTGTACTCGCCGGACCACACCTGATACATATCGGGCATGTCGCCGGAGCCCATCAGAACGCGGAGCTTATCCTTGATCTCATCATCGGTAGTGGTCTCCACTTTGATGGTCACATTGGGGTTCTGCGCCTCGTAATCTTTGCAGATCTCGGCAAAGACAGGCTCGACCTTGGGGTCAACGTACTTGTGCAGGAACTTGATGGTCACCTTGTCACCGGAAGCGGGAGCGGCAGTGCCGCCGGCGGCTCCGCTTTCACCGGAGGGAGCGGCGCTGTTGCCGCAGCCTGCGAACACGGAAACCATCATAGCCACTGCAAGAAACAGCGCCAGGATCTTCATCTTCTTCATTTGACTCTTCCTTTCAAATTTTTTGTTGCATTCCTAAAAGGAATTTTTATTTAAAGCCTTCCAGGCTCCAAACCTATTTTACTCGGTGTACTGCCAGCAGAAGTCAAGGCTCTGCTTCATGGCCTCATCTGCACAGTCGGTATACCGCCAGCCCCAGAGCTCCGGGGTGAGATACCCTTTAAAATCGTACCGGGCCAGAATATCCAGGTATTCCGCCATGGGCAGGATACCGGAACCGGGAACCAGACAGCCCGCCTCGGGCGTGACGTCGATAAAGTGGAAATGGCGCAGGTCCTTCCCCAGCAGCTTCACGTCCTCTTCAAAATCCTCCTTGGCGTGGTAGACTGCGTTGGTATCGATCATGCCGCTGAAGTTTTTGCTGCCGATCTCATCGATCATCCTGCGGGCCTCCGCGGTGTTTCGCACGGTACAGGTGCGGTCGGCCTCCAGCACAATGGTGACGCCCAGCTTTTCCGCGGTTTTTACAATGCGGTAGATGGCGTCGGCGGAGCGCTTCCAGTTTTCCGCCGGGTCGGAGCCGATCAGCCCGCTGCCGGAAATCATCTGCATATAAGGGGATTCCAGCACGGCCGCCTGGGCCAGGGCCTTTTCGTAATACTCAATGGAACGCTCCCGCACGATGGGATCGTCAATGGCGATGCTGATGGGATAAAAACACTGCTCAGCGGTAAAACATTCCACCCGGATATCCGCCTCGTCCAGCTGCTTTTTGATGGCGTATACCTGATTGGGGGTATAATCATATACGTAGAGGTGCGGAGACGCCGCATACATTTCAATATGATGCACCCCGAATTTTTTCATCGACTCCACAAAATAAGAGAAGGGGTGTTTGGTGTAGTGGTAGTTGCCGCCGGCGATCTGCTCTTTTTTCAGCTTCTGCATGTCAAATCACTCCTTTTGTCATCCTTTATTTCAGGTAGCGGAACAGGTAATCGGCACTCTGCTTTACAGAAGCCGTCGGGTCCATGATATAGCAGCCCGCCGTGATCTCCAGGGAAAGATACCCCTTGTAGCCGCCCTCGGAAAGCTCGGTCAGGTACTGCTCACAGGGGAAGTTTCCGTCTCCCCAGGCCAGGTGCCCGCCGGGCGTACCGTCGATAAAGTGCACATGGATGAGCTTGTCACCCAGCGCTTTGAGGTAGTCCGCGGGGGTCTCTCCCGCAAAGCCCATGGGCGCGTTGTCGAGCATGCCGCCCACATTGGGGTGATCCAGCTCCTCCAGCATTTTGCACAGGGAAGGGAGGTTGTTCACCAGGTTGGACTCGTCGGTACGAAGCACCTCCAGGGCGATCTTCACCCCGTGGTGGACCCCCAGTTCCGCCAGGTCGTAAATGCCCTCTCTGGCGTGCTTCCAGGCCTCCTCGCGGTTGGAATTGTCAAAGTAGCCCCATCCGGTGGTCACCAGCATTTTGTCGGCCCCCAGTTCGGACGCGGCGCGGATGCTGTCCTCAAAAAACTTCAGGCTACGGCGGCGCTCCGGCTCGGTCTCCGCCGCCATGTTGATGGGGTATACACACTGCTCGGGGGTGTAGCACACAAGCTTCAGGTTTCTGGTCTCGATCTCATGGCGCACTCGCTGGATATCCCGGTAGGTCATATCCTCAAAATGGAAGTGTGGCGCCGCGCCCCAGAGCTCCACGCAGGAAAGGCCGCAGTCCACCGCGTCGTCCAAAAACTTTTTCAGGGGATAGTATTTGTACTGGATATTCATGCTGGCCAGTCTGTCCTTTGTAATGTTGATCATAGTGAGCCCTCCGTAAATTTTAACGAACTATTGTGCTTTTATTATTGTTTGAATATTTATCATTCATTTTTGGATGTATTGATTGTACTACAGCAAAATAAATTTGGCAAGAAGTATTTGTGCGTTTTGCTAATATAACGAAAGAAAACGTATTAACTTTTCGCTTTTTGTACAAAAACCTTTTCGAAATATTAATGCGTATAAACTTTTCCATCCTTTAGATGTTTCGCTTTTTTGAATAACGCAAATCAAAATTCTGCATTTTTCGCTTTGCTTTTTTGAATAAAGTGAGAAACTAATTTTATAAAGCTTCCCGCCTTCTCTTTTCCTCTTTTCAAAAACTGCCCTCTCTTCGCCAAGAACTGTGGCCTTTTGTTGTTTTTGACAAAATTCCTGTAAAAAACAAATGGATTTTTCCTTTGAAATTTGTGAAAAGGGCCTTTTGTTTTCGCACTAAACTATGTATAATAATTTTGTATCTGTTTCGAGGACATTTTGTCGGAACGGCGCAGAACCGAAAATATCTGTAATGACAAAGGAGCGTAAAACATGCCTGAACATTTAGACGCAGTCAAAACGTTCAACTCCCCCGATCGCGTAGCCCCTCTTGGGCTCATTGTGACAGAGGGCGCCCGGGAGCTGGGCGAGAAGATCGACGCCCATCTCACCCGCTGGGCTGCAGAGGGCGGCTTTCCGCAGGAGACCTTTATTGTAGAAAGCGAATGTCCCCGGTTCTCCTCCGGCGACGGCAAGGGGATCATCAAGTCCACTATCCGCGGCGACGACCTGTTCCTTCTTGTAGACGTCGGCAACTACAGCTGTACCTATAATATGTTCGGTAAACTCAACTGTATGTCTCCGGATGATCATTTTCAGGACCTCAAGCGCATGATCCAGGCCTGCAGCGGCAAGGCCCACCGTCTCAATGTCATTATGCCTATCCTCTACGGCGGGCGTCAGCACCGCCGCAGCTACCGGGAGTCTCTGGACTGCGCCGCCGCTCTGCAGGACCTGCAGGATATGGGGGTTGCCAACATCATCACTTTTGACGCCCACGACCCCCGCGTCTGCAATGCCATCCCCCTCATGGGCTTTGACAACGTCATGCCCTATTATCAGGTGCTGAAGGCCCTGTTTCACGCCGTGCCCGATATTGAGACCGACCGGGAGCACTTTATGGTGGTAAGCCCCGACGAGGGCGCCATGAGCCGCAACATGTACTACGCCTCCGTCCTCGGGGTGGACCTGGGCATGTTCTACAAGCGCCGCGACTATTCCCGCATCGTAAACGGCCGCAACCCTATCGTCGCCCACGAATACCTGGGCTCCTCCGTGGCGGGCAAAAACGTCTTTATCGCCGACGATATCATCTCCTCCGGAGAGTCTGTGTTAGACATCGCCTACGCGCTTAAAAAACAGAACGCCAAAAACATTTACGCCTATGCCACCTACTCCATCTTCACCAACGGCCTGGCAAGCTTTGACAAGGCCTTTGAGGAGGGCACCATCTCCGGCGTGCTGGGCAGCAACCTCACCTACCGCAGCCCGGAGCTCCGCTCCCGGGAGTGGTTCATCGAGGTGGATGTCTCCAAGTACATTGCATACTTTATTGCCTCCATCAACCACGATATCTCGGTCAGCAAGATCATCGACCCCCATGAGAAGATCAAGGACCTGCTGGCCAGCCGCAAATAATCTTGCTGTTTTCCCTCTGACGGCCCCGGGCCCTCTTAAAGCGGGCCCGGGGCTTTTTGCGGCCGCACCCCGCAAAGCCCGTTCGGGGGCCCTCCGGTTTTCGGCCGTACTGAAAAGATGCCGGGAGCCGGCTTTCCCCCTGCTCTGCCGCGCCTTGCTTTCTTTTTAAGAGAGGCTATGATATAATAAACTATGATTACCGCGGCTCTTTCCGGCTGCCGCGCCCGAAACACGGTTCTTCCAAAAGGAGCAGGTCAAATGTCACAGCTTATTTCCACGCAGCGCCCCTTCCCTTCCAATTTGGATAAAAGAAATCTTTTCAGCTTTGATGTCCAGCTGGTCGATTCGCCTTTTTCGCCGGTCACCTACCAAACCTCTCAATTCTTCTATTGTGATTCCGGCCGTGGGAAAATAAAAGTACAGGGCAGCGAATATCTCCTTTGCCCCGGCGCCTTTCTGTCTATTCTCCCCTGGCAGGTGATAGAGATCACCGAAGTGGAGCAGCAGCTTCGCTTTCATGTCGTAAGCTATCATTTTGACCCGGTCAACGACGCCATCCGCAGTTTCTATAACACCAGCAACAACCAGCTGGATGTGATAGAGACCATGTCCAGGCACCCCGTTGTGCACTGTAAAAAGGGCCAGCACAGCCTGATCTTTGAGGTATTTCAGTCGATCCGGAACGAGGTGGGAATGGAATCCCTTTTTGATTCATCCCCCCGGGACAATTTTTCCGATATCCTTGTCATCAACAAGATCGTGGAGCTGATCATTTGGTTTTGCCGGGTCAGCAGACAGGAAGAGCTGCCGGAACCCTCCGGCGCCGAATCGGATAAATCGGAGATCTTTCGCTATATTTACGCCCATCTCAACGAGAACCTGACCCTGAAAAAGCTCTCCCGCATTTTTTATCTCAGCGAATCCACCATCAGCGCCTATATCCGGGAGAATATGGGGTTTTCGTTCCACGATCTGGTGGACGAAATGCGGATTGGACGCGCCAGCAACTATCTGCTGTATACCGACCTCACCCTGGAGGAGATGGCGGACGTGCTGGGATATGTGGATTCCTCCCATATGGCGAAGCTCTTTTATGCCCGGGTCAATATGAAGATCAACGAGTACCGGCGGGCCTATCAGCGGGTGGCGGACATCTGCCGCATCAAAGAGAGCCGCAAATACTACGAGATCGTGGCCTACCTCTACCGCCACTATCAGGAGGATATCCGCATTCAGGATACGCTGGACCGGTTCAAGATCACTTCTCTGGAGCTCAACCGCATCCTTCTGCAGCATGTGGAGATGAACTGGGG
>JALELV010000008.1 GCA_022768545.1 Oscillospiraceae bacterium
CGAGTGCAGGATGTGACGATCAGCTACAACTATATCGGCATACTCCCCGCCAATTTACTCTATGACGTTATGAACGGAAAAGCGGCATGATTACTCATGCCGCCTTCCCGAAAACATTATTATACTGTTTTATTGGACCGCACCGAAAGCGGTGCTTTTTATTTTGGAATAGATCGTGGGGGCGAAAGCGCGCTACTTCCACCGTTTTTCAAACCGAAGGCGCGGGGCCCCGCGAAAGCGGAGCTTTTGTGGGGTGCGGCAGCGAGTTCTAAATGAAGCGGCATGAGGCTTTTTTGACCGCTGACTCGTTTTATATCCAAGAATATTCCCGTTTTCCTTTTACATATAGTAAAAGGAAAAGCCTCGCTCTAATTTGCCAAACAGAAGGAAATAAACGATTCTTTCAGAAGAAAACTTGCACCGGTCGCCGTAAGTGATGTATAATAAAAAACAACCACAGGCCATTTTTTCGGCCGTCCGGCCCGTCTCCGGGCCGGGACCATCGGGATTTGCTATTGCACAGCGATAAAAGCAGCAGGTCATGCGGAGAAAACCTCCCCGGCAGGCGTAAAAACCATCTGACAAGCAGGAGCAGCGAGGCGATAGGGAAACGGAGGAAAAAGGATGACGGGAGATTTACACTGCCACACCCGGTTATCGGACGGAGCCATGGGTTTGGAGGAAGTCATCTTCTACGCAAAGCGCTCCGGGCTGGATTTTATATCCATTACCGATCACGATACCATGGCAGGAGTGGTGCGCGCCGGGATCATCGGCAACCGCTATGGGATACGGGTTATTTCAGGGGTGGAGCTTTCTTGCTATGACCCCGATCGGAAAAGAAAGGCGCATCTTCTGTGTTATCTTCCCCAAAAGCCGGACCGCCTGGAAGGGATCTGCCGTAAAAACTGTGAGGCCCGCAGCGAAGCGGGGAAGCAGATGACCCGGCTCGTGGCGCGTTTTTACCCCATCACCGCTCAGCTTGTTCTCAAATATGCGGCCGGCAGCAAGGCCATTTTTAAACAGCATATCATGATGGCTCTGATGGAGCTTGGATATACAGACCGCATTTACGGCGAACTTTACGGCCAACTATTTGACCCCCGGGATGGCTCCTGTTTTGTGGAGCCGGAGTATCCCGACATTCGGGAAGTGATAGATCTGGTGCGTTTGGCGGGAGGAAAAGCGGTGCTGGCCCATCCCGGCACCTATCACTCTGAGGAGCTGCTTGACGAACTGATCGGGCAGAACAAGCTGGATGGGATTGAGGTCTACCACCCCAGAAACTCGCCCCTGGAGCGGCGGAACCTGAAAAAACTGGCGGAGGAAAATGGGCTGCTTCAGACAGGCGGAAGCGATTTCCACGGTTTTTACAGTTCCACGCCCCATCCGCTGGGAAGCTGCATGGCCCCTCCGGAGACCATTGACCGGCTCTTCAGCGGCATGGGCCAAAAGGCCTGAGGCTGGAAAGTTTAACCGGCATTCGACTGGCGAAACTGGCAGCATCCGCAGAGGGTGCCGCAGGACATTATAAAATTCAGGAGAAAAAAGATGGACATTATGAAGCTTTCTTTGGAAAAGCACCGGGAATGGAAAGGGAAAATTGAGGTCGTCTCCCGCGTCCCGGTCAGGACGAAAGGGGATCTTTCCCTAGCCTATACTCCGGGTGTTGCCCAGGCCTGCCTGGAGATCGCAAAGGATGAGGATCTCTCTTACGAGCTGACCCGGCGCGCCAATTTGGTGGCGGTCATCACGGACGGCACTGCCGTTTTAGGGCTGGGGGACATCGGCCCCTCCGCCGCTATGCCAGTGATGGAGGGAAAATGTGCTTTGTTTAAAGAATTTGCCGATGTGGATGCGTTCCCGATCTGCGTGGCCTCCAAGGACGTGGATGAGATCGTCCGGACGGTGGCGCTTATCTCCAAAAGCTTTGGCGGTATCAACCTGGAGGATATCTCCGCCCCCCGCTGCTTTGAAGTGGAGCGCCGCCTGAAAGAAGTCTGTGATGTTCCGATCTTCCACGATGACCAGCACGGTACTGCCATTGTGGTGGCGGCGGCCCTGCTCAACGCCATGAAGGTTACCGGCCGCGCCATGGGCAGTGCCCGCATTGTGGTAAACGGGGCTGGCGCCGCCGGGATTGCGATCACAAAGCTGCTGCTTCAGATCGGCTTTGGCACAGTTGTTATGTGTGACCGCATGGGGATCCTCTGCAAAGGGGAAGAGTGGATGAACCCCGCTCAACAGGAAATGGCCGCGGTGACGAACCCCGATAAGCTGCGCGGCACGCTGAAAGACGCGATGAAAGGCGCTGATGTGTTTATCGGCGTTTCCGCCCCCAATATCGTTACGGCAGAGATGGTGAGCACCATGGCCGAAAAATCCATTGTGTTCCCCATGGCCAACCCGACGCCGGAGATCATGCCGGACGAGGCCAAAAAAGGCGGGGCCTGCGTTGTGGGAACCGGGCGTTCCGATTTTCCCAACCAAATCAACAACGTGCTGGCTTTCCCGGGAATTTTTAAAGGGGTGCTCCGGGTGCGGGCCAGGGATATCAACGACGAGATGAAGGCTGCCGCCGCCTACGCCATTGCCGGCGTGGTGGGGGAGGAAGAACTCTCCGGGGAATACCTGCTCCCCAACGCCTTCGACCCCAAGATCGCGGACGCCGTGGCGGACGCCGTGGCCGGGCAGGCGATCAGATCCGGATTGGCCCGCGCCTGAGGCGGGAGCCGGGTTGCTGTTTGTCATTTCGGCATGAAGCATTATAACAGAAAAGGATGAAAAAAATGCAGTATCAGTATAAACCAAAGGGCGTATGTTCCAGAGAGATCGTTTTGGATATGGATGGAGACGTGATCCGCTCGGTTCATTTTATCGGCGGATGCAGCGGGAATACCCAGGGGGTGGCGGCGCTTGCTGCCGGCAAAAAAGCCTCCGATGTGATCAAAGCCCTTGATGGGATCCGCTGCGGGGCAAAATCCACCTCCTGCCCGGATCAGCTTTCCCGGGCGCTGAAAGAGGCGTTGAACCAGAAATAAAGGGAGTGAGCATTCATGCTGTGGTTTGCGGCTGCGGCAGCTTCGGCACTTGCCGCTGGTGCGGTATGCTGGAAGAATATCCGAAATGAGCGCCTGATGTTCTGTGGCGGGGAGGACAGCGATATGAAGATCGCACCGAAATTCCCCTCTCGCCGGCGTGAAGCCGACGCCGGAGAGGTTGCGGCGCAGGAGTTTGCCGATCAGAAAGAAAAAGGCAATGTGGAAAAAGCTTATCTTCTTGGGACACAGCTTGCCGGTTTCCTGCTTTCGGGCCCAGAGAGGATCTTAAACGGCCCCGACATGGCGGAGGATCCTGACGTTGTTTTAAATGCGAGGGTGCTCTTTGCCTTTACCGCAGACGCTTCTTTGGAAGCGTCCTCTGCCAGTGAGCTGATCACACAGACGGCGGCAAACTTTTTCTACGAAAGCGTCAAAGTTGCAGCACCGGAGCTTTACAGCCGTATTATTCTTCCGGAGGCATTTTCTCTTTATCTGCTCTGCCTGAGGGACGGAGAGGAGAGCGGGCAGAACATCGGGGAACCCTTTGCCAAACTGTGCGGCAGGGAAGAGGACCCGGAGCTGACTGCCCTGGGAAACCGACTGTATGCCTATTTTCAAAAAGTTTGCCGCAGCAAGATAGAAGAGGTGCGGTTTCAGTAAACGCCGGAAATGTTCCCATCGGTGCATTTATAAAAACGGGAAAGCGCCCCGCCTTCCAAAAGCGGGGCGCTTTTATAGAACAAAAAAGGGAGAGGCAGATGCCTCTCCCTTTTTTAACTTCGGCTAAAACCCAACTTATTTGGCCAGGTCGTAAGCTTCCTGCAGGGCAGCGAGGAAATCCTCAACGTCCATGGTGCAGGTGGAAGCCAGGTCGGCCTCATCGGGAACACAGGGATGATCTTCGTTGGCAGCCTTGGTCTTCATGTTCAAAACGTCAGACACGTTTTTGCCGGTCATCCAGTCTTCCAGAGCACCAGCCTGCTCGTACCACTCTTTGCCGATGGGGGAAGCACCTTTCATGCCATACTCTTCTTTTTTCTCTTTCTTGGACTTGAACTCGCCGGTAGCCTCGGGAGCCTTACCCTCAGCGGTGATCTCCAGCTTGGGCTGGACAGCGTCAAAAGTGATGCTCAGGATCTTGCCGTTGGCGTCGAAGGAAGCGGCACACATGGTGACGTTGGCCTGAACGCTCGCGTTTTTGTCCTCAACAGCCTCAGTAGCCTTGGCAGTGGAAACGCTGCCAAGACCGGTTTTTACACCGGAAGCGCCGCAGCCGGCCAGAACCAGGAGAACCAGGGTCAGAGCAATGATTTTTTTCATAAATGTACCTCCAAAAAATTATTTGTTATAAAAATAACAAATATGTGCATCTACAAGAAAGAGATATGCGCAACTATACCCACTTCCTTGCGACTTTTTCATTATAACCGATTGTTTAGGAACTTTCAACTGTTTGGACATAAAAAATTTATTTAAAATTCACGAAACCCCGTAAAAACCCTCCCTTGAATATATTGATGATTTTGATATAATAAAATAGATATGTTGCCTACGAAATTCAAACCGAAAAAGAGAGTAGTATGAGAAAACTTTTGTCTGTTTTGCTGTGTGCTTTTTTTTGTATGAACGTATTTTCCGGCTGCGGGTCAAAATATGAAAAATACCGGGGGCAGTTTTACGGTACCTTCGATACAGTGGTGGAGCTGGTGGGTTATGTGGAGCGTGAAAAAGATTTTGACCGGTACTTTGCCCATGCGAAGGAGCGCTTTCAGTACTACAACCGGCTTTTTGACAAATACCATACCTACGACGGTGTGGCCAATATCAAGACGATCAACGACAACGCCGGCACAGCGCCTGTAAAGGTGGAGAAAGAACTTTTGGATTTTCTGAAATTCTGTTTGGAATGGGAAGACGCTGCAGCGGGGCTTGTGGATATCACGTTGGGGCCGGTGCTCTCTGTCTGGCATGATTACCGGGAGCTCTATAAAAGCTCTGCGGACGGAGAGATCCCAGAAATGGAGGAGCTGGAGACGGCGGCGGCCTCTGCCCATGCGGGGGAGCTTCTGCTCGACGAGGAAAATTCCACTGTCTTTCTGACGCACAAGGGTATGTCCCTGGATGTGGGGTGCGCGGCCAAAGGCTACGCCACCGAAAAGGTGGGGGATGAGCTCTATGAGATGGGCTTTACCTCCTTCAGCATCAGCGGAGGGGGGAATGTGCGTACCTACGACGCCCCCCAGGACGGAGTGCGGGACCGGTGGGGAATCAGCATCGGAAACCCTTTTATGGAGGATGACCCGGCGGCGGAGCCGCTTGACATTTTATTTGTCCGCAACTGTTCGGTGGTCACCAGCGGAGACTATCAGCGCTACTATATGGTGGAGGGAAAACGATACCACCATATCATTGATCCGAAGACCTTGATGCCGGCGGAGCATTACCGCTCGGTGACGGTGGTGACAGAGGATTCCGGTGTGGCCGACCTTCTCTCCACCGCGCTTTTTATTGCCGACCTGGAGACCGGAAAGGAGCTGGCCCGCCGTTTTGACGCACAGGCAGTATGGGTGTTTCCGGATGGAAGCATGGAAGTGACGGAGAGCCTCACCGCACAGATGAAAGTCTTGGGAGGCGCCACTGCCGCCCGCGAAGCATAAAAATATATGATAAGGGGAAATAACAGGTGGAAAAGAAAGAATTTGAACTGAAAAAAAGCTGGCACTGGATGCTGTATATTTATCTGGTGCTTCCGGGCGTTCTGTTTTTTCTGGCTTTTTTGATCGGCGATTCTGTCTCCGGGCGCTTTTTTACTCAGCTTTTCCATTCCTATAATCTCTATGTTTTGTGCCCGATCCCCAATTTTTCAAAATGGATCGGTATTGCGGGGCTTTTGATCCCGGCGGTGCTGGTGATCCAAAGCATCCGACGGAAAGACTGGCTCGATCTTTTGATCTGCCTGGGTATTGAGGCCGCAGCGGCGGTATATTTCTTCCTGGAATGGAACTATCTTCTCTCCGGGCTGCTTTCCTGGTGATGCCGCCTGTTGGGAAATACGGCGGCAGGCCGTGCTTTGCTCAGCTGCCGCACAGTTTTGTTTGAATAACTGCTGTGGGCAGCTGGTCAGGTATTTGTGAAGAGAGGGGGGAGCGCCGTGGCCGATCGGGAAGAGGAGTATTACTGGAGGCGCCTGGACAACGCCGCTAAAATATTTCCCGCGATCTCCAACCGGCTTTCGCCGAATGTGTTCCGCCTTACGGTAAAGCTTCGGTGTGAGAT
>JALELV010000020.1 GCA_022768545.1 Oscillospiraceae bacterium
CGGATATCCCGCTTTCCCAGCCTTTCAAATCTTATCCCGGCCGCGCTCTGTCTCCTGCCAAACCAGGTCTGCCAGGGTCACGCTGTCCACATAATCGGACACTGCTTTCTCAAGCCCCTTCCAAAAAGCGGCGGTACTGCAGCCTGCGTATCGGGGGCATTGGTTCGGCCGGTCATCCAGGCAGGGCACCGGGGTAAGGCTCCCCTCGGTAAGGCGCAGGATCTCCCCCGCGGTATACTCCTCCGGGGCACGGGCCAGACGGTACCCGCCCTGAGGGCCCCGGATGCTTTTTAAAAGCCCTGCCTTCCCCAAAAGAGATACGATCTGTTCCAGATATTTTATGGAAACCCCCTGTCGGGCGGAGACATCCTTCAGCGCGGTATATTCTCCGCTGTCGTGAACAGCCAGGTCGATCATCAGGCGAAGGGCGTATCGCCCCTTGGTGGAAACCCGCATCAAAGCCCCTCCTTTTTTCCTATCTTACCACGGGGAAAACGGGAAAGCAAGAAAACAGGCCCCGCTTCTCAGAGGCCGGCCTGTTTTTGAAGCGCCCGACAGCGATTCTCTGTACATTCCGGGACATTCTCCAGCGGAAAGGGAATTTCCATCCGGTGATATTTTTCCAGGCAGAGCTTGCGGAAGGGTAAAAACTCTACCCGGTCGATACAGCGAAACCCCCGCAGCAGCCCAGCCAGGCGCTGCGCGTCCTCCCCGGTGTCATTGAGGCCAGGCACCACCACATGGCGGATCCAGACGGGGATTTTTTGCTCCTCGCAACGGCGCAGAAAACCCATTGACTCCGCAAGGGAGCCTCCCGTCCGGGCGCGGTACTGCTGCTCCGATGTCATCTTGATATCCAAAAGCACCAGGTCGGTCACCGCAAGCAGCTCGCCCGCCGCCCGGTCCAAACGGCAGCCGCTGGTATCCAGGGCGGTGTGCAGGCCGTTTTGCCGGCAGAGGTCAAAGAACTCCCGCGCAAACTCCGCCTGCATCAGCGGCTCCCCGCCGGAGAGGGTCACCCCGCCTTCCGGGCCGAAATAGGCCCGGTACCGCAGAGCCCGCTCCAGCAGCTGTTCCGGCGTGACCGACTCCCCCGCCTCCGCCTCCCAGGTGTCTGGGTTGTGGCAGTAGCAGCAGCGCAGGGGACAGCCCTGCAGAAAGGCGACAAAGCGCACCCCGGGGCCGTCCAGCGTTCCCATGGTCTGCACCGAGTGCAGCCTTCCCACGGCGCTCATACGGCGGTGTGGAAGGTGCGGCTGATGACCTCCCGCTGCTGCTCTTTGGAGAGCTTGTGGAAGTTCACCGCGTAGCCCGAGACGCGGATGGTGAGGTTCGGATATTTTGACGGATCCTCATAGGCCTCCACCAGCTTTTCCCGGTTCATCACGTTTACGTTGATGTGATGGGCCATAGAGGCAAAATACCCGTCCAGAATGGACGTCAGGTTCTTCACCCGCTCCTCCGGCTCCCGCCCCAGGGCCTCCGGCACAATGGAGAAGGTATTGGAGATGCCGTCCCGGCAGGCGGAATAAGGCAGCTTCGCCACCGAACTCAAAGACGCCAGAGCGCCGTTTTTCTCCCGGTTGTGCATGGGGTTCGCCCCTGGGGCGAAGGGCTCTCCCCGGCGACGTCCGTCCGGCGTGGAAGCGGTTTTTTTGCCGTATACCACGTTGGAGGTGATGGTGAGGGCGGAGAGGGTGTGTACCGCGCCACGATAGGTCGGGGTACGCCGCAGCTCCCCAATCACCTGCTCCAGGGCGGCGGCCGCCATCCCGTCCACCCGGTCGTCGTCGTTGCCGAAGGTGGGGAAGTCTCCGCTGGTGTCAAACTCCACTATGTGCCCTTCCTCATCCCGGACAGGGCGCACCGCTGCGTAGCGGACAGCGCTGAAGGAATCGGCCAGGACAGAGAGCCCCGCCACCCCGAAGGCCATAAAGCGCTCCACCTCGGTGTCGTGCAGGGCCATCTGGGTTTTTTCATAGGCGTATTTGTCGTGCATATAGTGGATGACGTTCATGGTATTGACGTAGAGATGGCACAGCCACTCAAGGTACAGGTCAAAGCGCGCCTTCACCTCGTCCCAGCAAAGGGTCTCCCCCGCAAGGGGCTCCATCTGCGGGCCCAGGCGCATGCCGGTCATGGTATCGTAGCCGCCGTTTAAGGCCAGCAGCAGAAGCTTGGGCAGGTTGCAGCGGGCGCCGAAGAACTGCATCTGCTTGCCCACTTTCATGGCGGAGACACAGCAGGCGATGGCGTAATCGTCCCCATAGACCGGGCGCATGAGGTCGTCATTTTCATACTGGATGGAGTCGGTCTCGATGGAGACGCGGGCGCAGTAGCGCTTCCAGGCCTCCGGAAGGCCGGCTGCCCAGAGCACCGTGAGGTTTGGCTCCGGCGCGGCGCCCAAATTGTACAGTGTGTGCAGAAAGCGGTAGGAGTTTTTGGTCACCAGGGGGACACCGTTTTCTCCCATGCCCCCAACGCTCTCGGTGATCCACATGGGGTCGCCGCCAAACAGCTCGTTATACTCCGGCGTGCGCAGGTGCCGCGCCATGCGCAGCTTCATCACCAGCTGGTCTACGATCTCCTGCGCCCCCGCTTCATCCAAAAGGCCCCGGGCCATATCCCGTTCCAGGTAGATGTCCAGGAAGGTGCTCACCCGCCCTAAAGACATGGCGGCTCCGTTTTGCTCCTTGATGGCGCCGAGATAGGCAAAATAAAGCCACTGGGCCGCCTCCCGGGCAGTGCCCGCCGGGACGCTGATGTCCACGCCGTAGAGCATCGCCATCTCTTTGAGCTTTTCCAAAAAGGCGATCTGCTGGTACAGCTCCTCCGAAAGGCGGATGCTCTCGGTATTCATCTCTCCCTGCCCCACCCGGGCTTTGTCCTTCCGCTTTTCCCCGATCAGCCGGTCCACACCGTAAAGCGCCACCCTCCGGTAGTCCCCAATGATGCGGCCCCGGCCATAGGCGTCGGGCAGGCCGGTGATGACCCCCATCTTTCGGGCCGCGCGCATCTCGTCGGTATAGACGCGGAACACGCCGTCGTTGTGGGTGGTGCGGTACTGAAACTCCTGTTCGATCTTATCGGAAAGCCGGTACCCGTAGGCTTCGCAGGCCCCCCGGGCCATGCGGATACCGCCGAAGGGGTTTACCCCCCGCTTGAGGGGGGCGTCGGTCTGCAGCCCCACAATGAGCTCGTTCTCCTTATCCAGATAGCCGGGGGCATAGCTCACTAAAGAGGAGACGGTGCTCACATCCACGTCCAAAACGCCGCCCTTTTCCCGCTCTTTTTCCTGCAGAGCCCGCAGCTTTTTCAGCAGCCCGGCGGTGCGCCCGGTGGGCCCCGTCAAAAAGCTTTCATCGCCGCTGTAAAATGTATAGTTCTGCTGGATAAAGCCGCGCACATCAATGTGCTCCTGCCAGTCTTCTCCCCGAAAACCTTCCCACTGTTCCCACTTCATCTTCCAAACAGCTCCTTTTCTCAGCGCTCTGCCCCGGCCGGCGGCGGGGCCGCCCTTCCGCTTCCCTGATCCAAAAGCAAAAGAGCGGCCCCGCGCCAATGCGCGGAGTCGCCCAGACGGTCGGCTTAAAGCTCCCCCGCGCGTCACTGTGGTCGGTTCCACAATTACCCGTCAGACGCGAGGAGGTTTTCAGTTGATAGGTACAGTATACCGGTAGGAAAAGCGTTTGTCAATGCCGCTCCGGCCTTTTTAAAAAACTCAAACCACTTTCTCCGTCCACTTTCCGCTGCTCAAACGGATAAAGTTGATCAAAAAGCGCAGCACCTGGTCCACAAGCACACCCACCCAGGCGCCCACACGCCCCATGCCCAAGGGGTAGCAGAGCAGCCAGGAAAGCCCCGGGCGCACAATGGCGATGCTGATAAGGGAGGTAAGGGCAATAAAGAGGTTATCCCCCGCCCCGCGCAGACAGCCGGTGACTACCACCTGGCAGGTATCGAAAGGGGTGATGACCGCGATGATCAGCATGAGGAATACCCCCATCTGCACCACCTCGGCCTCCCGGGAAAACATGAGGATCAGCGGCGTGCGCAGCACCACACACACAAGGCTGAGCATCAGCCCCACCACGAGGGCGATGCGCTGCCCCACCTTGGCGTAGATCATGGCCATATCCTTCCGCCGGGCCCCCAGGCTCTGCCCCACCAGAGAGGAGGTGGCAATGCCGAAGCCGTCTGCCACATAGAAGATGATGCCCAGGATGTTCATGCAGATCTGGTGGGTGGCAAAAGGAATTGTGCCCAGCCCCGCCACAATGGCCGCGTAGGCAAAAAAGCCGATGCGCATGAACACCTGCTCCACCATGGCGCTGCCGGCAATGCGGGACATGGTGAAGATGGTGGCTTTTTCAAACCGCCAGGAGGTTTTCATGCGGATGCTTAAAAACCCGTCGTGATGGAACAGGGAGGCCACCGCCATTCCCAGGGCCACCATGCTGCCCAGCACGGAGGCCACCGCGGCACCCGCCACCTCCAGCCGCGGAAAGGGCCCCACGCCGTTGATGAGCAGGTAGTTAAACAGCACATTCACAAGGTTTGCCGCCACGTTGGAGCGCATGGCGAGCTTGGTGTTGCCCACCCCGCGCTGGGCGGCGTTGATGGTCATGCTGAGGGTATTGAAGAGGAACCCCGCCATGATGATCTGAAGGTAGGCGGAGGCGTCGTCAATGATATCCGGCCCCGCGCCGGCCACCTGCAGGATGGGCCTTGCAAATGCCACCCCCGCCAGGGAAAGCAACAGGGAGAGCACCGTGCTGATCAGAACGGACTGCTTCAGGCAGCGCACGGCGCCTGTCTGGTCCCCCTCTCCCTTCCGGCGGGCCACTACCACGGTGACCGCCACATTGAGGGAATTGATCAGCGCCAAAAAGACCATCTTCGGCTGGTTAGTGATGCCCACCGCCGCAATGGCCGGAGCCCCCAGCGTTCCCACCATGATGGTGTCCACCATGGCGATGAGCCCGATCAGTGTGGATTCCAGCGCCGCCGGCCAGGCGATGGAAAGATTCTTGCGGTAAACCTCCCGGGAAGGGGGGATCTCCCCTTCCTGCTGCCCGGGCTTCAGCATGCTGCGGCAGGAAAAGAAATTCCGCAGGGCCTGGGTCATATGCTCACCCTCCATAAAAACGTTTACAATATTTATATTATAACATAAGCAGGGGGCAAAAGGGAAGCCCCGCAGAAAAATGTCGTTTTACGGGGAAACCCATGGAAAGCACCGCCCTCTGATCAGGGCAAAAACCGTCAGCGTATGCCTTACCCGCCTATCGGCGCAGAAAAGAAACGCCGGAGCATAAGCCCACGCTCCGGCGCCTTTTTCTGTTATGCCCACCAGGGCCTTTCCCTGTCCTCGAAGGGGATCACTTCTTTTAAAAACTCCACGGCCTTGCGCAGCCCCTCCCCTACGCTCATCAGGCTGTCCTCGTGCTCAATGCTCAGAACATAGTCATACCCCGCCAGGCGCAGGGCGCTGACGATATCCTTCCAGTAGAGCAGGTCATTCCCGTAGCCCACGCTGCGGAAGATCCAGGAGCGGTTTGCCTCATCCAGGTAGCTTTTGGTATCCAGCACGCCGTTCACCGCGCAGTTATAGCGGTCGATGCGGGTGTCTTTGGCGTGAAAATGAAAGATGGCGGGCCCCAGCCTGCGGATGACCGCCACAGGGTCCATCCCCTGCCAGACAAGATGGCTTGGGTCCAGGTTGGCCCCGATCTCCGGGCCAACTGCCTCCCGCAGGCGGAGCAGCGTCTCGGTGTTGTAGACGCAGAAGCCGGGATGGAGCTCCAGGGCTATCTGATCGACCCCGTGCTCCCGGGCAAAGGGCACAAGCCCCTGCCAGTAGGGGATCAGCACCTCCTCCCACTGCCACCGGAGCACCTCGGTAAAGTCCTCCGGCCAGGGGCAGGTGACCCAGTTTGGGTACCGGGCCCCGGGGTGGTCCCCCGGGCAGCCGGAGAAGGTATTGATCTGGTGCAGCCCCAGCTTTTCCGCCAGCAGGATGGCGTTCCGGATCACTTTGTCGTAATACTGCGCCCGGTCGGCCTGGGGATGCACGGGGTTTCCATGGCAGCTTAAAGCGCTTATTTCCATGCCACGGCTGTCAAAGGCCTCCTGAAAGGCTTTTAGGGCCGCTGGGTCCTCCATCAGCTCTTCCGGGCGGCAGTGGGCGTCCCCGGGGGTACCGCCGCACCCCACCTCCGCCATCTGGATACCGAGGGAGCTGAAATAGTCAAGGGCCTCGCCCAGAGGCCGCTGTGACATCAGGCAGGTAAACACGCCGAGTTTCATCGCGATCTCTCCTTTTTTCTGTTTCGTTTCCGGCGCGCACCGTATGCAAAGGGCCGGGCGGTACGCCATCCGGCCGCCTCGTCTGCCTTGCCAGCGTCCGCCTTCGCTCCCCAAAAACTCCGGAAGACCTGCCAGCGGGCAAAAACAGGGGCTGGAAAATCCAAAAGCGACGTCCAACGCCCGCTTTGGCCGCTGGCAGGCGTGTTGCCCCTTATCAAGCGAGGATAGTATAGCACAAAACCGCGCCCCATTTCCATTTTTTTGCGGCGGCAAAAAATAATCTTAAAATAATACAATATCTTTAAAAAATTCGCCTTACTCAGGAGTAAAATTGTGGTACCTTTTGAGAGGAAAAAGGGCTGTCCCAAGGCCCTGTCCTTCAGGAGGAAACGGATATGAAACGAGTAGCCGCCGTGGGCTTTTGCTGCGTGGACAACTACGCCAATTTGGACCGTCACTATCCCACCGGGAACGGGGTGGACTGTGTGATCAACATGTCTAAAAAAGGGGTGGATACCACCGTAGTCAGCGTGGTGGGCACCGACCGCTACGGGGATGAGATGTTCGAAGCCCTGAAAACCTACGGTGTGGATGCCTCCCATCTGCAGCGCCGGGAGGGGGATACCTCCTTCATGGTGATGAACTTAAACGGAAACGACCGGGTACATGTCAAAAATATCTTAGGAGTCATGGAGGATTTCACCCTCTCTCCCGAGGACATCGCATTTATCAAAACCTACGACTATATCCATACCGACTACGATGGACGCATCTTCCACCTTCTGCCGGAGCTTCAGGCCGCGGGCTGCGAGGTCATCTTCGACTGCTCCACCAAGTTTGACAAGCGGGAGGACACCCGCTCTATTCTGGAGCACGTGGATTACGCGTTCCTCTCCTACGACAAAAAGGACGATTATATTCTGGATTTTCTCAAAAAGGCCCAGAGCTGGGGGCCCAAGGTGGTCGTCTCCACCCTGGGGGAAAACGGCAGCATCGCCTATGACGGCAGCCGCTACTACGAGCAGCCCGCCATCCCTGTGGAGAAGGTGGTCAACACCGTGGGCGCCGGAGACGCTTTCTGCTGCGGCTTCATGACCGGCATCCTGCAGGGGAAAGATATTCCCCGCTGCCTGCTCATGGGTACCATGACCTCCCACGACATCATCCAGATGTTCAACCCCTATTAAAAGACTTCTTCTGAAAGTCCAAAAACATCGAAAGGTGGAAAAAATATGGTTATCGATATGCACGTACATCCTGCCTTTTACGGGGATATCTGCGACACCCCTGAAAAGCTGGAAATGCACAAACGGATCGGCGGTTACGGGCTGGGCGCTTCCCCCTTTCCCCGCGAGGAGACCATCATCCAAATGAACCACTTCGGCGTTGACCGCCTGGTGCTGATGCCTCTGGACGTGTCCGCCCACGGTGACGGCCACATGGTCACCAACGAAGAGATCCGCAAGCTGATGGACCTGGAGCCCGACTATTTCTGGGGCTTTGCCAGTGTGGACCCCGACTCTCCCAACGCGGTGGAGGTGCTGGAGCATGCATTTAAGGACTTAAAGCTTATGGGCCTCAAGCTCAACCCCTCCAAACAAGCTTTTTACCCCGCAGACCCTAAAATGGACGCCATCTATAAAAAATGCATCCAGTACAACAAACCCATTATGTTCCACGCCGGTATGTCCTGGGAGCCCGGCACCCTGATGAAATACTCCCATCCCCTGGGCTTTGAGGAGGTCGCCGTCAAATACCCCGAGCTGCGCTTCTGCCTGGCCCATTTTGGCTGGCCCTTCGCGGTGGAGACCGCGGCGCTGTGCTTAAAATACCCCAACGTCTACACCGACACCTCTGCCATGTACATGGATTCCCCCGAGAAGTTCATGGATTATATCTTTAACCAGGCCTGGGGGCCCCTTTGGTTCCAGAACAACTTCCCCAAACAGGTGATGTTTGGCTCCAACAACCCCCGCTTCCGCACCGCCCGCGTCAAACGCGGCCTGGACAGCGTCGCCATGCGGGACGATGTCCGCGAAAAGCTGATGGGCGGCAACGCTCTGAGATTCTTGGGAATGGAGGACTGAGACCATGGTAGAAATGACCAGCTTTGAGATCATCAGCAGAAAGGAATTTGACCTGGTCCGCATCACTGACCGCGTACGGGAGTTTGCCGAAAACTCCGGCGTGAAAAACGGACTGGTCTATGTGATCACCAACCACACCACCACCGGCGTCTTTGTCAACGAGAGCCTGGAAT
The DNA here is from genome assembly GCA_022768545.1 of Oscillospiraceae bacterium. Classification (GTDB taxonomy): domain Bacteria; phylum Bacillota; class Clostridia; order Oscillospirales; family Ruminococcaceae; genus JALELV01. The sequence goes on from JALELV010000020.1 coordinate 8,570, forward strand.
GCCTGGAAGTGGATATCGAAAAATTTCTGGGAGACCTGATCCCCACGGTGAAAGATTACGCCCACAATCATTTTCTGCCCTCCTACGGGGCCACCGGCAACAACTGTCCCGGACATTTAAAATCTCTGGTGGTGGGCAACCACTCCGTTATCCCCATCAAGGACGGTAAAATGTTTGGCGGCGCCGCCCAGGAGATCTATTTTGCGGAATTCGACGGCATTCAGCTGAGAAAAGTGCAGATCGTCGTAATGGGCGAATAATTACGCCCCCTGTCGCCGCCTGAGTATCCACAGGCGGCGGCTTTTTTGTTCCCGGCCGTCAGGCGGGGAAAGGGGCTTGCCAAAGCTTTTCTCCCGCGCTAAAATATACCTGTCTCGGCCTGGCCTGGGCTACATCAGCCGATATCGGCAAAAGGAGTGCTTTGTATGAAAATGTCTCAAATCGTGGTAGGCAGCTACGCCCACTACCGTTATTCCTTCGACTATTTTCTCGATTTGATGGATCGTCTGCCCGTCAAAAATATCGAGCTTTGGGCCGCCGGGCCCCATCTGTATTTTGACGACTACACCTATCCCATGATCCGGGATTTCTATGCCGGGATCAAGGCCCGGGGGCTCCATGTGGTCTGCGTCACGCCGGAGCAGTGCATGTACCCCATCAACATCGGCTCCGATGATCCCATCATGCGGGATCGCTCCATCCGCTACTTTAAAAAGGCCATCGATACCGCTGAGATCATGGAAGCGCCCAAGGCTCTGGTGACGGTAGGGCAGCATCTGGTGGATCACGACCGGGATACCGCCTTCCGCCTGACGGCGGAGGCTTTGGCCGAGCTTGCCGACTACGCCGCTCCCAAGGGCGTCATGGTGGTGCTGGAGCACCTGACCCGCGGCTGCAGCTGTGTGGCAGTTACCGCCAAAGAGGTGAAGGACGTTCTGGACGCAGTAGGCCCCCGCCCCAACCTCAAGCCCATGATCGACACCGACATGGCCGCCCGCATCGACGAAAGCCCCAAGGATTACCTGGAGGTTTTCGGCAAGGAGCTCTCCCATGTGCATTTTATCGACGGCATGCCCGGCGGGCACCTGGTACCCGGGGACGGCGTGCTGCCCATGGCCCGTTACCTGGAAGAGCTGGATGCCGCGGGGTATCAGAACCATATCTCTCTGGAAGTGATGAACGCCCAGTATTATTTGGATCCCAACCCCGCTATCGAGCGCAGCATCCGCTTCTTTGAGGAGTATCTTGCCAACCACTGATCTGAACCCGGCAGGGAGGCCTCCTTTTTTGCCGGCCGGCAAAAGCACTTATGGAAAAGAGAAGATCCCCTGCCCTGCGGCAGGGGATCTTCTCTTTTTAAACGGCGCCTGCATCCGTATTTTACAGCAGGCCCTCATCGTACACTGCCCTGCTGCCGCCGATAAATTTTGGGCGGGTGCGGGCACACACCAAATGCGCCTCTCCAATGCGGCTGATGCCCAGCCGCACCGGCACTGCCACCGGCGCCAGATGCATCCCGATCAGGGTATCTCCAATATCCATGCCCGCCTGGGCGGCCACATGCTCCACTGCCGCGGGGCGTGCAAACTCCCGCCAAGCGGCCGTCGCAAAGGAGCCGCCCGCCTTGGGCTGAGGTACAACATTTACTCTTTCCAACCGCCAGGCCTTTACCGCCTCTTCCTCTAAAATGACCGCCCGGTTGAGGTGCTCGCAGCACTGGGCCGCCAAATACACCTCTGCCTCCCGCAGCACGGGAAAGATCCCCGCAAAGACCGCATCGGCCACCTCCGTGCTGGAAAAAGAACCGATCTTATGGCCGGCCACTTCACTGGAGGAGCAGCCTACCACCAAAATATCCCCGGGACGCAGCTTCGCCGCCTCAAGCAGCTCCGACACGGCCCGTCGGGCTTCGTCCCTGATCGCCTCGTACATAAAACCCCTCTCCTCTCTGTCCGGGCAGGTCACCGGGCTCGCCTGGAATCCTGCAAAAGTTTATATTCAATGGAATCCACCAGGGCAAGCCAGCTTGCCTGGATAATATCCTGGGAAGCGCCCACAGTGGTCCACACCTGGCGCCCGTCCGTACTCTCGATGAGTACCCGCACGATGGCCGCGGTGGCATCCTTGGGCTCCATCACCCGCACTTTATAGTCGATGAGGCGCATCTGGGCCAGGGCGGGGTAAAACACCTCCAGCGCCTTTCGCAGCGCCCTGTCCAGGGCGTTGACCGGGCCCGCGCCCTCCGCCGCGGTGATCTCTTCCTTTTGGCCCACCCGCACCTTTACCATGGCCGTCGCCGGACGCTCCTCACCGGCGGCAAACTGCTCGCCGATGATCTTAAAATGCTCCAGCTCAAAAAAAGGAGTAAAAAGGCCCAGCTGTTTGTGCAGCAGTATTTCCATGCTTGCCCCGGCGGATTCGAACTGATAGCCTTTGTGCTCCAGTTCTTTCACCGCCTGCAGAGCGCGCCGGGTGGCGGGAGATTCCTTGGTCTGGCTGGGGTCAATGGCCTGGATGCGCCCCAACAGCGCCGTCCTGCCGGATACCTCCGACAACAGCACGCCCCGCCGGTTTCCCACCAGCTCCGGAGAGATATGCTCGAAGGACCGGGGGTTTTTCATCACACCGTCCACATGCATCCCGCCCTTGTGGGCAAAGGCGCTTTTGCCCACATAGGGCAGCCCTTTGGGAAGCACATAGTTGGTGACCTCCGCAATATACCGGGCGGTATGGGTAAGCTGGGGAAGCTTTTCCGCAGGAATGCAGCGGCAGCCAAGCTTTAGCTGCAGCGACGGGATGACGGAGGAAAGGTTTGCGTTGCCGCACCGCTCTCCAAAGCCCAAAAAGGTGCCCTGCACCTGTACAGCCCCGGCTTTCACCGCCTGCAGGCTTAAAGCGCAGGCACAGCCCATATCGTCGTGGGCATGGATCCCCACCGGTACTCCGGCTTTTTCCGCCACCCCGGCGACGATCTTCGCCGCATCGTCCGGGAAGGTACCGCCGTTGGTGTCGCACAGCACCAGCACGGAGGCCCCGGCCTCCTTTGCCGCCCGCAGGCTTGCCAGGGCGTAGTCCGGGTTTTCCCGGAAGCCGTCAAAAAAATGTTCCGCATCAAAAAACACGGTCTTTCCATGGGAGACAAAGTACTCCACCGTATCGCGGATCATGCTCAGGTTCTCCTCCAAAGTGGTGCGCAGTACCTCCTGCACCTGAAAATCCCAGCTCTTGCCAAAAATACTCACCACCTCGGTACCGGCCAAAACAAGGGCCCGGCAGCCGGGGTCATCCTCTGCCGCCACTCCGGCCCTCCGGGTGGGGCCGAAAGCGACAAGCCTTGCGTATTTCAGCCGCAGGGCTTTTACCCGTTCAAAAAACTCCATGTCCTTGGGGTTGGAACCGGGGTTTCCCGCCTCGATATAATCCACCCCGATCTCATCCAGGGCCTTTACGATGTTGAGCTTATCCTCTACGGAATAATAGATCCCTTCGCCCTGCACGCCGTCCCTCAGGGTGGAATCCAATATTTCGATGCGCTTCACGGGCCTTCCCCTCCTCTGTCGGTTTTATCATAATAACTTTGCCCCGCCCTGTCAACCAGGGCTGCAAAAACGGCCGCCCCCCAAAGGGAGCGGCCGCCGCAGGCCGGTCAGGACCGGTCCTCAAATACGATATCCTCTTCCGCCTCTTCCCCCTCCGGCAGCTCCTCGGGAGGGTTCTCCTCCTCTTCCTTGGCCGTCGCCGGGTCGATGCAGTATTTCTTGACCCACGGGTAGGCGTTGAAGCAGACGATGAACCAGCACAGGGACAGGCCGAAGGTGGGCAGTGTCAGCATTCCGAAGGGGATAAGGAACAAAAGCTGCGCCGCCAAAAGGGGCCCCGCAAACAAAAAGGTAAAAAGATTGGAGCGGATACCGATGATGGCAAAAATAAAAGAGTTTTTGATAAGCCCCATGGTGGGCAGGTCCATGGTGACCATCAGCATGTATACATAAAAGTTTGCCGCGATAACCACCAGCAGCAGCGCCGCCGTGATGCCCATGGCCACATAATAGATCGTCCCTTTCCCCAGGTTGCCGATATAGAACACAAGAGAGAACCAAGCCACCGAGAGGATGACCGAAAAGAACAGATACACGATGGCGGACTGCTTGAAGTTGGATTTGAAATTATCCCAGAAATCGCTGAGCATAAAGGCGTGCTGCTCCCGCACATAATTGCGCATGACATAGGTAAAGCCCGCCGTGGCCGGAGCAATGGTAAAGGCCCCTATCAGGGTAAAGATGGCCGTTACCGCCACGTCCCCCAGCTCCAGGGTGAAGTAAGCCGCCGCAAAAGAGGGGATCCAGAACAGAATATACAAAAGGTTGAGCTGGATCAGTTTCCAGAATTTTCTAAAATAGAGTTCAAAAAATTTAAAAAAGCGTTTTTTCTCCGGCGCGTTCTTGCTAACGCCGGGGCCCGGCTTATTGTAGTTTCCCATCCCCAGAAAGCCCACAGCAATGCATCTCCTTTTTCCATCCTTTGTGGGGAAAAGGACCCGCCCGGGCTTTTCGCCCCCGGCCCGTCCTGTCTTGTCCCGTCTTATAATGATACCACACCGGACACCCGGGAAGCAAGATTTTTTGTTTTAACATTCTGTGTCCAAGGCTTTCTGAGGCTGTCCTTTACAGCCATTTCCCCCTCAAAGGGAGGTGACCGACAAAAACCATCTGCCAAACAGGGACGTCATGGCGCCGTCCGCCAGTGCGGCGGCAAGCAGTACGGCGGCAAGCCCCGCAAACAGCACGCAGTAGGGCTTTACCGGGTGCAGGTCCCGCCCATGGATACTGCCCCAGAACTGGCCCGAAAGCCGCATGGCCTCTGCCGCCCCCGCCAACAGCGCCAAAGTGGAGATCACCACTCCGGGCAGCAGCAGTACTGCCACATACTCCGCCCCCAGCAGCCCGTACTGTGCGTAGAGATACCCCGCCCACAGGCCAAACCCCAGGCCCCGAAATAGGGGCACCATCACAATGACCGGCTGCCCAATGGCACAGAAGCCGGAAAAAAACAGGGCCAAAAGCAGAAGAAAAGTGGGCAGGAAAGACGCCGCCGCCGTCTCAAAAAAGCTTTGCTGGGCGCGTTTTTCCGAAAAGCCCCCCGCAAGGCTCGCCACCGTTTCCAGCACACCGGGGGACGCCGTGCGCACAAAAAAGGCCCCCAGGCCTGTCCCCAGGAAAAACAGCAGTGCAAAGCCCAACAGCAGCCGGTGCCTTTTGCAGAACCAGAGCAGTTCCTTCCCCCAGAGGGTCCTCATCCTTCTCATTTTCATCATCCTTCCGCTTGAAAGATCTCACAGCCAATATATGCGGCGGGGACAAGGATTATGAAACAACTCTTCAAATAGCTGTGGAAGGCGCGCCCCCTAACGGGCCCGCCTTACGCAAAAAACCGG
>JALELV010000038.1 GCA_022768545.1 Oscillospiraceae bacterium
AGGGCCTTGCCCCGGTTGTTGTAGTAGATCTTATCTCCGGCCACGTATTTCTTCGCGGGGTCAAACTCGGCATAGCCGTGCTCTCTCAGCATGGACACCGCGGTGACCACCGCCTCCCGCTCGGTCTTGCCCGCGTCCAAAAACTTTTTGTAGGGCTCGCAGAACCGATCCGCGGCGTCAAGCTCCTCGTCGGTGAGCTTGAGGGCTCCGTTTTCGTTTTTGACAAGCAGCTGCTCTGCCAGCAGCTCGCCCGCCGTCTTTTCTCTTTCGGACATTGTAAAACCTCCTGATATCTGAATCTTTATTTTCTCTGTATCAAAGGGCCCGCCTGCCCGGCGGGCCTTAAACTCAGTTTACCATATTATCCCACAAAAAAACAGCCCGGAACCGCAAAAGTTACTTTTTGTAAAGCGTTTCGTAGATCTCTCTCGTCCTGGAAACCTTATCCACATACCGGCGGGTGTCGCCGTAGGGGATGGTGTGGATGCGCTCCCCATCGGAGTATTCCCCGCTCGCCAGCCATTCCTTGGCCTTTCCCCAGCCCGCGTGGTAGGCGCAAAGCGCGTTTTCCGCGCTGCCGAACTCCCGTGTCAGCTCCGCCAGCAGGAAGGTCCCGCAGCGGATGTTGAGCTCCGGGTCGTACAGGTCTTCGTAAGAGGCCCCGCCTCCCTCTCCCATCCGGCCCCGCAGCCAAAGAAACGTCTCCTCCGTGATCTGCATCAGCCCCCGGGCCCCCACGCTGGACTGCACCTGCGGGTCAAACCCGCTCTCGGTATAGATCACCGCATAGACAAGGGCTTCGTCCATGCCGAATTCCCGGCTGCTCCGCTCCACATACTCCGCGTAGCGCCGGGGGTAGGCGCTGCGGTAAAAAGCGCGGCCGCTGCCCGCAAGCAGCCCAAAACTTCCCGCCAGCAGCATGAGGGCCAAAAGCAGCGAAGCCGTTTTGCGCAGTACCATGTCACGCCTCCCGATCCATCAGCTCTTTTCTCAGCCGTTCCATCTGCTCCCGCAGTTTTTCCGGGGAGCCGTCGTTTTGGATGACTGCCTGGGAACGCCCGGTGTAAAAGGCGTCCTCCCGCTGGGCGGACATCCGCCGCAGGGCCGCCTCCCGGCCGATGCCGTCCCGGACCATGATCCGCCTCAGCCGCTCCTGCGCCGGCGCCGTCACCGAAACGATAAAATCGCACAGGCGGTACGCCCCGCTCTCAAACAGCGTGGGGGCGTCCAGCACCGCCAGGGGCTCTTCTTCCAGCTCTTTCAGCCGTTCCTTAATATATTCTGTGATGGCGGGGTAGAGAATATCACACCATTTTTCAAGCTTTTCCGGGTCGGAAAACACCATGGCGGCCACCGCCGCCCGGTCCAAAGCGCCGTCCTCCCGCAGGATCTCGGGGCCGAATGCCTCCACCGCTTGCAAAAGAGCGGGACACCCCGGCTCCACCACCGCCCGGGCCACCCGGTCGCAGTCGATCACCGGGATGCCCCAGCTCCGAAAATACCCCGACACGGTGGATTTCCCCGCCCCGGTCTGGCCGGTCAGGCCCACCACCCGGCTCACAGCCGCACCACCTCAAAGGCGGCGGCCCGCAGCAGGCGGTTGTACACCGCCAGCCCCACCCCGGTGCGGGCGGGGCAGTGGGCGTATACCGTCTTCGCTCCCAGCTCGTCCATCTGCCGCAGCACCGCAAACAGCCGCACTGCTTGGGAGGCGTCATCCCCTTCCCCGCCGTAGGAAACCGACGGCACCGAAAGGCCGGGGACATCCTCCTCAAAGCACATGGCGTATATACCGTCCCCGGCCCGGGCGTTCACATACTTCGCAAAGGCCTGCCGCCCGCCCTCCAAAATGACCACATGGGCGCGGGGGGCGTAATGCTTGTACTTCATGCCGGGGGAGGCTGCCGCTTTTCCCTCGGCCAGAGGCGCGCAGACCGCGGGGTCCACCTCCACCTCGCCCAAAACCTCCCGGAGCTGCTCCACCGTCACGCCTCCCGGGCGCAGCACCCGAGGCATCTCGCCTACAAGGGAGACCACCGTGGATTCCACCCCCACGCCGCAGCTGCCGGAATCCACAATGGCGTCCACCCGTCCCATCAGGTCGTGGATACAATGCTCCGCCGTGGTGGGGCTGGGGCTGCCGGAGAGGTTCGCGGAGGGCGCCGCAATGGGCACGTCCGCCCGGCGGATCAGCTCCCGGGCCACCATATGGGCGGGAAAGCGGATGGCCACCGTGGGAAGCCCGCCGGAGGTCACCTGCGGCACCGCACCGCTTTTGGGAAAGATCATGGTGAGCGGCCCCGGCCAGAAAGCCCCGGCCAGCCGAAGGGCCGCCTCCGGGATCTCAGTCACCAAAGGGCCTATCATGTCCAAATCGCACACGTGCACGATCAGGGGGTTGTCCTGCGGACGGCCCTTGGCCTTAAAAATACCCGCCACCGCTTTTTCATCCAGGGCATTGGCCCCCAGCCCGTATACCGTCTCGGTGGGGAAGGCCACCAGGCCGCCCCCCGCCAGGATCTCCGCCGCCTTCTGCAGGGGCTCCATATCGTCGTAGATGTTCCGCACCCGCAGAACCTGTGTCTCTATTCTGTCCGCCATGGGATGATTCCTCTTTTCGTCTTGTCTTATCCTGTCACTGCCGGTCGCTGGCCCGCAGCTTTTCCGCTTGGTCGTAGGCCCCCAGCGCGTCCATCACCTCGTCCAGGTCCCCGTTCATCACCGCGTCCAGGCGGTAGATCGTCAGCCCGATGCGGTGATCGGTCAGCCGTCCCTGGGGGAAATTGTAAGTGCGGATGCGCTCGGAGCGGTCCCCGGTGCCCACCTGGAGCTTCCTCTCCGAGGCGATCTTGTCGTTCTGCTCCCGCAGCTTCTGGTCGTACAGGCGGCTGCGAAGCAGCTTCATCGCCTTGTCCTTGTTTTTAAACTGGCTGCGCTCGTCCTGGCACTCCACCACCAGCCCGGTGGGAAGATGGGTGATACGGATGGCTGACTCCGTCTTGTTGACGTGCTGCCCGCCGGCGCCGCTGGCCCGGTAGGTGTCGATCTGCAGATCCCCGGGGGCGATCTCCACCTCCACATCCTCTGCCTCCGGCAGCACCGCCACCGTCACAGTGGAAGTGTGGATGCGGCCCTGGGTCTCGGTCTCCGGCACGCGCTGCACCCGGTGGACGCCGCTTTCAAACTTGAGCTTCGAGTAGACGCCCTCCCCCTCCAGTGAAAAGCTCACCTCTTTAAAACCGCCCAATTCCGTCTCGTTGGCGCTGAGCAGCTCCACCTTCCAGCGCTTTGCCTCCGCGTACATGGAATACATCCGGTACAGGGAAGCCGCAAACAGCGCCGCCTCGTCCCCGCCGGCCCCGCCGCGGATCTCGATGATCACGCTTTTGTCGTCGTCCGGGTCCCGGGGCAGCAGCAGGATCTTGAGCTCCTCTGTCAGGGCCTCCATCTCTTTCCGGCTCTCCAGCAGCTGTTCTTCCGCCATCTCTTTGAGCTCACGGTCCAGGCCGCTCTCTTTTAAAAGCTCCTCCGCCTCCGCGGCGGCCGCAAGGGTCTTTTCGTACTCCCGGTATTTTTCCACGATGGGGGTAAGGCCTTTATACTCCCGCATCAGGTTTTTATACTGTTCCTGGTCCCCCACCACCGTGGGGTCCATCAGGCGCTCTCCCACCTGTTCGTAGCGTTCGGCAACGCCCTTCAGCTTTTCAAACATCTTCGTCCTCCGTCCTGCTTTTTATTCTGAAAAAACCGGAGGACTACTGATGCTCCTCCTCCCGGGATATTTTTTTTATGTTTTTTTCTGCCTTTACCCGCGGCACCATGACCTCTCTGCCGCATCCCATGCAGCGGATCTTAAAATCCATTCCGGAGCGCAGGACCAAAAAGCGGTTTTCCCCGCAGGGATGCTGCTTTTTCATGGTCAGCACATCTCCTACCCGCACGTCCACTGTGACACACTCCCTTCGCCGTCTGTCCGGCCAAAGCTTCCCGGATGCGTCCCCGCCATTTTACAGGTTCCCGGCGCACCCGCTTTGTGGCCATTATATCAGATGTCCTCGCCCACTGGCAAATAATTTTACGTTTAAGCCGGACAAATCTGCCGACAATAATGACACCCGCAGCGGGCGCGGAGCAAACCGGTATTTAAAAACCGGAGGTCCTCGCCCTCGCTGCCCGGCCTCCCCTTGGGCAGGCCCTGGATATGATAATAGGAGGTTTTACCATGACCAAACAGATCACCTGCGAATTCCCCTCGGTGGACCACGCTGAGCTGGGGCTCCACCGTTTAAGGGCACATCACGCCCTGATCAAGACCATCACCCTCACCTGCGACCGCCCAGCTGCCCAAAACTCCGCCGAATACACCCCCATGGCCATCTGGGCCGGCGGCTTTTCCGGCGGAAGCTTTCCCTCCGCCGCCGTAGTCTCCGGCATCAACGAGATCGGCATCCATTCGGAAAACTATCTGGAACCCATGGATTCCCAGACCGCTTACCTCAACATCGAGTGTTCCCCCGAAGGGGTGGACAAGCTGACCTCTCTGCTGATCAACATGGGGGCTCTCAATGTAAAGGTGAGCCGCTGACCCTCCCCCTGGGGCATATCTTTCCCCGTCCATTCATATATATGATTTGGCAAGCCGCCCCAGCCCTTTGCCTGGTGCAGAAGGCACCCCGCAGGCGGCGTTTGACGAAAAAAGACACATCAGCCCGCGCTTTGGCGGACGGAACGGAGGAGGAAATGGCTTACTGCAAACCGGAAGGCCTGCTGCTCGGCAGCGAGGAAAACAGCCGATGGATCCAAAGCCTGCCGCTGCTGCGGGAGTGCTGCGCTACGGGAAGGATCTTGGAGGGCCGCGCCCTGATCTGCGACGGAGAGCATAACCTGATTGTCTCCCTGGGGGGCGGCATCCGCGGGGTGATCCCGCGGGAGGAGGGCGCCCTGGGGATGGAGGACGGCTCCACCCGTGATATCGCTCTCATCTCCCGGGTGGGCAAACCGGTATGCTTTCAGGTCACCGGTTTCCGGAAAAGCGCAGACGGCGGGGCAGTCCCCCTGCTCTCCCGCCGGATGGTGCAGCAGCAGTGCATGCGGGATTATATCTCAAGCCTTCTTCCCGGCCAGGTGATCCCCGCCCGGGTCACTCATCTGGAGCCCTTCGGCTGCTTTGTGGATATCGGCTGCGGCATTCCCTCCCTGATCCCCATCGACGCCATTTCCATCTCCCGCATCTCCCACCCCAGAGACCGCTTTTCCCCCGGCGACGATATCCTTGCCGTGGTAAAGGAAGTGGAGCCCGGCGGAAGGGTTAGCCTCTCCCACAAAGAGCTGCTGGGCACCTGGGAGGAAAACGCCGCTCTTTTCTCCCCGGGGGAGACTGTGGCGGGCGTTGTCCGCTCGGTGGAGGAGTACGGGGTCTTTGTGGAGCTTTCCCCCAACCTGGCCGGCCTGGCGGAACCCCGGGAAAATGTCTTTCCCGGCCAGCACGCCAGTGTTTACATAAAAAGCCTCATCCCCGAAAAAATGAAGGTGAAGCTCATTATTGTAGATTCCTTTGAAGCCCGCTGCCAGCGGCAGCCGCTACGCTATTTTATCTCGGAGGGCAGGCTGGAGCGCTGGCGCTATTCGCCGGGCGCCTGCTTCAAGACGGTGGAGACAGTGTTCGGCCCCGGCGGGGCGGAGTAGTCCTTTCTCCTTCCAAAACAAACGGCGCCGCCGGATGCAGAAAATGCATCCGGCGGCGCCTGTATTTTCCGTGTCTCTTATCCGTCGTGCTTGATAGCCTCCAGTGCGCTGATCTTCACCGCCCGGTTGGAGGGAAAATACCCGGACACGAGCCCCACCAGGGTGGCAAAACCCAACGCCAGTACCACCAGCCAGGGCGGGATCACCGACATGGAAGATCCTCCTCCCCCGCCGTACCACATCATGCCGCCGCCCAGAAAGCTCGTTCCGCCGCCAAAGACGTTAAACAGGAAGGAGATCAGGTAGCTCAGCACCACTCCGATCACCCCGCCGAAAAAGCCGATGAAGCCGGCCTCCATCAAAAACGTGGTGCGGATATTGCCCACCACGCAGCCGATGACCTTCATGATGCCGATCTCCCGGGTGCGCTCATAGATGGACATATACATGGTGTTGGCAATGCAGAGCGCCGCCACCAGCATGGCCACCAGGCCGATGCCTCCCAAAAACAGCTGGGTGCGCAGAGCCTCCTCCTGCATGGGCTTCCGGATGGATTCCATACTGTAGGTGTTGTACCCCAGGGCCTGGATCTTTTCCTCCACCGCCTCCACGGAGTTGATGTCATTTACCTTCACATACACCGTTTCGTAGGACTTTTTGTTCCCGCCCGAGGAGGTGCCGGAAGTTCCGTTTACCTTGTTGTATTCCTCGTTCAGGCGGTTCAGGTCTTCAATCGACATAAAAACGCCGTACACCGTCTCATATTTGTTGTAGTCCTCGGCAAATTTTCCCGTGCACTTGATCTTATGCGCTTTGATTTTCGGCTTATCGTCCTCGTCGGTGACGGTAATGGAAATGGTCATATCATCCTTCAGCACGTCCACATACGGGTCGGGAATCTCCCCGCTCCCGGTCTGGTCCCAGGGATAGACATAGTTGTTCCGGCTCTTTTTGGTGTCCCGGAAGCTGTAGGCTGCCTGGCTGCCAAACAGCACCGCAATCTCTTTTTCATTCCCCTGCGGGTAACTGCCCTCCGCCAGAGTATACCCCAGCTTTTCCAGGGCGTCCAGGTTGGCGCCGTAGATGCTGTCCTCGTATTTATACTTGCCCGAATCGATCACGATCTTTCCCCAATCGGCGCGCACGATGGGAGAGATCGCCTCCACCCCGTCATAGGCGCCGATCTCCGCCACCATCTTGTCATCCAGAGTGGGAATGTCGGGGTCCCCTCCGGACCAGTTGTTGATGGTGATCATGGTGAGATCCCCCATCTGGGCCAGCATCTCCTCCTGGCTCTTGCTCATCGCCACGCCGAAGGAGATCATCACCACAATGGCACAGGTACCGATGATCACGCCCAGGGTGGTGAGAAAGGTACGCATGGGGCGCCGCCGAAGGTTGTTCAGGCACATGATGATCATATCAGATGTCTTCATCTTCGGCCTCTTCTCTCTTCGCCTTTGCTTTCAAAATAACAGAGGCAGCCGTGACGCCGCCCATGGAAAGCGCGCCCACCGCAAACGCGGCGATCAGCAGAGGGCTCTTTTTCCCGCTCTCCGGCTCCATCGCTCCGGGGTCGGTCATTCCCGGGTCTACCATTCCGGGGTCATCCTGGCCCCAGTCCATCTCCATCACATTGGTGCGGAAATTCTGGGTCAGCTCCGTCTGGTCTCCCTCTTCATTTTCATAGGTGATGTGGATAACACAGTCCAGGTCTCCGGGCACCGAGGAGCCGATGTTGAAGTCGATGGTGCCGGAATCTCCCGCCGCCACGTTGCCCAGGTTCTGCAGCTGGCGGGGCTCGTCAATCTCCCCGTCGATCCAGGCGGAGAGATTGTAAATGATCGTCTTGCCCTTGTTGACATAGTTGACGTACACCGTCTGGGCTTCACCGGGCCACAGCTGAGCGGGCGGTTCCACCTGGTCCACGATAAAACGGTCTATCTGGGTCACCGGAATGGCGATCACCTCGCTGGTCTCACCGGTTTTGCGCACCTTGTCAAGGACATATTCGTATTTAAAGCTGATGCTCACCGTTTCCACCCCTGCTGCTGCGGTAAGGCTGCAGGTAAGGGGCAGGGAACGGCTCTGCCGCTTTCCCTCTCCCAGGTTTTCCAGGTAGAAGGTATTGGAGGAGCTGGTGATGGAAAGCCCCGCGGAGGTCTCCACCGACATGAGGATATTCTCCAGTTCGATATCCGGGCTCGTATTGTAAAACTCGATGCTCAGCGGGATCTGGGAACCGGCCACCACCGTCCCGCCGCCATAACCGTATTTGCCTATGACGATATAAGGCGTGGCGATCTCATAGGTCTCGTCATCCTCATCCTCATCGTCATCATCGTCGTCATCCGTGGGGGGAACATAGAGCTTTGCGCGGCTGAGCTTGGCGCTCATCTCGTAATCGGCCGCAACCTTATTTCCGGAGTCAGAATAGGAATACCCAAGGCGGAAATCCATCACCTTCCCCTCACCGTCGTACAGCACATTGGGGAACTGAAGCTTGTATGTAAGAAAACCGGTGACCGGGTCGCTTCCCACGCTTCCCTCCACCAAAGAGCCCTTGTTGGATTCCCCGGGGTAGAAATTGCTTTCCAGAAGGTTTGCGTAAAAGCCGTCCAGCTCTTTGTCGCCGCCCTGGTCGCCGCCCTGGATGTTGGGGTCCACCACCGTCAGTTCCACGGTATACATGCTTCTTTTGCTGGTGGTCCCGGCGTTTTTGCTCACGGAGCTCAACTCCACCTTCGCGCCCCCGTTCATGGCGATGTCGCCGTTGCTGTCCTGTTTATAAAACACATATTTTTCCACGATGGGGTTTTGCGCTTCCGCTTCGGCTTCCGCGGCGTACACCACCATGCCCGCAAGCCCCAGCAGCGTGCCCGCCAAAATAATTCCGGCCAAAACAAGCCCCACCAAACGTTTTGTCTTACTCATCGGTTGTTCTCCCTTCCTCTGCCCTGTCTTCCGGTAAAATGCCGTCCTGTCCGCCCGGAGCCGCGGCTGTCTCCGCCTTTGCCGCGGCCAGGGCTTCCTGTTCGATCTCCTGCCTGGTCCTTGCCTTGGACACATTGTTTACATCGCTGATGATCCTTCCGTCCACCAGCGTCACGATACGGTCCGCGTACTCCGCGATCTCATTGTCATGGGTCACCAGGATCAGCGTCTGGTTGTTCTCGCGGGATTTATTGACCATCAGCTCCATCACCTCTATGGTGGTCTTGCTGTCCAGGTTTCCCGTTGGTTCGTCGGCAAAGACGATCTTTGGCCTTGAAACAAACGCTCTCGCGATGCCTACCCGCTGCTGCTGTCCGCCGGACATCTGAGTTGGACGGTGGCCGGCGCGGTTGCCAAGCCCCACCTCCCGCAGCACCTGGTGCGCGATCCTCTCGCGCTGATCTTTATCCATCCCCCGGAACATCAGCGGCATGGCTACATTTTCCAGCGCCGTGCTGCTGCCCATCAGGTTATAGGACTGAAAAACAAAGCCCACATTTTTCTGCCGGAACAGGGCAAGTCGCTGCTCTCCGAACTTGACAATATCCTTGCCGCCGATCAGGATCTGACCCCGGCTGGGTTTTTCCAACCCCGCCATCATGTTGAGCAGCGTGGATTTTCCGGACCCGGAGGTACCGAGGATACAGCAGATCTCCCCCCGCCGGATACTCAGGTTGATGTCATCCAGAGCCACGACCTTTTCGTGCCCCAGCTTGTATACTTTGCGCAGATTTTTTATGTCGATCAGAATATCTTTCTGTTCCAAATCCATCCCCCTTTCCAGGCCGCGGATCCTGCACCGCGGTTTTTCCGGGCCTGTTTTCAAAACACAATACAGCCTCTTCTCCACGGCCCGGGCGGAGAAAAGATGTGAAAAGCTCTGCGGCTGTCTTTTGTTATTATATCACGGAGGATCTTCCCAGGCAAACGAATGCCGAAGCCGCGTCACATTTTATTGTTTTTACTTAAGACTTCGTCCTGTCCTTTTTTGTTACAGTGTCTCAGAACAAATTCTCCGCTCCAGTTTTTTCGTTCTTTTTTTGGCCAAAACGCCAAACTTCTTTCTTTGTTTTTACAATTGCTTGATGTTTTTCAGCAAAAAAGTGCTAAAATTATGCGAAATTCCTGTTTTCTTTCTTTTTAATCTATGGTATAATAACTCCAAGCTAACAGGCACCGGCATGTTTCTGCAAGCGTCTTCCGCTGCCTGTTCTTACATTATCGTTTTGAGGAGGCTTTTCACTATGCAACCGAAATCCAAAATGACAGCTGGTCTGCTGGGCATCTTCCTGGGCGCCTGGGGCGTACATAACTTCTACCTGGGCTTCACCAAAAAAGCCATTATCCAGATCGTTGTAACCGTAGTTACCTGCGGTGCCGGCGGCCTGTGGGGTCTGATCGAGGGTATCCTGATCCTGTGCGGCAACGAGAGCTTCAACAAAGACGCTGCCGGCAACCCCCTGGCTCAGTAAATTTTGTTTTTGCTGGCGCCCCTCCCCTCTTCGGGGGAGGGGCGCTTTTTCTTTGTCTGCGGCTTTTGGTGCGGGCCGATCTGTGCTATAATACTATAAGTTGTGACAGAGACGCCGTGCCCCTGCGGTTTCTCAACTTTTCGGAAAGGCGGCTTAACATGCTCTCCAAAAATGACCTGATCCCCCTTATCATTTCGGATATCACCACGGAGGCCTCCGGCGTGGGGCGCACAGAAGAGGGCTTCGCCGTCTTTGTTCCCGGAACCGCCGTGGGAGACCGTCTGACCGTGCGGATCGTTAAAGTGCTCAAAAGCTATGCCTTCGGTATCATAGAGGAAATTTTGGAGCCTTCGCCGGACCGCATCCCCTCCGACTGCCCCGTCAGCCGGGGGTGCGGCGGCTGCTCCCTGCGCCACATCTCCTACGAGGCGGAGTGCCGCCTCAAGGAGCGCTGGGTCACGGAAAATTTCCGCCGCATCGGGGGCATCCAAGCGGAAGTTCTGCCGATCCTCCCCTCACCCCGCCGCCAGGGGTACCGGAACAAAGCTCAGTACCCCGTCCGCGCCGACGCGGATGGAAAGCTTGTCATGGGCTTTTTTGCCAAGCGGAGCCACCGGGTGGTGCCCTGTGTCTCCTGCCGCCTGCAGCCGGACCTTTTCGAGGAGATCCTCCGCTTTTTGGAGGGCTTCTGCCGCCGGCACGGCGTCGCCCCCTACGACGAAGCGCGGCGCACCGGCCTGCTGCGCCATATTTACCTCCGCATGGGTGAGGCCACCGGCCAGGTGATGGTGTGCCTAGTAGTAAACGGCGGGGGGCTTCCCTGCGAGGAGGAGCTTGCCCGGGAGCTGCCTGCGCGTTTCCCCTCCGTGGCCTCCCTGGTCTTGAACTGCAACAGGGAAAACACCAATGTCATCCTGGGGAAGGACTGCCGCACCCTCTGGGGAAAAGGCTATATCGAGGACATTCTCTGCGGCGTCCGGGTTCGCATCTCGCCCCTCTCTTTTTATCAGGTAAACCGGGAGGGGGCCGAAAACCTCTACCGCACCGCCGCGGAGTTTGCAGAGCTTCGCGGGGACGAAACTCTGCTGGACCTCTACTGCGGGGCCGGCACTATCGGGCTCTCCATGGCTTCCCAGGTACGGCGGCTCATCGGGGTGGAGGCTGTGGCCCCCGCGGTGGAAAACGCCCGGGAGAACGCCCGGGAAAACAAGATCGAAAATGCCCGTTTTCTCTGCGGGGACGCGGCGGAGGCAGCCGGCACCCTTCTTCGGGAAGGGGTTTCCCCGGACATCGTGGTCATGGACCCTCCCCGCAAGGGCTGCGATGCCTCCCTGCTCGATACGGCAGCCTCCATGGCGCCCCAAAAGATTGTCATGATCTCCTGCAACAGCGCTACCGCCGCCCGGGACTGCGCCATCCTGGAGCAGAAGGGATACCGCGTCAAAAAGCTCCGGGCCGTGGATATGTTCCCACGCACTGCCCACGTGGAGACGGTTGTCTTGCTTTCCAAGGGCGAGATCGACTCGAAGAATATTCGGGTTGAGTTCTCTTTGGAGGATATGGATATGTCCGAATTTCAGGATGGGGCAACCTATCCGCAGATCAAGGAGTATGTCTTGGAGCATACCGGGTTAAAGGTGTCCAACCTCTATATCTCACAGATTAAACGGAAATGTGGGATTGAGGTAGGCAAAAACTATAATCTGCCGAAATCCGAAGATTCCAGGCAACCCCAGTGTCCGCCGGAAAAAGAGAAAGCAATCCGAGAAGCATTCAAATATTTCGGGATGATCTAACATCCCGTAGAATGGAGGTTTCTTATTGCAGACTTCATAGAGGAATACGAGAAAATT
>JALELV010000021.1 GCA_022768545.1 Oscillospiraceae bacterium
TTCCGACATTCAGGTGGAAAAACTCTGTTGCTTCTATATTTCTTCCATCTCTTTCGGCGCGAGACAAATGTATTTCCACTATTTACCACACACTTAAGAGCTATTCCCCAAACCAAAACACCGATACTTCCATATATTCCCATTACACAAAAATATTTCCGGGCGACGGGGCAACGGCCCTCCTCAGCTTGCCGACCCGCGGGTAAGCCCCGCCCCGGGCCGGGAGGCCCGGGAAGCGCAGAGCTTGCCCGGCGGCGGGACCCCCATCCCCTGTGGAACTCCGCCGCTTTTGAGCAGGCGGGCCATCCCCCCTTGAGGCGCCCCTGGAGGGCGGGCTGCCTGCCCTTAAAACTTTTTGTTATTTTTTGTAATTTTCCCCTTTACAAATGTTACCGGTTGTGATACGATAAGGGCGACGAAAACGGTGTGTAGAGAGCGCACCGGAAGTTTTCAAACAAGGACGTCCTTGTTTGTTCTGTTCCTTAAGGAACAGAACAAGCCCCTCTGATGGGTGAGAGAACGCGGAGGCGGGCGGCCTTTTGAAGGAAGACGCTTCGTTAAAAAAATTTTAGGAGGATACACACTATGAAAAAAGTACTTGCTCTGGTACTGGCCGTTGTGCTGTGCATGGGTCTGGGCGTAGTTGCGTTTGCTGACGCGACTTACGACGGTAAAAAATTCACTGCTAAAGGCACCGACGATATCGTCGTCTATGTTGAAACTGCAAAAGACTATGATGAAGAAGATTTGAAGGCTACCTTCGACTGGGAGGATGGCAAAGAGTACTTCGATGATGTTGACATCGAAAAAACGTCGGCAAATTGGTACAAAGTTACCGTATCTTTCAAAGGTTACTATGGTACCGATGATCTGGATGTTGACTTCGATTTGGGCCTGAAAGATGGTGGCCGTAAAGCCGACATCAAAAACGCTAATGATGGTGTCCCGAACGTACTGAATGTAGCGGACAAAATGGTTCATGTTGTAGCTACTTTTGGCTGGGATAAAGCTCATGTTTCTGGTGATCCGGATGACAGTGAAGTAGAGATTGCCGGTGATGCAGTTATCTTTGATCCGGATGCCAAAGTCACCTACACCTACTTCGAGTTTGACGCTGCTGAAGAGCTGACCGTTGAGGGTAAAATGAGCAAACAGGATGCCGTCAACATGTACCTGGATACCGCTGTTACCGACGAGATCAAAGCTCTGATGAAGAAGAACGAGGATGTTGACTTTGACGTGATCAACTTCAAAGGCGCTCCCGAGTTCGATTTCACCCAGACTGTCACCTATGCGATCGCCGACGAGGACGTTGAGTACTTCGTATACGAGATCGTAGACGGCAAACCCGTTGCTGTGAAAGCCAAACTGAACGACGACAAAGACGCTCTGGTTTGGAAGACCCGCACCCTGGGTACCTACATTGTCACCGACGACGAGATCAAGGCTGCTGCCGACGAGACCGAGACTGATGACAAAGAGAACCCCGAGACCGGTTCTGCTGACTTTGTCAACGTAGCCGTTGCTCTGGGCGCTGTTTCCCTGGTAGCCGCCGGCGCCGTTGCCCTGAAGAAATAATGCGGTGCTGTCCAAATCTCCGATTTGGAAAACGACACCCATTGATGGGAGCACGCTGTGTGCAGCAGGAAAACTGAAAAGCTATCTCCTCATGGAATGGAACCCATGACATGATGAGCATAGAACAACAGCAAGGAAAAGGCCGCCTTCTCTCAGCGGTCTTTTTCTTTTGCTGTTTTTGCGGGGAGAGGGGGAAAGCCCCCTCTTTTTTGCTTTTAGGGTTCACGCGGCACCAGAGACATTAAAGCATGGAAATATATGAAGGGCATTTGATTTTGAAAATAGAAAATGATGGAATGAGATGTTTGGCTTTTTGCCTCTAAACCTGCCTCGCTTCAAACTTAAAGATAAAGACTATAAATTCTTGCCCCCGGCCTGTTGGCTCAGAAACAGACAGGCCCTCTCACCCCCCTAAAAAAGGAAAAAGGAAAGTGACTGCCCCAAGGCAGCCTCTTTCCTTTTTACGCACCGAAAAATTTTTTGAAAATGCTCAGATCACTCCGGTGTGGGTGAGCAGATGCTCCGCCAAAATTTTGATTCCCATCACAATGAGCACGATACCGCCCACAAGCTCCGCTTTGGATTTATATCGGGCGCCGAAGCGGTTGCCGATCTTGATGCCGGCGGCGGAGAGCAGAAAGGTAATGACGCCGATCAGGCATACCGCAGGTAAAATATTCACCTGCAGGAAAGCAAAGGTCACCCCCACCGCCAGGGCGTCAATGCTGGTGGCCACCGCCAGGGGAAGCATGGCGCGAAAGGCAAAGGAATCGTCCAGAGTTTCGCATGCCTCCCGGGATTCTTTGACCATCCCCGCGCCGATGAGCACCAGAAGCACAAAAGCGATCCAATGGTCGATACTGGTGATAAAGCTCTCGAAAGCGCCCCCGAGAAAATACCCCAGCAGCGGCATGAGCAGCTGAAAGCCGCCAAAGTAAAGCCCCGCGATGAGGGCGTGGCTCGGCCGTACCTTTTTGACCGAGAGCCCTTTGCAGACAGACACGGCAAAGGCATCCATGGAGAGGCTTACGGCGATGATGAAAAGTTCCCAAAGCTGCATTTTTCTTCCTCCTTGTGTTTGGCCGGGCGGCTAAGACACAAAAAAAGAGACTTACCCGCCGTTTTGGCAGATAAGTCTCGTCATTTAAAACAAAGCCAGGAGCGCCGCTCCAGTATGTTGGCTTCGCCACGCATCGCGCCGACTACTCCCTTATTTGTTGGCATTATACAACAAACAGACAGGGCTTGTCAAGAAAAAGGCCCGCGCGCGGGAAGGGCGGACAAAGGCAATTGACAAAGTTGTTATAAGATGTATAATAACAATGAGATAAGGGGCAGCCGCAGCCGCCCCCCGAACGAAACGGAGGCGTTTGTTTTGGAACAGAAAGAGCTTTACGCGGAGCTGGACCGCTGGATAGCGGCACATAAGGAGGAATACCTGAAGGATGTCAGCGATTTGGTGCGCATCCCCAGCGTGGCCACCGACGAACCGGAGGGAGATATGCCCTTCGGAAAGGCTTGTTTTGATGTGCTGCAGGCTTCTCTGGCACTTTCCGAAAAATACGGGTTTGCCACAAAGAATTACGACAACTACTGCGGCAGCGCGGTCTATGGAGAAAATGAAGATTCCATCGGCATCGTGGGCCATATGGATATCGTCCCCCAGGGGGAGGGCTGGACTACCGACCCCTTCCAAACCACCATCAGTGAGGACGGCAAATATATTTTTGGGCGCGGAACGGCAGACAACAAAGCCCCCGCCCTGGTAGGCCTCTACGCCATGCGCTTTTTGAAGGATCACGGGATCCGTCTGCGGCACAACATTATGATGGTATACGGCTGCAACGAGGAAAAGGGGATGGCCGATATGCCGGAATTCCTCAAACGGGAAAAGGCCCCCGTCTTTACCCTGATCCCGGATTCCAAGTATCCGGTAGGGTATTACGAGATGAGTATGTTCGATGTGACCCTCGTCTCGCCGAAGCTGGACGGCAACCTGAAAGACCTGTGGGCCGGCCTGGCGGTCAACGCGGAATCTCCCAAGGCGTATGCGGTGCTCTGCGGCCTGGACGCCGCGGCAGCGGAGAAAGCGCTGGCGGGCAGAGAAAAGCTCTGGGCTGAGGATGTGGACGGCGGAGTAAAGGTTTGGGCCGAAAAGGACGCCAACGAAGGAAAAGAGAGCCCCGTCACCGCCCTGCACCGCCTGTGCGGCGCTCTGGTGGATACCGGCTTGGCCACCGGAAACGGCAGGGAGGCTCTGGATTATATCCGCCGGGTTTCGGTGGATAAAAAGGGTACCGGCTTTGGCATCGCCTGCCGGGACGAGATCGTGGGGGATATGCTCAGCCGCTGCAGCTTTGTCCGGGTGGAGGACGGGGCCATTGTGTTCCGCCCCGACATCCGATACCCTGTGCTGGTGGACTGGAAAGGGATAAAGGAAAACCTGGACCGCTCCGTGGAGGCTTCCCCCTTTACCATGACGCATTTTGCCAACAACCCGGGCCAGTATATCTCTCTGGAACATCCGGTGGTGCAGAAGCTGATGGAGATCAGCCGCGAAATGCTGGGTCAACCCGACATCGAGCCTATCGCCACCTACGGCGGGAGCTATGCCCGCAAGCTGCCAAACGCTGTGACCTACGGCGTCACGGTACCCGGCAGAGTGCGGCTGTTCGGCTTTGAGAAGGGCGGCGCCCACCAGGCCGATGAGTACGGCGACATCAACAACCTGATGCTGAATATCAAGATCTATGTCCGTACTTTGATGGAGATCGACGAGATCCTGGATTGACTGAAAAAAGGGCGACCCACGGGTGCCCTAAGGGGCGAAGAGTTTCTGCCCTCTGTTTTAAAAGGCCCGGAAAGACGGCAAAAACCGCCTTCCCGGGCCTTTTGGCTGTTGAACGGAAAGGGTCATTGGGAGGTGTTTTTCCGCAGAAAGGGCAGAGCGGCCAGCAGTACCGCGGGAAAGAGGACCCCCGCGGCCAGCCCCAGGCGCAGGTTCCCCCCTGCGGCTCCGGAGGCTGCCCCTACCAGGGCGGGGCCGGCGCTGCAGCCAAGGTCTCCCGCCAGGGCCAGCAGGGAGAAGAGAGCCGTCCCCCCGGCGGGGATCCGCGCGGAGGCCAGGCTGAAGGAGCCGGGCCACAGGACGCCCACGGAAAACCCGCAGAGCCCACAGCCCGCCAGGGCCAGGAGCGGCAGGGGAGAGAACGCGGCCAGCAAGTAGGAGCACAGGCACAGCACTCCGCAGAAAGCCATATAGGCGGGAAGGCGCAGCCGCCCCCCAAACCGAGCATATACCACCCGGGCCAGCCCCATCATCACGGCGAACAGGCAGGGGCCGGCCAGGTCTCCCGCCGCCTTGGAGATACCGAGCCCCGCCTCCGCAAAGGCGGAAGCCCACTGGCTCATTCCCTGCTCCGCGGCCCCGGAACAGAGCAAAAGCAGAATAAACAGCCAGAAGGAGCCCCGACGCAAAAGGGAGCGGAGCGGAAGGCTCTTCCCGTCCGGCGTCAGGGGGAAGAGGGGAGCCCGGGAAAAGCAGGCGGCGCCTGCCAGGGGAACCGCGGCCCACAGAAGGGGAAGCAGCGGCCAGCGCTCCATGCCGGCAAGGGAGAAAAACAATGTGGAAAGGGCCACCGTCAGTACCTGGCCCCAGCAGTAAAAGGAATGGAGAAAGCTCATGACGGAGGCCTTGTTTGGGGTGGGGCAGGCCTCCGCGATGGGGCTTACCAGTACCTCGATGAGTCCTCCGCCCACGGCGTACAGCGCCACGGCCAACAGCAGCCCCCAGAACGGGTCCGGCGTCAGGCGGGGGAAGAGCCCCAGCCCCGCGATGCCCGCGGCGGCGAACAGATGGGCCGACACGATGCAGACACGGTAGCCGATACGGTCAGCAAAACGGGCGGCGGCAAGGTCCACCGCCAGCTGCACCGCAAAGTTAAAGGACGAGAGGACGGCGATCTTTTCAAAGGAGATGGAAAACTCGTTTTGGAAGGTGAGAAACAAAAGCGGGGCCAGGTTGTTGACCACGGCCTGGGTGACATAGCCGAGGTAGCAGGCGCCGAGGGTGCGGCCGCAGCCAGATCCCTTACCCATAAAATCCCCCTCTCCTTTTAAAATATCTGCGCCCTATTATACAGGAAGGGCGGGAGAAAATCCACCGCTTTTCAGGGCAGAGCCCGGACGGCCTGGGAGGGAAGGGGAGAACAGGGCGTGTCGTCTCCGGGGCCCCGGGGCGACACCTCCACCATATGGGCCCAGTACCTGCGGGGCATATGGCAGAGGCGGCATCGCGGGTTCTCCCGCTCCCGAATGGCGATGGCGTCGTAATACCCTTTCCACATGCGCTGGAACTCCGCCTCCCCCGGGGAGAGAGGCGGCAGCTCCAAATGCTCCGCCGCAATGATGCGGTATTCCCCGGGGCGGTGCAGCAGGACGGCTCCGTGGGTGAGGTCGTGGATCAGGAAGGCCTCGCCGGAAAAGCGTCCCGCAAAATGGGGGGCAATCAGCGGCAGCACAAAGCCCTTGGGCTCTATCCGGGCGGCGAGCACCTCCTGATGCTCTTCAAAACGGACAAAGCCCGTCAGCAGATGGGCCTCCTGTCTTATGCCGCGCACCAGAGAAAACAGGCGGTTCACCACCGGTTCCCCCAGCATATTGGTGACGGCGGCGCCCCTTTGATACCCAAGCTTTAAAAAGCGGTAGAGCAGCAGCTCCTTGCCGGGACAGCTACACAAAAACCCCTTTTCCACCCACTCCCGCGCCAGGGGAGATATCTTTTTGTCCAGCGAACGCCACACCCGCCCGGCGTGGGTAGGGTCGGTCTCTACCCGGCGCACGGGGTATAAGGTCGCCTGGGTCTCCTGCTCTGGGAAGATCTGGACGGGATCCTCCCTGCGGGAGAACCCGTCGAACACGCAGCAGAGAAAGCCGTCCAGGCTGCCATCGTACTCGTAAGCCCAGGTATTTTGAACGCTCACAGCCAGCCCCCCTCTCCCGCAGAGGGAAGGTTTTTGGCCGTTCCGGTCAGGGCCGGGGCAGCGGAATAGAGGGAGAGCTGTTCCCCGCCTCCTAAAACGCCCAGGTCATTCCGGGAGATCATGGCGTGGTAGGCCCCGGCGGGGGTGATGCGCAGCCCCGGTACGGTGCGGCCTTGGCACAGCAGAAAGTACTGGGCCCGCCGCAGCACCACCCCGATCTTTTTTAAGGCGTCGAAGGTAAGGGAGGAGCTGCGCCGGGCGGCGGCGATGCGCAGGGCGCTTTTGACCCCCACCCCCGGCACCCGCAGCAGCATCTCGTAGGGGGCGGTGTTCACCTCGATGGGAAACAGGTCCATATGGCGCAGGGCCCAGCAGCACTTGGGGTCGATAAAGGGGTCGAAGTTGGGAGCGTCTTCCGAAAGCAGTTCCTCAGCCTCAAAGCCGTAAAAGCGCAGCAGCCAGTCCGCCTGGTACAGGCGGTGTTCCCGCAGCAGGGGAGGCTTTGTGTCCAAAGCGGGAAGCAGGCTGTCCTCCTGTACCGGGATATAGGCCGAAAAGAACACCCGCTTGAGCCCAAAGCGCCGGTACAGCCCCTGGGTGAGGGTGAGGATCCGGCGGTCATCCTCCGGGGTGGCGCCTATGATCATCTGGGTGCTCTGCCCCGCGGGGGCGAAAGCGGGAGCATGCCGGTAGCGCACCAGGTCGGAGCGGTTTTGCAGAATACCGGTGCGGATCTGATCCATGGGCTTCAAAATATCGGTTTTGGATTTATCCGGACAGAGCCGGGAGAGGCTGTCCCGGGAGGGAAGCTCGATATTTACGCTCATGCGGTCGGCCAGGGCCCCCAAAGCGGCGATAAGGCGGCTGTCCGCCCCCGGGATGGCTTTGGCGTGGATGTAGCCCCGGAACTGGTATTCCCCTCGCAGGATAGAGAGGGTCTCGATCATGCGCTCGCAGGTATAGTCCGGGTTTTTGAGGATGCCGGAGGAGAGAAACAGCCCCTCGATATAGTTGCGCCGGTAAAACTGGATGGTGAGGTCCGCCAGCTCCCGCGGGGTGAAGGACGCCCGGGGAATATCGTTGGAGCGGCGGTTGACGCAGTATTTGCAGTCGTAGACGCAGCAGTTGGTCATCAGCACCTTGAGCAGCGAGACACACCGCCCGTCGGCGGAAAAGGTGTGGCAGATGCCCGCGGCGGCGCAGCTGCCGAGGGTTCCCGGCGCGCCCTGGCGGTCTGCCCCGCTGGAGGTACAGGCCACATCGTATTTGGCGCTGTCTGCTAAAATGCGCAGTTTTTCCGAAAGCTCCAAGGCAAAAGACCTCCTTTGCAGAAAGAACGTTTGTTCTAATTATAGGACAGGATGCGGATCATGTCAAGCGGAAAGTTTTGCCGCCCGCCGGGGGCGCTCTTGTTTTAATGAGCTCGCAATGGTATAGTAGAAGCAGACAACAGGAAAAAGGAGCGGGAGACATGAAGCTTTCCTATCAGCTTACCCGGGGAGATTATATAGAGGCTGCCGCGGCCCGGATGAAGCGGGAAAAGAAAAACCCGGTCAAGAGGATCCGCATTTTGCTGCTTATTTTGACAGCCGTGGCGCTGGTGCCCACAATGCTTTCCTATATGATGCAGGGGAACCCTCCGGGCCGGGTACTGCTTTCGGTGGCCGTCAACCCCATTTTGTGGGCCATCGTTCTGGCTATGGTGCTCATCAACGAGAGAATGGCGGCCAAAAGCATCCTTCGGAGGGAAGAGGCGTCCGGGAGGGTAAGCGCCGCGTGGTGGGAGCCGCAGCAGGTGAGCCTTACGGCGGGCAGCCTTTTGTTTTCCGGCGCGGACGGCGTCAGGCAGGTCAAACGCACCGATATCCGCTCTCTGATACAGACCAAAAACCTTTTGGTGCTGCTGATGGAGGACAAGGATATGCGCATTATCCCCAAAAGCGCATTCCCTACGGCCGGAGAGCTGGAGGACGCCCTCCGAATGTTGGCCCGGTAAACGGCTGGAAAGGGAGGAAACAGGATGAGGCGATGGTTTTCCCGGCACTGGGTGACGGTGCTGGTGGTTTATTTTGTCTTTACCGCGGCGTTGGGGGCCGGTGCGGCCTGGCTGGGGGCGCGGGCCCTTTCGTTCCGGCCGGCCGTTTTGGGGGAAACTTATGGGGACTGGAGCCAGATCGACCCGGGGTTTGGTTACGATTTTGAAGAGGATTATGAGGAATTTGCTCCCTATGGCGGGTATGACTACGGCTATGGTTATGGGGAGGATTATGGGAACTATGGCGATTATGATTACGGTTTTGACGAAGGGTATCACTACGGGTATGACGATGGATATGCAAACGGCTACAAGGACGGCTATGCCCGGGGGCAAATAGAGGCCTTCGGCGGGTCAGGCCGGACGGGAATGTGATTTTGGGGCTTGGGGGCTATCCCCAGGCCCTGAGTTTTGTGTTTTTAAAGGTGTGGGAGATTGGGGCGCAGAGGGCCGAACATTGCCTTCCATAGTTTGCTGTTTTCTGGAATATCACCTTACACATAAGGCAAATGACTTTCCATTTTCCGAAATCTCGGCGACACAGCTTTACTGTTTCTATGATTTTCCACTTATTAAAGAGCCATCCTTCGCGGCAGGGGCCGCCCCCCGGTTTTCCCGGCTGGCGGCAGATTATTTTGTAAAAGCCGGGGTGCGCTTGTGTTTTTAGGTCTTAGGTCGTGGGCTCATAGGTAGGGGGAAGCTCTTTCCTCAAAACCTATCTCTCTTCAAGTATCCTGTCCTGTCGGGAGCCGCCCGACAGCGGCCCCTTTCTTTTGGCGCCCAAAGAAAGGGGGAAGAAAAGCGCCGGGACTTTGAGGGTACCCCCGGACCCCCCTACGACCAAGGGGCCTTTCGGGCCCCTTGGAACCCCGCCGGGGTGCGGGGCGTTTTTGATAAGTGCGGATAAGGGTAACGCAGGTACAAAGCGAAACGGAAAGAACAGCTGCCGTTTGCTGGTTTCCATTTTTGAATCGCTTTTCACTCGTATGCGAGACAAATATGTTTTCATAACCTTCCATGCGCTTACTCTTCTGCGGCAGGGTGGTCGCCCCACGTCCGCTTGGGCGGCCCCTGCTCATGGGCCGCCCGACGATAAACTATCGAGCCCGAAGAGAACTCCAAGCTTAGCGGCAGAGGCCTTGACGCATCCAAAAGAAAAAGCCCGCCTTTTCACAGGCAGACCCTTTCTTTTTTACGGTTTTGCGGGGGCTATTCCCAGGCCTTTTCGGTATCACGGAAAAGCAGAGAGATTGCCCACACACCGGCCAGCGCCACCAGGGTATAGATCACCCGGCTGAGCATGGCCCCCTGGCCGCCGCCCAGCCATGCGACTGCATCGAACTGAAACAGGCCGATGGAGCCCCAGTTTAAGGCGCCGATGATCACAAGGACAAGAGAGATCTTATCTAACATAGCTTCGCGCTCCTTTTTCAGGACTGATCCTGTGGTGAATAAGAGAGAGGGGGAAGCCCCGGGGGAGGAAAAGCCCGGGGAATTTGACCCCTGTGTTTAGTATGGCGGAGAGGGAGGAGCTTATAAATGGAAAGTTCTTCGGGTTTAGTTTTCCATCCGGTATTGGCAAAGCGGCCAGAGGAGCTCCGCCGCATCCGCCCGGGTAAGGGTCCTGCCGGGTCGGGCGCTGCCGGAGTACAGGGTGAGCAGTTGGTGTGCGGCCAGGTTTTGGTAGGAATAGGCAGCCCAGGCGGGGATCTCATCCTTGTCCGACAGGGCAAGACGATAGCTTTTTACATCGTCAATGCCGGAGGCGCGGTGAACAAACACCACCGCCTCGGCCCGGGTAAGGGTTTCGTCCCAGGGGAAGACATCCTCCTTGACGATGCCCGTTTCCAGCGCCTTTCGCAGATAGGACTTTGCCCAGAGAGGGATCTCGCCGTCGTTTTGAAGCTGGGTATTGACGCAGGCTGCCAATTCGTCATCCAGCCCGGAGGCCGCCAGCAGAGCAATGAGGAATTCCCCGCGGGTCATGGAGCGCTCCGGGTAGAAAAACCAGCGCTGTCCCACCTGCTCGCCGCATAAAACGCCTTTTTGATGGAGCCGGATGGCGGAGCAGGCCTCGGGAGCTTCACCCATATCCGCAAACTGGGTCCCGCTTTCATTGGGCTCTACCGCTACCTGTACCCTTGCTTCATCGGAAAAAACGCCCTCGGGGCTGCATGCGGCGTAGGAAAAGCTGTCCTCGCCC
>JALELV010000026.1 GCA_022768545.1 Oscillospiraceae bacterium
CGGAAAGGCGCGGAGCAAAGCCTCCGAATCTTTCCGGTGTTTTTCTGTGAGAACAGGCCCGAATATGCTACAATAAGTACGGAACTGAAAGGCATACCGGGGCCCTGCCGACAGGGCCTTTGCAGGGAGAAAAAGAACAAGCTGTTTTGATATGTATACCGGCGCCGGGTGCCTTTACAGCCTCAAAAAAGCGGAACGGGGCGCGGGCTTCATCAGCGGTGAGGGCCGGGATACAGGATGCGGCGGGCGGCACTGGGCCGGATGCGAGCCTGCCCCGGGGCTCAAATACCGCGATCAATTATTCTGCCGCGCGACCGGCAAAGGCGCTTTTACGTCTTTACAGGCAGGAGAGGAGGGGGAAAATGGAGGATCTTCAGATTATAGAGCTCTACTGGCAGCGCTCCGAACACGCGGTGGAGGAGACGGCGTGCAAATATGGGGGGTATTTGAACCAGATCTCCTATCAGATCCTGCGGGATCCGCAGGACGCCGAGGAGTGCGTGGGAGATACCTATCTGCACGCATGGAACGCCATTCCGCCCCAGCGCCCCGGCGCTTTCCGCAGCTGGCTGGGGCGCATTGCCCGGAACCTTTCCCTGGACAGGTTCCGGGCCCGGCGGGCTCAAAAGCGCGGCGGGGAGGGGACGGAGCTTTTGCTCTCCGAGCTGGAGCAGTGCATCCCCTCGGGGGAAAGGGACTGGGAGGAACGGGAACTGGCGCAGCTGCTGGACAGCTTTCTGCGCGGCCGGACGGAAATTGCCCGGCTGATCTTTCTGCGGCGCTACTGGTACGGCGACGATATCCGGCAGATGGCAGAACGCTTTTCGGTGGGGGAGAGCTATATAAAATCCAGCCTCTTCCGCACCCGGAAGGCCCTTCGGCAGTACCTAGAAAAGGAGGGGGTGTCCCTGTGAACGCGGAAAAGCTTCTCTATGCCCTGGGAGATATCGGGGATGACCTGATCGAGCAGGCGGAGGACCGGCGCCCGGCACGGCGCACCGCCTTAAAATGGACGGCGGCCGCGGCGGGGCTTTTGCTGGCGGCCGGCCTTGGGATATGGGGCGTGCGTCTGCTGCCATTTTTCGGCGGCGCCACCGCGGGTGCAGGCGGCGAGGGCGCAGAGAGCGGCTCCAGCGTTTTTATGTCCTACGGCGGGCCGGTGTTCCCCCTGGATGTTTTGGAGGAAACGCCCGGGCTTTCAGCCTCCCGGGAGCTTTTGTACGACTTTTCCCCCTGGGACCCGGTATGGGTCTCCAACGAGCAGCAGCTGGCGGGGAGGAATGACCTGACGCCGGAGGAGCGGCGGGAATATGAAGAAGACCTGCAGCGCTGGTTCCCGGAGGGGGGGGATGAGCAGACCAGCACCGACCTGCTGGTGACCGACCGATACACTCTGGAGAATTCCTCCGGGCAGGAGGCCGCCGTGACGGCTGTGTACCCTTTTACCGGCAGCTTCCAGAATCTTTCTGAGCTGACACCGGAGATTTTGACAAACGGACGGGGCGCCGGGGCAGAGCTCCTTGCCGGGGGCTACAGCGGCGGGTTTGCCGGTGCTGTCGGCGGGGAAGAAGATTCGGAGGAGCGGCTGAACCTGCAAAACCTGGACAGCTGGGTGGGGTATTGGAACCTGTTAAAAAGCGGGGAGTACCGAGAGGACGCCCTGAGGGAGAAGGATTTCGGGCAGCTGCCCGTGACAGTATATAAGTTTGACGCCTGGAGCGCCCCCCACGAAGAATACCCCGCCGCCACCCAGGCCATAAGCTTTACAGTGGACGCCGAAAAGACCCGGGTGCTCACTTACGGCTTTGAGGGCCTCGAGTGGGACAGCGACACCGGTTTTCAGCGGCACAGCTACTTTGTCCCGGACGGGATGCGCCGGAGTACGGAGACAAAGCTCCTTGCCGTGGTGGGGGAGGACATTGGGCAATACGCCCTGCAGGGCTACCAGAACGGTGGCTGCGAGGCGGGGGAGGAAATTGACGGGGTCTCCTGCACCGTCACCCGGTACGAAAGTACCCTTCGGGAGCTTCTGGAGAGTTTGACAGAGGAATATCTGCGGGAGTACACCGATGACAGCCGCGGAAAGATCGTGGAGCAACAGCGGATTTTTGACCTGTATGTGGACGCGGAGGAGGAGTTGCTGCGCCGCTATGGGCTGCTCTCCGAAAACGGGGCGGAACGCTACGATACCGGCAGGCTGGAGGACGTCATCTCCGAGACCGGGAGCCAGCAGAGGGTGTTTTACCAGGCGTTCAAAGTGAAGATCCCGGCGGGGGGCAGCACTGTGGTGACCGCCCGGATGACCAAATACGCCAGTTACGATTTTTACTGCTCCGGCTCGGAGAACCGGGGGATATACGGCTACGACATGGTGACGCAGCTGGGCAGCGGGCTTGCGTTTGGGCAGATAGAGGCGCAGCTGCTTCATACAGAGCAGCTGGAGATCGTCCGGCAGAACTACGGCTTTGACCTGGGCTCCGGCATCACCCGGGTGAGCATTGACCCGGCGCAGCAGCACTGCTATCTGGAGGTGCGCCGGGCACAGCGAGGGGACTGACCGGATACAGAGAGAAAAAACGCCCGTCTTTGCTTTTGGGGCAAAGACGGGCGTTTTAACGCGGATATTTACCGGGAAATAAATTCGTAGGCCACGCGGGGGGAGCCGTCCGCCACACGGATGACACCGCAGCAGACAAAGCCGCTTTTTTCAATGAGGTGCCGCATGACCTTATTGTCGGCGTGGGTATCGATGCGCAGATGCCCGCAGCGGCTTTTGCAGAAGGCAAGGCACCGGCTGAACACCCCTTTTACCGCGCCGTCCCCAGCCACCCGGTGGATGGCGGCGTAGGGCTCATCCGAGAGCCAAGCCCCGTTTTCCACGGCGGCATAGGTGGGGTCATCCCCAAAGATGAGGGCGAAGGCACCGTGCACCCCGCCCGCCTCCTCCAGAACATAGAGGTGCCCGGCGAGGATGTCCTCTTTTAAAAGGGAATCGGGCGGGTACCCGCCCGCCCACTGGGTGGGGTTTCCGTTTTGCTGCATAAACTGCCGCGCCGCGCCGTAGACGGACAAAAGCGCGGGCAGATCCTGCATCTCTGCGGGACGTATCATGATGGCATGCTCCTCCTTTCAGAGCCGGTCATTTTCGGATAAACAGAATGCCTAAGGTGCTGGGGCCGCAGTGGCAGGAGATGGTGCACCCGGCCTCGGTCTCAAAGGTCTCGGTAAAGTCTGCCGAGGAGGCCACCGCCTCCCGCACCGCTGTCAGGACGTTTTCGGCGGTGGGGGTGTGGGTGATAAAGACCATATCCTTCTGAAGATCCGTCCGCTCGGCCAGGCGCTCCCGGGCATACTGGCGGATGCATTTTTCAAAAGAGCCCCGGTATTTTTTGCCCACGGCCATCTTTCCGTCCTTTACCTCGATGCAGGGCTTCAGGCTCAGCAGGTTTGCCCCCAGGGCGGCCACGGCGGAGCAGCGCCCGCCCTTGCGCATGTAGTCCAGGCGGTCCAGCAGGAAGCTTGCCTCCACTTTGGGGGTGATGGCGTTTAAACGGCGGACGATCTCTTCGGCGGGCAGGCCCTGCTGCGCCATACGGGCGGCACAGAGCACCACAAGTCCCTGGCCGGTGGAGAGATTTGCGGAATCCACCGCGTACACATTGGCAAACTCCGCGGCGGCGGCGCGGGCGTTTTGGTGGCAGGAGGAGAAACCGGCGCCCAGGTTGATATGGATGACCGCGTCGTACTCCGCGCTCAGACCGGAGAAGAACCGGCTGTAATCGTACTGGCTTACGGCGGAGGTGGTGCAGAGCGCACCGCCCGCGTCCACGTGGGCGAAGATATCCGCGGGGAGAATATCCTCCCCATCCCGGAAAGATACGCCGTCCTTGAGGACATAAAGCGGGATAACGGCGATGGAATAACGTTGTAACAGCTCCGGCGAGAGATCGCAGGTGCTGTCGGAGGTGATCTTGATGCTCATACGGGAGCTCCTTTCCTGTGGCCTGCGGCAGGGGAGGGGCCGGGGCCCGGGCAGGGCCGTAGCCGGGAACCGCTGCCGCGGCCCTGCTGCGCAAGGCTGCAAAAAACGGCCATGTGGGCCGTCCCCGGCCCACGGCCTTAAAACTCAAGACGCCCGCCCGCAGGAGTGGGCGGATGCGTGTAAAAAGCAGCAGCATAGCTATTATTTTTTATTATACCTCCGGACAGCGGAAAATTCAATTCCCCCGGGACCTTTCCGCGCATGACAAAAAAACGGCGTCCGGCATGGGTGCTCCATACCGGACGCTGCCGAAGGGGTAAAACTTACTGCTCGGGAGCGGCTTTCTCCGCGCCCGCGTCCCCCTCTTTGGGGGTGCCAAGGTAGGTGGGGAGGTTCATACCGGCCATGCCGAACAAGTCGTTCATGGGGGGAATGGACTTCATCAGGCTGGAGACGAAGTTGGAGGTACTGCTTTCGCCGTCCTTGCCGTTCATACCGTCCCAGACGGTGATCTTGTCGATCTTCAGGTTCTTGACAGCCTCCACCTGCACCCGGATCAGATCCTCCATCTTGTCCGCGATCATCAGGCGCACCGCGTCGTTTGCGTCGCCGCCGGCGGCGCGGACCACCTCTGCCAGACCGGAGGCCTGCTTGGTGAGCATCTCCTCCATACCGCGAGCCTCTGCCTCCATCTTGGCGTAGATGGCGTCGGCTTCACCGCGCGCTTTGCGGCGGATCTGCTCGGCTTCGGCTTCCGCCTGAAGCTCCGCCTGTTTCTTTTCAACCTCGGCCTTGACGATGATATCAGCTTCCATCGTGGCTTTATCCCTGGTGGCACGGGCAAGCTCGGCTTCCTGCTCGGCAGCGTAGGCTTCCTGCAGAGCGCGGGCGGACTGGATCTTCTCCGCAGCCACCGCCCGGCGCATGGACTCCGCCTCTTTTTCCCGGCGGATGGCGTCGGATTCGGCGATCTCCGCCTTGGCGGTGTTTTCACCCTGGATGGCCTCGGAGTTTGCAAGTGATACCCGGATGCGCTGGTCCTTGCGGGCGTTGGCCTCGCCGATGGCGCCTTCCCGGTCGGCTTCCGCCACGGAAATCTTGGCGTCGTTGATGGCTTTGGCCGCGGCCTCTTTACCCAGGGCCACGATATAGCCGGATTCGTCGTTGATGTCGGTGACGTTTACGTTGATCAGACGCAGGCCGATTTTTTTGAGCTCTGTCTCCACGTTGCTGGAGACGGCGGAGAGAAATTTATCGCGGTCGGTGTTGATCTCTTCGATATCCATGGTGGCGATCACCAGACGCAACTGGCCGAAGATGATATCCTTGGCAAGCTCCTGGATCTCGGTGAGCTTGAGTCCTAACAGGCGCTCGGCAGCGTTCTGCATGATGCCCGGCTCGGTGGAGATACCCACGGTGAAGCGGGAAGGGACGTCGATGCGGATATTCTGGCGGGAAAGGGCGCTGGTCAGGTCCACACTGATGGACAGGGGGGTCAGGTCCAGGTACTCATAAGCCTGGATGACCGGCCAGATGAAAGCCGCGCCGCCGTGGATGCACTTGGCGGAGCTGGCGGTGCCGTCGGCGTTGTTGCCTACCTTTCCGTAAATGACCATGATCTTATCCGAGGGGCATTTGCGGTAGCGGGAAAGCAGCACGATGAAGGTGGTGAACAGCAGCACCACGATGACGGTGATCAGAATTACGGTCGAAAAATCTCCCATTCAGGTTTCCTCCTAAAAATATTATTCTGCCGGGGTGCCGCCCCGGGGCAAAGCGTTTAAGTGTCTGCGGCTGCAGAGACCGGCGCCTTTTCCACAATAAGGGTCTGTTTATCCAGCAGGCCGGTCACCCGCACCTGGGTCCCGGAGGGCAGCGCCTCTCCGCCCCGGGTCACGGCGTCCAGTTCACAAAACCGCTCCTGCAGGGTGAGGTTCACCTTCCCGCAGCCATCGGCTGGGACAGTGAGGTAAACCCTTCCCGTGAGCCCGACGGCGGCTTTCAGATCCAGATTCCCCGATGCCTGCAGGCGGCTCATGGATTTAAACAGCAGGGCGATGACCACCATAGCCGCCCCGCCGGCCAGAAAGGCCGCCGCCACGGCAAGCGGAGGGTGGGCTCCGCCGCCCAGAACGATGCCGGTCCAGCCGCCCACGGCGAAGAAAGCCACGATGCCGCGTACCGTAAACAGCGCCAGCCCGTCGCCGGAATCCGGCCCTTCCATCGCGTCGGGCACGCCGTCCGCGTCTGTATCGGCGCCGTCTCCAAAGCCAAACAGCACCATCACCGACTGGATGGCGAGCACCAGGGTGGCCGGGATCGCCAGATAGGCAAAGACCCGCTGCAGAAGGTTTAAGCCCTCCCACCATGCGATCATGTCAATTCCTCCTTTTTCTCTGTATTTCTCAGCTGCTCCAGCGCCGCCTCGGCCTGTCTTTTCCGCATGGCGGAAAGATACGCCGGCAGGATCACCTTCAGCGCGCCGTGCAGCTTCCCCTTGGCTCCTTCCAAATTCTCTACATAATCTTCCGTTTGCTGCGCAATGATGGCCTCCATCCGGTTGTCATCCTTTTCCGGGAGGGCCTCCCACGCTTCGATGACCTTACAGATATAGTCATAGAGCTTAGATTCCGGAATGATATCATCGGAGCGGTCATTGGCGCTGCCGTTGATATAGGCCATCAAAAAAACTACCTTTTCCAGCTGCATGACATCCCGCAGCATGTTGATGATCAAAATCCGCGCTACCTGGTCGATATTGTAGCGCTTGTTTACCGGGCTCGACACCCAGCCTCTCTTGATCCAGTTCTGCAGCGCGGGCGCATCCATTCCGGTGAGCTCCCGCACCTGCGAGAGCATGATGCCGGACGTCACGGAAAAGATGCCTTGTAAAAATTCAAGCCCCGTCTTGTTCTGTTCGGGAGTCAGGGTGATGTGGGTACCCGGTAACTGCTCCATGGTATTCCTCCTTTCGTTTGAATTGATCATATCACAAGTTCATATGAATGTCAATAGAGTTCTTTAGAATTTTTAAAAAGCTCAAACGAACCGAAATTTTCCAAACCAGCAGAGGATGTTGGCAGCTTTTGCTTTTAACGGGACGGCCCGGATGGCCGAAAATAGGCCATGCCTCTTTTTTATCAAAACATGGCTCGCACTGGGAATGTTACAGCCGGGGCCGCAGACGGCAAAAAGCATTTTGAGCTCCGGATGGCCGCGCCCCTTCCCCATGGAAAAAAGGGGCTGTTTAGGGAAGGGTACAAAGCAGAGCTCTTCTGGCCTGGGATGGCCCAGACGCCCTCAAGACACAAAAATCCCGCCGGGCACTTGCCCGGCGGGACGTTTTTAAGGCCTTGCGCGCCCCATGGCGCAGCAGCAGCAGCCGAAGATCAGCAGGGCTCCCACCGTTTGAAGGGTGCCGGAAAAGACCGAGACGCTGTTGGAGAGGATGCTATAGGCGGCCAGCAGGGAAGCTCCGTAGCGGGCTATGACGATGCTGGGGATAAAGGCAAAGAAGCGGCCCGCAAAAAGCCCGATGAGAGCGAACGCCGACAGCAGGATACCCGGGAAGGGGCCGCCGGCCCAGGTCCTGCTCTTCATGGCAAGAAACAGGCCGATCACTCCGTACAGAGCCGTGCGCAGCAGCAGGGGAACAAAGGTGAAGAGCATAACGGTCCAGTGATGCATATATCCGAACAGTTCCGCCGGGCCGCCAAAGACCCGCATGAACGGGGCGGGGAAAACAAGGACTACAAGCCCGGCCAGCGCACCGAGAAACAAAAGGACGATGCCGAAGATCAAAGCGGCTTTTCCGCCTTTGGGAAGAAGAGCGCGCCCGGAGTAGGCGGGAGGATACTGCTGTCCATAGGGGGCCTGATAGGGTTCGGTCATGGCAAACGCTTCCTTTCCTGGCAAAACAGCGGTGCGGCGCTTGGAAGGCCGGCCTGAAAAGACGGCTGTTTTTTCTGTTATTATATCAGAAAACAAAAGCTCCGGCAAGTAAGGGGCGGCGGTATTTCGTCCCGGGCCTTAAAGAAGGGGGCCCCGCCGCCGTCGTTTATAGGCCCTGTTTGACCGCGCCGTAAAAGAATGATATCTTAAAGCTGTAAGGAGATCTTCCCCGCAAAAGGGGGGAAAGGAGGGAACTCTCTGGAAAACACGGAACAGCTGACGCGAGAGGTAAACCGCTGGATAAGGGAAATTTTGAAGGAACGGTGCGTCGGGGTGTATTTTCACGGCTCCCTGCGGTTGGGGGGCTTTAACCCCCAAAGATCCGACGTGGATTTTATCGTCGTCACAGACCGGAAGATGCCCCGAAAGGTAAAAAAGAGAATATGCGGCGTCATGATGGAGCATCGGAGCATGTTTCCGGAAAAGGGCTTTGAGTTCAGCATGGTGCTGGAGCGGTACTGCCGGGAGTTTCTTTACCCGACGCCTTACGAGCTGCACATGAGCCGCGCCTGGGAGGAGCTTTACCGAAGCGACCCGGATGCACTGCTCTGTGACCGCCCCCGGACAGACCCGGACCTGGCGAGCCATTTCCATGTGCTGCAGGTGCCGAATGCCGCCATGGATTTTGGGCCGCCGTCCTCCGAGGTTTTCTGTGAGGTGCCCCGGGAGTTTGTGGCGGCCTCCAACTGGGGAGACGTAAAGAACGCCGAAAGGGACATTGCCGAAAACCCTGTCTACACGGTTTTGAACCTTTGCCGGTTTTACGCCTTTCTCAAAGACGGCCTTACCCTCTCCAAAAAGGCAGGCGGGGAATATGCTCTTGCCTGCCCGGAGTTTCCCGGCGGGGATCTGATACGGGCGGCGCTGGCGGATTACAGCGGGGAACCGAAGGTCCGCTTTCCCGCCGGGGAGCTTTCCGCCTTTGCCTGCCGGGCGCTGGAGCTCGTCCGGGACGCCATGGAGCAGGCGGGCTTTTCCACAGAGGGACACGGATAAACGCGCGGCGGCCCGGGGAAAATATTCGGGGTCGTCCGGGCGGAAAAAGAGGCAGAGCGCGCCGCGGCTTTGGGGCGCGCTCTGCCTCTTCCTTTATTTGCCGCAGGATGAATACGGGGCTGGGCGGGGCGCAGTTTTGGCCGGAGCGGATGGAGCCGAAAAAAGCGGCGGCCCCAAAAAGGGCCGCCGCAGGGGAAAGAGCCTGATGAAAATACCCGTGAAATGCAAGGATCAGAAAGTGAGCTCTGCGTCCGGATCCAGAGGATAGATGGGGCGGGGCAGAAGCTTGTAGTCCCCGTCCCGGATCTCCAGATGGGTATTGCCGGGGGTAAGCGCCCAGATGTTGAGCGTCGCCATGGGCAGGAAGTCGGGGAAGAGGTAGCCCTGCTTGAGCACGACGATATGATAATCCCGTGGATTGACGCCAATGCTCTCGAAGTACTCCATACCGGTAAAGGACATATGCTCATCGGCCACGCAGATGTCCACATCGCCGCAGGAGAGAAGGGCCATGTTGCCTCTCTTGATGAGCTTGCCTACCTGCTCGCCCATGATCTCGCCGAAGCGGAGCAGAGTGCCGGTGACCGCGACGGGGGTGCTGTCCTCGTCGATGTTGGCGCCGATGGAGAGGCTGACGGTATCGCCGGGCTTGTGGTTCTTCAGCAGATACTCGTAGGCTTTTCCATCGTAGATGCTGGCGATAATGGCCTTTTTGCCGCTGAGGTCGGCGTCGGTGAGGGCCTTGAGCATGACAGTGTTGACGCCGCTGGAACCGGCGGATGGGTTGTCGCCGCTGTCGCAGATGAACACGGGGCCGGCCGGCTCTTCCAGTGCGCGCGCCACAGACCCTTCCGCGGGCAGGGCGAGGGCGCCGTAGTCAAACTGGTCTCTCTTTTCCCAAATATAAGCCGCGAGCTCCCGGGCAGCTTTGCGGGCGTAGTCGGCATAACAGGCGGCAGAAGGGGTGATGGCTACCGTGGTGGTGGTGCGGGGGGTATCGGTCCAGGCCATGCAGACATACATGGTGGCGATGGCGATCTCCTCCTGTTTTTCCAGCTCCCACAGATGGGCGAAGATGGTCTTGAGGGGCTCCCGCGCGTCGATGGCCTTTTCACCGACCAAAATCATGGGCAGGCGCTCCATGGCAGGGTGATAGACCTCGCCGCGGCCGATGTATCGAAGCAGCTCCCGGGCTACGATCTCCTGGTTCTCCACCACGTCGATATGAGGGGCGGAGCGGAAGCCGCGCATGATATTGAGAAGGTTCGGAAGGTCGTTGTCGTTATTGGAGTGCAGGTCCATGGCGGCGGCGATGGGCATTTTGTCGCCCACGATGTCGCGGATGTCCCTCATCAGGCGGTATTCGCCGGAGCCGATGTTTTCCACATTCATGGCGCCGTGCATCTGGAAGAAAATACCGTCCAGGTTGTCCTTTTCGCGGCGGACCACGTCCAGGATCTTGTTTTCAAAATAGAGATAGGCATCCTCCGTCACAGTGCCGGAAGGGCCTCGGGCGGCGTAAATAGTGGGAACAAGCTCTGCTCCGGCTTCTAAAAAGACATGGGCGCCCGGAATTTTCTGAATAACATCCTCACCCTCGTAGAAATCAAATTCTTCCCGGCGGGAGGGGAAAGGGGAAAAACTGTTGGACTCATGGGAAAAATGCCCGATCAGAATACGCATGCAGATCTCTCCTTATGTTATTTGCAGCAGTATTGGATAAAAACGTTTACATCGCGTTTTAAAAAACTTTAAACATTTACGGGCCGATACCGCTTAGCGCTATTGTACCATAAAAATCAACAAAATCAAATAAATTTTATAAAATCAGCATAAAAAATAACCTGCGGCTATTTTTTATGCGTATCCGTCCACTCCCGTGGGCGGGCGGCATGAATCCTATGGCCGTGGGCCGGGGACGGCCCAAATGGCCGTTTTTTATAGCTTTGCGCA
>JALELV010000098.1 GCA_022768545.1 Oscillospiraceae bacterium
CCATCAGGGTTTTCCCCCTCATTTGAGCGCAGCGGATAACCCGCCCGCAGGCGGCGCCAATAAAAATAACCAGCCTTACGACTGGTTATTTTTATTGGTCGGAGTAGGGAGACTTGAACTCCCGGCCTCTTGGTCCCGAACCAAGCGCGCTACCAAACTGCGCTATACCCCGAAGATGAAAATATCCAGCAACCGCTGGATATTTTCACATATGGTTGCCCGAAAAGGATTCGAACCCTTACAAACAGAGTCAGAGTCTGTCGTGCTACCTTTACACAATCGGGCATCAAGACTTTAATTATTATAACGCTTTTTTCCAAAAAGTCAATACCCGGTCCCGCATTTTTTCAAATTTTATATTTCCGCGATATCCGGGTATTCTAATTTTGAAAAAGCTTTCCGGCTTTCGTTTGAAAGCCTCTCCGTTTCCCTTTAAAACATGAAAAATATGTAAACATTAGCCAAGCTCTCTTTTATTTCTACTGAATAGGTGTATAATTGAGATAGATCTGATCCGCAGCGCGGCGGAATTCCCGCCGCTGCCCTTTGAACTTACAGACTGGAGGTATTTTTTATGGCCGCAGTTCATTTTAACAGTGAAAGCTTTACGTCCCAGGTCCTCAACGGAAAAGGCCCCGCCATGGTGGATTTTTGGGCCTCCTGGTGCGGCCCCTGCCGCATGCTTGGCCCCGTGGTGGAAGAGCTCAGTGATGCGCTCGCCGGCAAAGTCCTGGTGGGCAAGCTCAATGTGGACGAAGAGGGCGATATCGCCCAGAAGTTCGGTGTCATGAGCATCCCCACCGTCATCTTTTTTAAAGACGGAGCAGAAAAAGAGCGCATCGTCGGCTATGTCCCCAAAGAGAAGCTGCTGGACGCCGCAAACCGCCTGCTTTAAGCGCGCCCCAAAACCGCCATGCAAAAACGGCCGCAGAATCTTCTGCGGCCGTTTTTTCTATATCCCGTTTATTCTGCGGTATGGTAGGAGCTTTCGGTAGGAGACTTTTCCTTCGCCGCCTCCTGGAACTGCCTGACCGCTGACGCAGCCTTGCTGATCGGCAGGATCGTCCCCGCACCGGCAACACATCCGCCCGGGCAGGCCATCCCCTCCATCAAATAACCGTTTCGCTTGCCCGCCTTGGCAAGGGCCAGCATCTTTTTGCAGTTTTTAAGGCCCTCCGCCCGGTCCACTTTTACTTCAAGTTCGGGGTAAAGCTCCCGAATACAGTTGGAGATCGCTTCCGCCACGCCTCCCGCCACGGCATAGCCGCGTCCGGCGCTGGTGGCGCCCTCCATGGGGGCCGGGGGCTCCTCGCCAAACTCAATGCCCCGGGCCACAAACATGCCCATGAGTTCCTCAAAGGTCACCACAAAATCCACGTCGCTGCGGACACTGCGGCGGGCTGCCTCCAGCTTTTTGGCTGCACAGGGCCCAATAAATACCACGCGGGCGTCCGGGTGTTCCTTTTTGATGATGCGGGCCGTAGCCACCATGGGGGTGAGCGCCGAAGAAACATAGGGCGCTACAGCAGGAAAATCCCGTTTGGCCATGACCGACCAGGATGGGCAGCAGGATGTGGCAAAATAGGGCTCCTCTCCCGTCGCCACCTTGTGCGCATAGTGGTGCGCCTCCTCAATGGCGCCCAGGTCCGCTCCAATCGCCACTTCATAGACGTCGGAAAAGCCAAGATCCAGCAAGGCCTTTTTCACCCGCTCCGGGGTGGCCATGGGACCGAACTGCCCCACAAAGGCCGGGGCAATCTCGGCAATGACCTTTCCGGGAGCCTTCAGCGCCTGCACCAGCTGGAAGATCTGCGATTTATCCGCAATAGCCGCAAAGGGGCAGCTCACCAGGCACTGCCCGCAGGAAACGCACTTATCGTGATTGATGGTGGCACGGCCCAGGTAGTCGCTCTCGATGGCATCCACCCCGCAGGCCGCCGCACAGGGCCGCTCGGTCTTGATAATGGCGGAGTAAGGGCAGATTTCCTTGCATCGCCCACATTTGATGCATTTGGATTTATCGATATGGGACTTGCCGTCCACCAGCGAGATGGCTTTGACAGGGCACACGCTGACGCAGGGATGGGCCAGGCAGCCCTGGCACTGGTCCGTCACGGAATATGCCTTCACCTCACAGGCGTTGCAGGCAAAGGGGATGACATTGACCAGAGCACCCTCGTAAAACTTCTCGTTGAGGTGGGCAAGGTCCAGGTCTCCGGTGATGGTACCCTGTTCCCCAGCGCCGCGCACCGGAAGCCCAAGCCCCAGGCGCACCCGTTCGCCGATGATGGCCCGCTCCTTAAAAACACTGTCCCGGTAGGCGGGCACCTCGCCGGGAATAATCCGGTAGGGGATCTCCTCCAGGCTGGATACCGGCTCTCCTTCAAAAGCCACTCGGGCAATTTCTGCAAAAACCTGGCGGCGAATCTGGGTAACAGGGGTATAAATACCTCTCATTTATCGTTTCACATCCTTTGAAGTAAGAGAAATCACTTTGGCCATTACGGTTTCGGAGCTCGCGCGTTCCATCCGCTCCCCATTGATACAGACCAGAGGGTATACGTCCTCGCCTTTACAGAGGTTTTTGGTCTCAATCTCGATCTGGGAGCCCAGGCGAAGCTGTGTTTTCAGTTTTTTGAGCCCTTCCACCGATTCGATGATATCCATAGCGCCGTGCATAACACACTTTGTACATACGCAGATCTCCACTGTCAGCCTTTTCAAGGGTCTTCTGCCTCCTTTTTTGTTGTGTTTCCCGGTAATACCGCCCCTGTTTTCCGTGCGCCGGGGCGCCGCGTGCCATTTGATATAAATTTGTCAAATCTTTTTTATTATACCTTTCCCCCAAATGATAGTCAAGCCGCGCCCCCTTTTTTCCGCGGCAAAATCCGTTATACTGTATCTGCGGGTGTTTTCCTTTGTTTTAAAAAAATTTTCTTTTCCCTTGTATCCCGCGGCGAAAAAAGGTAAAATGTAATTGATATTTTTTTAACAGAAATGCTGCTTCTGCAGCCGGAGGTGCTTTTATGGTTGAAGTCAGTGTCTGTGTGGGGAGCTCCTGCCACATGAAAGGGTCCTATCAGGTCATTAAAACTTTTACGGAGCTGATCAAGGCAAACGGCCTGGAGGATACTGTCCATCTCAAGGCTTCCTTCTGTATGGGCCGCTGCCTCAGCGGAATCGCCGTCACGGTAAATGACCAGCCCGTGGAAAACGTTGGTTTTGTCAACGCCGAGCAGGTGTTTTATGAAAAAATCTTTCCTCTGGCCCAGGGCGAAACCGCCGGGGCATAAGCCGTCAAACAGAATCCTGTCAAAAAGGAGTCACCGCCATGAGTGTAATTGAACTGAATACCACCAACTGTCAAAACTGCTACCGCTGCATCCGGGAGTGCCCTCTCAAGGCAATTGCCTTCCGGGACGGGCGCGCCCGCATCATCGAAAAGCAGTGCATCCTCTGCGGCATCTGTGTGCAGACCTGCCCGCAGAACGCAAAATACATCCGCAGCGACGTGCCCTATGTCAAGGAGCTGCTGGCCGGTCCCAAGCCGGTTTACGTCTCCATCGCCCCCTCCTGGAAGGGCTGGTACAGCACCTCCGATTTTAAAAAGATCAGCGCCGCTTTCAAAAAGCTGGGCTTTGCCGGTGTGGAGGAGACCGCCATCGGCGCGGCAGAGACCAGCCGGGAGTACGCCGATCTCATGCGTACGGGCTCCATGAAAAACATCATCGCCACCGCCTGCTCCTCCGTAGTCATGCTGGTAGA
Source organism: Oscillospiraceae bacterium (assembly GCA_022768545.1). Classification (GTDB taxonomy): domain Bacteria; phylum Bacillota; class Clostridia; order Oscillospirales; family Ruminococcaceae; genus JALELV01. The sequence continues at coordinate 3,766 of JALELV010000098.1, forward strand.
GCGGTACTATCCAGAGCTCATTAAATGTCTGGCACCCGTGTCCTCCCCCATGATGGCCCACGCCCGCCTGATGCGGGAAACTTACGGCGACATCAAGGTCGTCTTCGTAGGGCCCTGCCTTTCTAAAAAAGACGAGGCGGCGGACCCCCTTGCCGGAGGCCTTGTAAACTACGCCCTCACCTTCTCCTCCCTGGACAAATGGATGAGCGAAGCGGGCATTTCCCTGGACGAGATCCCCGAAGACGGACAGGCAGTAGGGCTTTCAGAGCCGGTGACCCGCCTTTATCCCAAGCCCTCCGGCATCCTGAACACCATCCCGGAGGAAAGCTTTACCGGGTACAAGCCCATGGCGGTGGACGGCATCTTCCGCTGTATCGAGCTGTTTGACGCCATGCGGGACGGGGAGATCTCCGGCGTATTCGTGGAGGCAAATGTCTGTGCGGGCGGCTGCATGGGCGGCCCGGTGCTGCGCATGGGACATCACCGGCCCATTGTGGAGATCGAAAAAATAGACGGGAAGCCCATGTCCCAGGATGCCGCTCCCGCCGCCACCTGCAACCTGCAGTTCCCTCATCCCAGGGTCTTTACCAACCGCAGCATCCCCAACCCCCAGCCCAGCGAAGAAGAGATCAAAAAGATCCTTGCCCGTATCGGCAAATACACCCCAGAGCAGGAGCTCAACTGCGGCAGCTGCGGCTACCGCAGCTGCCGAGAAAAGGCCGTGGCGGTGTATCAGGGCAAGGCCGATATGAATATGTGCCTGCCCTTCTTCCGGGAGAGGGCGGAGAACATCTCAAACACCGTGACCGAGCACTCCCCCAATGCCATCATTGCGCTGGACCCCTCTCTGAACGTCATCGACTTAAACCCCGCCGCAGAGGCCATGTTCGAGGTGACCCGCAAGGATGCCCTGGGCGTGCCGCTTGCCCAGTTCTACGGGGAAAGCGCCTTCCAGGAGGCCAAAGATCAGAACACGCCCATCATCAAAAAAATGGTACTCTCCGAAAAATTTCCCTCGGTGGAATCCACCTTCATCTACATAGGAGAACACGGGATGTATCTGGCCTTTGTCAAGGATATTTCCGGTGAGGAACAGCGCAAGGAGCAGCTGGAAAGCATGCGGGATCACACCATCGAGGTAGCCCAGAAGGTCATCGAAAAGCAGATGGTGGTGGCGCAGGAGATCGCCAGTCTGCTGGGTGAGACCACGGCGGAGACCAAGGTGGCCCTCACCAATCTCAAAAAGTCCATGTCCGATCTTTCACAGGGTTAAAGGGAGGGGTACTGCATGGAACTGTTTGTAGACGCCGCCTATGAGAGCCTCAACCATTACGGAGAAGAGCTCTGCGGCGACAAAGTGGAGTTTGTACGCCAGGACGATTCCTTTCTGGCGGTGCTGGCGGACGGTCTTGGCAGCGGCGTAAAGGCCAATATCCTCTCCACCCTCACCAGCAAAATCATCGCCACTATGCTCAGCGAGGGCGCCACCCTCACTGAAGCGGTGGAGACCATCGCCAGCACCCTGCCGGTGTGCAGTGAGCGGGGGCTGGCCTACTCCACCTTTACCATCGTGCGGGTATCCCGCCAGGGGAAGGTGTATCTGGCGGAATTTGACAACCCCTCCGCCATTCTTTACGTAGATAACCTTTTGGAGCCGATTCAGCGCACCGAACGGGAGATCGGCGGCAAAACGATCTATACCAGCGAGTTCTCCGTCAAGGCCGGAGATCTGCTCATGTGCTTTTCCGACGGCGTCGTCCACGCCGGTGTGGGCCGCCTGCTGGACCTGGGCTGGCAGTACGACAACATCGTCAATTATGTCAGCGAGAATGTCACCCCGCAGATGTCCGCCCGGGAGATCACCCGCCGGCTGCTTTCGGCGGTGAACACCCTGTACATGCAGAAGCCCGGAGACGATTCCACCGTCTGCTCCTTCCGCTTTAAGGCAAACCGCCCGGCCTCCATCATGGTGGGGCCGCCGGTCAACCCGGCTCTGGATGTCACCGCGGTCAACAAGCTTATGTACTCCAAAGGGCTCAAGGTAGTCTGCGGCGGCACCACCTCCCAGATCGTCAGCAAAGTCACCGGAAAGGAACTCACAGTACATTTGGACTACGACAACCCGGCAATCCCTCCCACCGCCACCCTGGCGGGGATCGACCTGGTCACCGAAGGGGTGCTCACCTTGGGCAAATGTCTGGAGATCGTCAAGACCATGACCGCCAGCGACGAAAAACAGCTGGACCACTTCTCTTTAAACAAAAAGGACGGCGCCACCCGCCTTGCCAAGCTTCTTTTGGAGGAGTGCACCGAAGTCCACTTCCTGGTGGGACGCGCTCTGAACCCCGCTCATCAGAACCCCGGCATGCCTGTCTCCCTGGGGCTGAAGCTCAACCTGATCAAAGAGCTCTCCGCAGAGCTTGAAAAAACGGGGAAAAAAGTTACAGTGGAGTATTTTTAAAAAATGCCCCCAAAGCCTCATAGGGCTTTGGGGGCATTTTGGAGCCGAGTTTTATTTTTCAGAGGGCGCGCAGTTCTGCGCAAAAAGCTTTACGATGGCCTCCACGTCCTGAACCTGCCTCGGCGTCAAGGTGGACAGGCATTTTCGAAGGGGGTCGTCATCCTCCCCCGGTATATTGACCATCAAAATATAGTTGGGGCTCACCTCTAATATTTCGCAGAGTGACAGCAGCGTCTGTACGGAGAGCCCTGCTTTGCCGCATTCGATCTGGCTTAAAAACTTTACGCCGATGTTGGCACGGGCAGAAACATATTCCTGCGTATATCGTTTGGCCCGGCGGGCTTCCTGAATGCGCCGGCCGATCAGTCGAATATCGTATTCCACAAAATCCCTCCCCTATATAGAGAGTATCTGTTTAAAGCCGCAAGACAACCTTTTTAAAACTGGAAAGTCGTGTTTTTATATTGATTTTGCCGTCGGATTCTCTATAATAAAGTTGAATTTTGTCAGTACGGAGGAGAGACAGCGCTATGGACCTCTATCAGTACTTTGCCGAAAAGCTCCACTGTGAAGAGTCGGATCTGCGCATAAGCTCTTCCCTTGTCTGGAGCGCGTCCCTGATCGAACAGATCCCGGAGGATCGGTTTTCTTTAGCAGACTGGAGGGAGTTTCTCGCTTATCTGCACTGCAGTTCTCCTGTATCCAGTACCGCCGAGGCAAAAAAAGCTCTTCTCCTGCTCAAATGCCCCTGTTCTGTCCGCTGAGGCGGCTGCCCCCTGCGTTTTCCTTCCCATTAAAATGTGCCGGCGGCTTTTGCCGCCGGCACATTTTGCGTCCTGGCGCTTTCTGATCCCGTGTGTCCGGTTTGTGGCATCAAAAGTCCGGTTTCTTACTTTGCGCTGTTGGGGCGCCGTTTTATAATAAGCTCAGGATCACAGGAAAGGAGCGCCCTTCTATGACACAGTACCCCAGGGAATTGGCCCGCGCCCTGCATCTGTGCAGCGTGCACACCAAAATGTACGGCACCGATATTCAGCTCAAACCCATCCCGGACGAGCCGCGTCCCGGGTATTTAGACCCCAGACGGCTGGAGATGACTGTCAAAGCCAAACGGCAGCGGGAATCCGCACCGCCCCCCTGCCCCCCCACCCTAGAGGAGATGCGCGCCGAAATGGGGTTCCCCGGCTGGAACATGAACACCGTCGCCATCTGGACTGCGTATGAGGAGCATGTGTGGAACGGGAACCTGGTCAGGATCTGGGTCTACTACCCCCGCAAACCGGAGGGAAAGACCGGACGGCCCGGCCTTGTCTACCTTCATGGCGGCGGCTGGATCGGAGGCTCCCCCTACGACCTGGAGGGCTCCTGCCGCCTGATCGCAGAGCGCGCGGACTGCGTGGTCTTTAACATCGATTACTCCCTGGCCCCCGAAAAGCCCTGGCCCAACGGCTTTCAGGATTGCTGGACGGCCCTGTGCCATATCTACAAAACTGCCGAAAAATACGGCGCCGACCCCGCAAAGCTCGCCATCGGCGGCGACAGCGCGGGAGGGAACCTGGCGGCGGCCTGCTGCCTGAAAGACCGCGACGAGGGTACCCACATGCTGCGTTACGCCGCCCTGATGTACCCGGCCCTCACCTTTGCAGGCACCGGCATCAGGGATTACCGCTGGAGCATCGAAGACTATGATATCTGCGAAGAACAGCGGGATCTGATCGACCCCGGCATCAGCATTGCGCGGCCCGTGGATGGGGACCCTGAGCGCATTATGGGAGTGGTGGGGAACATGTACCTTCCCGAAGGGGCAGACCCGCGCCATCCCTATATCAGCCCCATGTTCGCGAAAGATTTTAAAGGCCTTTGCAAAACGCTGATCGTCACAGCTGAGTTCGACGGCCTGCGCATCCAGGATGAGCTCTACGCCAAAATGCTGCGGGCAGACGGGGTGGAGACCCGGGTGCTCCGCTACAAGGGGATGTTCCACGGCTTTTTTGAAGAGCTGGGGCTGGTCCCGCAGGCGGAAGACCTTTGCCAGGAGATCGCTGATGACCTCCGGGCCCTTTGACCTTTGCTTTCTTCCAAATTTCTTCTATGTTGTTTCGTCCTCTGAAACAGGGAGAGGGCCCGGGATATACATCCCGGGCCCTCTCCCTGTTTTGGAATATCAAAAACTTGCCCCACGGCCTTCAGCCTGCGGCGCCCGGCTCTCCCGGCGGTCACTCGCTCTCTTTTCCATATCCGGCTCCGTATTTCATACGGCCGATAAACTCTGCGGCGGCCTGCAGCTCCCCCTGGTCCATTTTTCGAATTCTCCCAATGATGCTGCCGCGCAGCTTCCGAAGGCTGTCCCCGGGGTCATCCGGCTGAACGCCGGTCAACAGCCATTGGGCAGGACAGCCGTACAGGCTCTCCATCAGCCTCGCCAAAGGCTCGGAAATGGCCGTTTTCCACCCGCTGGTGAACAGATAAATATAATTTGCACTGACTCCCAGAGCACGGGCAAGCTCCGTCTGCTTGAGCTTCCCCACCTTTAGCACCCACCGGATGCGCCCGCCGATGCCGCCGCAGATCTTATCGGGCACCGGCGGAAGGGGAAACACTTGCTCCCTTCTTCTTCGCCTCCTCCATCATCTGAATATATACCATCAGCTCCTTGCGGGAGGTGACATTAAGTTTCATATAGATCCGCCTGTTGTGGGTCTTGATCGTATTGATCGAAAGACACAGGATATCCTGACCTTTATCCTCGCCATGTTTGACAGCGCCTTTTGATCGGTTTTCTGGGTTTTGCCGTCTCCATTGCCATTGGCGTGTTTGCGATCCTCGGCATTGTAAATGCCCTCAACGGCAAAATGAAACCGCTTCCACTGATCGGCAAGATCAAAATTCTTAAATAACGATCTCGCCGTTCACGCGGATGAAAGGAGGTCTTTGTGATGTCCTGCCAATACTGCACCTCCTGCGGCGCCCCGCTGCAGGGCAGCAAATTCTGCACCTCCTGCGGCGCCCCGACAGAACCCCTTCCTTCCGGGCCGGAAGCCCCTTCGGCCGTCCCGCTCCCGGAAGTCCCGGCCCAGGGCGCCGCGCCCTCTTCCCTCCCTCCGGCGCTCTGTTCCCCTGAGGAGCCCGTAGTGCCGCATCCCGCTGCCCCGGCCCAGGGTGCCTCTGTTCAGGAGCAGGCTCCCCCGCTAAAAGCAAATATGCCCCCATCAGCGTGGGCTCCTGGATCGGGATTCTTCTTCTGCTGGCGCTGCCCGGCGTCAATCTTATCCTCCTGATCGTCTGGGCATGCGGAGGCTGCCGTAAGATGGTCAAGCGCTCTTTTGCCCGGGCCTCCCTTCTTTTGGCCGCTGCTTTTTTGGCCCTTGGTCTGGTCTCGGGCATTGTGCTCCGCCTGGCCACCGGGCCTCATTTAAAAACCGATGAGCCGGGAGACCCCTTCTGGAGCACGGCTGGGGGCCTTCTCTCCGGAAAAAGCCCTCAGGGAGATACGGCTACTTCTCCCCCTTGGCAGGCCTTTCTTTCCCAAGCGGAAGAGCCGGCCCCGGATGCCCCTTCCGGGCCTTCGGAAGAGGGGGACGGCCTGAGCTCGGAAAGCACGGAAGACAGCGCGCCGTTGGATGCGCTTCTCAGCGGTAACCGGGACGCCCTGCGGGAGCAGGGATACACCGACGAGGAGATCGACCAGGCAATATCCCTGTTTGGGGAAGAAGGCCTGAGCGCCCTGTTCGGCGCATTTTCCCGATGTTCCTTCTCTTCGCTCTTTTCTTAACTTAACAGTCCCCCTGTGCAAGCAAAAGAACCGGGATCCCCCGGTTTTTTGTTTTGAAATAAAAAGCTCGCCCCCCTCTTGCCGTCCGCCGCCCCAGCCGTTTTTCACCGGGCGGCGGTTTTTTTCAAAAGCGCCATCCTCATATTTCCCGGCTATTTCTTTATATTATTTTGTCTGCGCTTGTTTTCCTCCGTTTCAGGCCCAACAAAACAAAATGATATAAAATTGAAACGGACGGCTTTTTGTGCTATACTAAAGAAAATGCAGGTTGTCATAAAAAATCCTGCAAATATTTACACAATGAAGTGGAAAGCAGTTCTTTTTTGGGGAACTGCGTTTCACTTTTTTTATTTCACAGGCCCGGCTCTCACGGGCTTTCCCCTTTGAGGCTCATGTCCCCTTCAGGGAGGAGGGCCTTTGCGCCTCGGGGCAACATCAAAACAGAAATGAGGAGTTACAATGCTTTCAAAGCGCCTGATGGAAATTACCGGTCAAAAATCCGACCTGCTGGAGATGTCCCGCTATGCCGCCCAAAGGGCCGGGGAGGTCGGGGCGGAAAATGTATTTGATTTCAGCGTGGGCAACCCCAGCGTGGACGCCCCGGATTCCTTTCGGAAAAGCGTTCAAAGGCTTTTGGACACCAAAGATTCCCTGAGCCTGCACGGTTATGCCCATGGCAACGGCATCCTGCCCGCCCGGGAGGCGGTAGCCGCTTCCCTTAATCGCCGTTTCGGTACAAATTTCACCTTTCAGAACATTTTTATGGCCATCGGCGCCGCCGGGGGCGTTCAGCTCTGCCTGCGGGCAGTCACCGATTTTGGATGCGGGGACGAGGTCATCGTCTTTGCCCCTTATTTCCCCGAGTATGCCCTCTACGCGGAGGGCGCCGGGGTAAAGCTTGTCGTTGTGCCGCCCAACACCGATACTTTTCAGATCAGCGAGGACGCCTTTGAGCGCAGCATCACCCCCAAGACCCGCGCCGTGCTGATCAACACTCCCAACAACCCCTCCGGAGTCGTCTACACCCCGGCGACGCTGACCCGACTGGCGGAGATCCTGCGCCGGAAGCAGCGGGAGTACGGCCGGGCGATCTATCTTATCTCCGACGAGCCCTACCGGGAGATCGTATTCGGCGGCAGGCAGGCCCCTTTTGTGACAAAGTTTTACGAAAACACCCTTGTGTGCTACTCCTTCAGCAAGTCCCAGTCCATTCCCGGGGAGCGCCTAGGCTATATTGCGGTCCCCTCCGAGGCCGAGGACTTTAAAGACCTGCTCCCGGTAATGAGCAACACCTGCCGACTGATCGGCTACGAGAGCCCCGCCACCCTGTTCCAGTGGGCTATCCCCGACATCATCGACGATACCTCCGACCTCTCGGTGTACGAAGCCAACAAGGAGCTCCTCTACCGGAACATGACCGCCTGGGGGTGGCGGTGTGTGGAGCCGGACGGAACCTTCTACCTGTTCCCCCGCTCCCTGGAGCCGGACGCCGCCGCCTTCTGCCGCAAAGCCATGAAGCACGACCTGATCCTGGTGCCGGGGGACAGCTTCGGGTGCCCGGGGCATTTCCGGCTGGCGTTCTGCGTCCCCACCGAAAAGGTAAAGCGTGCTCTGCCCCATCTGCACGCCTTGGCCCGGGAATACGGCCTGGGATAAGCAGGAAACACCTTATGGGCTTTTAAAAGCACCGCGGGCGGAAGTATGATCCGCCCGCGGTGCTTTTCCTTTTATTCCGTCATATTCTGGCTGCCGCTGTGCCCTCCGCGCCTTCCCGTAGCTCGTGAGGTGTGACGCCGTAGGTCTTGCGGAACAGCTTGGAAAAATAGGAGCTGTTTTCATACCCCAACTCCTCCGCGATCTGGCTTATGGGCTTCTGGGTCTCCTGCAGCAGGTACCGGGCCCGCTCCATGCGCCGCTCCAGCAGGTACGCCGCAATGGAGACGCCCATCTCCTGTTTGAACAGTCTCGCCAGATAATCCGGATTGAGGTAAACTTCCTCCGCCAGGGTGGTTCGGGAGATGTTTTCTCCCAAATGCTTTTCAATGTACTCCTTCAGCCGCTCTGCCACCGAGCGGTTATCCTGCACAAAATTCCCATAGTCAAAGGCGACGTCGAACAGGTAAAACAAATAGCGCTGCATCGCCCGGGCCGACCCCAGGGATTCCCGCTCCAGGCGGGCCGCCGTAGGCCCTGAAAACAAACGGCGTGCCTCTATCTGCTCCTCGCTGAGCTTGGCAAACACCAGCTGGATCATATCGTAGCGCAGGTTCTTCAGGGTCTCCTCCGTGGCGCCCCTGGCCCTCTCCATCTGCTCCAGGTACTCCCGCAGGGCGCGGTGCAGACTTTCCCTGCTGCCTGCGCCAAACATGATGGCGATCTGCTCCAGGTTCGGTGGGCGGTATTCCGCCCTGGGCGGTGAAAACTCCTCCATCGGAAGCACTTCGTTCCAGTAGGAGAGCGCAGCCTTCCGGGTATCAAGAAGCTTTCTGGCAGAGCTCCCCACCCCGGAGAGCGGCTCCGGACGGCCCGCAAGACAGCAGAGATCGCAGTTAAAGTGGCGGTTGTATTCTCCGATCAGCCTGCGGGCCCTCTGCAGGATCTCGCCGCGGTCCCCGCCGGGAGGCGTTTCTCTCAGCGCCAGAAAATACCGGTCCTGCCCTGTGGCCACAACGCTTTCCAAACAGAAGCCCGGGCACTGAAACAGCTCCTCCGCCACATTTTTAAAGGCGTACTCCCGCATGGAATCCCTCCAGAGCTCCTCAGATTCCCTGTAAGAGAGAGAAAAAAGCAGCAGCAAAAAGCGGTCGGCGCCGCTGTAGGGCAGCTGCCCGCCGGAAAAACCGGCCCAGGCCGCCTCCTCCCCGCGGGTGATCAGCTCCCTCCAAAAATGATCCCGCAGATTTTTCTGGTTATCCAGCCAGTACTGCTGGTACCGCTGGCTCTGACGGTTAACCGCCGCTTTCTTCGCCGCCTTGAGGATGATCTCCCGCAGCTCGGAGTACTCGATGGGCTTGAGAAAATAGTGGAAGCTCCCCAGGGCCACCGCTTCCTGGGCGTAGCTGAACTCCGCATAGCTGGTGAGAAAAATATTCTGCAGGGTGATCTCCTGCCCGTTGGCCCAGCGAAGAAGGTCCAGCCCGCTTTCGTGGGGCATTTCAATATCGCTGACCAAAATATCCACCGGGACGCTCTGCAGTATTTCCTTGGCTTTTTTGACGCTCTGCACCATGTAAACCTGCTCAAAGGGCATGGTGTCCCAGTCGATGCCCTGCCGGATCCCCTCCAGGACAAAACGGTCATCGTCCACGATCAGAATATTCATTTCGTCTGTACCTCCCCTGCGCCGCCCTCCCGCGGGATCAGCATTTCCACCCGGGCGCCGCCCCTGCTGTTGTTGGAAAAGCTCACCCTGGCCCGGCCGCCGTAAATGATCTCCATGCGCTGCAGGGTATTCCAGATGCCGATGCCCCGGCCGTTTGAGGGGCGCACCCTCCGCCCTTCGTTCAGAGCCTGCAGCACCTGGGGGGTGAAGCCGTCGCCGGTATCGTCGATGACGATGGAAAGCCAGTCTCCGTCCTCCTGCCGGACAGCCCGCAGAGAGATCGAGATCTCCAGCACGCCCTCCGGGTCCATATTATGCTTCACGCTGTTTTCCACCATGGTGAGGATCATCAGCGGGGCGATCTTTACCCCCTCAAGATCTCCCTCCCTGCGGGTCTCACAGCAAAACTCAGAGCCATAGCGGATGCGCTGGATGGCGAGATAGTGCTCCACCACCTCCAGCTCCTCCTCCAGAGGGGCGGGCTCCATGCCGTTGCGGAAAATGGCCCTCAGGTACCGGCACACCAGCATGGAAAGCTGCTGGATCTCGCTGTTGTGGCCGGTAGAGGCCATGCTGTAGATGATGTTGAGGCAGTTGAGGTAAAAATGGGGCTGTATTTGTTTCTGCAGATAGTCAAACTCCACCCCCTGGCGCAGCAGTTTTTCCTCATAGACCTCTATTTTCAGCTTTTCCACCTGCTCCAGCAGGCTGCAAAACGCCTGGTCTGCCTGTTCCAGCTCTAAAAAATTGCTGCGGCGGAACGCCCCGCCGTTTTTGTTGTAATCGCCCAGATGCTCCGAAAAAGCACGGATCGGATCCACCACAGAGCGCTTGGTGTAGGCAAGCAGCAGCAGGCCGGCCGCCACCAGCACCACAGAGATCCCCGACAGCAGCACCTGCAGCACTGTGGCCCGCTCATAAGCGCCCCAGTTCTCGATGACCACATGCACCAGAAAATCCGCCCGTTCAAAGCGCTCTGTCACCACCAGGCTGCGGGAGAAAAAGCCCTCGCCTGCCGTATCCCCATCCCACGGCAGGCCGTCGGTGGTAAAGCGCTCTCCCGCTCCGCTTTCCAACACCAGGCAGCTGTTTTCATCCGCCGCATACATGGCGTACAGCAGGCGGTCTGCGCGCACCCAGGCGCCGGATATTTGGTTTTTATACCGGTAGAGACGCAGGAAACAGAGGTCGTCCTCAAAGCGCACCAGAGTCCAGATATTTGCCTTCGCCGCCTCGTCCAGCTCTCCGCTTTCGGCCTGCCGTTCCAGCTCTTCCACAATAGAATAGTACCGTGCATAGGGAAAATAGCTGTTGGCGGAGGCCACCATCTCTCCCCGGTCCTTCTGATACACAAAAAAGTTGAACCACCGGCCCCCGGAGCTCTGCAGCTCTGTAAATCGCTGCTTCAGATCCCGCACGGCCACAATATGCTCCAGCTCATCCTCCGGGCGCTCCAGCGAAGAGGACGCGCCGATCACCGTATTGAGCAGCATGTATCCCACATTCTCCATTCGCTCGTCTATCTCGGCGGCATAGAGGTCGAGGTTTGTCTGAAAAAGCTCCACGCTCTGCCGGCGGACATGCCATACGGTCATCAGGCTGACGGCGGCACACATCAAAAGCAGGAGGATGTAAATCGCCAGGGATACCTTCAGCAAACTCGCCGCCGAGCGCTTCTTTTCCTTTTTTCTCCTCACGGTACATGCCCCCTTCCCTCTTCCGGTCTTTTCCATTATAGCGGCTCCCTCCGCAAAAGGAAAGCCGTCCCACCCTGCAAAAGCCAAACAAACCGAGGGGCGCAAGGCCCCTCAGTTTGCCTGTTTCTTTCGGTTTTAACCCTTGACCGCCCCCAGGGCAATGCCCTCCTGAAAGTATTTCTGCAGGAAGGGGTAGATGATAATGATGGGGATAATGGCCACAAAGGCAATGGCCATGCGGATGGACACCGACGGGATCTTGATGCTGGTGGCAGCCGCGGAACCCATGGCGGAACTTGCCAGGGTACGGATGTCCTCCAAAATACGGTACAACAAGGTCTGTATCCCGTACATCCTCTGGTCGGACATAAAATAGAGGCCGTTGAGCCAGTCGTTCCAGTAATCAAGCCCCGCAAAAAGCCCGATGGTCACCAGGATGGGTTTGCCCAGAGGAAGCACGATTTTGGTATAGGTGGTAAAAAGCCCGGCCCCGTCGATCTCCGCCGCCTCATAGATGGCGTCGGGGATGCTGCTGGAAAAAAAGCTGCGCATCAGCAGCACGTGGATGGCGCTGAGCATCAGATAGGGCACCACCAGGGCAAAAAAGGTGTTTTTGATATGAAACACGTTGGTATAGGTCAGGTAGGTGGGCACCAGGCCTCCGGAAAAGAGCATGGTGAAAAACACATAAAAGCTGAAGAATTTTTTGCCCGGCAGGTTTTTGAGCGCCAGGGAAAAAGCCAGCATGGAGCCCATCATCAGGTGTATCGTCGTTCCCACCACCGTGGCCGCAATGGTAAGGCCGTAGGCGCGGAAGATAGAGCCTCCCTTTTTGATGAGGTATTTGTAGGCTTCGATGCTGAACTTGTTGGGCCAGAAGGAATAGCCGTAGGCCACCAGCTCGTTTTCATCGGTAAAGGAGGACATGATGAGAAGCACAAAGGGCAGGATCACGCAGATCGTCTCCAGTATCATCACCAGATGCGCGATCAGCTGGAACGCCTTTTCGCCTTTCGTCTGAAGCATTTCGGTTCCTCCTCTCTTTAAAACAGCGCGTTCTCGGGGCTCACCCTGCGCACGACGGTATTGGAGAAAAGCACAAGGCAGAAGCCCACGACGGACTGGTAGAACCCGGCGGCGGACGCCATCCCGATGTTTCCGATCTTCATCAGGGAGCGGTACACATAGGTATCGATGGTGTTGGTCACATCGAACAGGCTGCCGGAGTTCATGGGCACCTGGTAGAACAGGCCGAAGTTCGAGTAAAACACACGGCCGATGTTGAGCAGCACAATGGTGATGATGGTGGGCAGCAGGCAGGGAAGGGTGATGCTCCAGATCTGCCGCAGCTTGCCCGCGCCGTCGATCTTCGCGGCCTCATAAAAGGCGTCGTCGATGCCGGTGATCCCCGCGATGTACACCAGGCAGGAATATCCCACCTCTTTCCACGAGTTTACAAAAACGAGAATGAACGGCCAGTACTTCTTCTCGGTATACCAGGCGATCCCCTCCAGTCCCAGCGGTTCCAGGATCGACTTGTTGATCATGCCGTTATCCACGCTGAGAAAGCCAAACACAATGTAGCTGACGATGATGATCGAGATCAGGAACGGAAAGAGCACCGCGCTCTGATATACTTTTTTTGCGTATTTATTTTTGATCTCTGTAATAAAAATGGCAAACAGTACACCTAAAACCATGTTCACCACAATAAAGGCCAGGTTGTAGCACAGGGTGTTTCGGGTAATGGTAAAAGCGTCATTGGTGGCAAAGAGATAATCAAAATTTTTAAAGCCATTCCAGGGGCTTCCATAGATCCCGGTATTCACCTTGTACTTTTTAAAGGCCACCACGATGCCGGTCATGGGAATATAGTTGTTGATAAAAAAATAGATCAGTCCCGGCAGCATCAGCAGGTAGGCCGGCGCCCATTTTCGAATCAGATAGATCCGCCGGCTGCGGCTCCGTTTGGCTTTTTCGGCCCTGGAGGCTTCGGCGGGCTGTGCGGTTTGCTGCATAGTCAAAGCAGGTCTCCCCCTTAAAAGGGAGGGATTGCCCAGGACGAGCAATCCCTCTGGATTTTGCACGGATCTTGTTTTTTATTTGGAGGCAAGCCAGGCGTCCAGCTGCTCCTGCTTGGCGTCCATAATGGTCTGGAGGCCCGCAGCATAGAGCTCGGCGTTAAATTTGGCAAGCTCAGTCTCGGGATCCACAGAGCCGGAACCCAGTGCATAGGCGTATTTCTCGCGCACGGAGTTCAGGTTGGCAAGCTCAGTCTCGTAATCGGCGCCGTTGAAAATAAACCCGTAGGCCTTGGAAATCTTCATATCCTTGTTGTATTTTGCCATTGCATCGGGCAGATCCTCCGGGTTTCCGGCCCAGATGCCGGCGATATACTGGTTGGGAAGCTCCCAGCCGCGGTTCTGATGGTAGCCGACAGAATCCAGATCTTTCCCCTCGGGGAAATCGACGATGGGGCTGTTGCCTTTATCCACATAGACAAAGTGCTCACCTTCGATGCCCCAGTTCATCAGGTTGTTGAATTCCGCGCTGCCGTAGACCCAGTTGAGGAACTCCATGGCCTTCTCGGGGTTCTCGGAGTTGCTGGCAATGCTCCAGCCGTCCAGAACGGTGCAGGAGTTTTTCACAGGCTCGTCAAAGTCGAAGCAGACGCAGGGGAACCCGGTGGCCTGTTCGGCCTCCACGGCGCGGTAGGGCTTGGTGAGGTCAAAGTCGCAGAAGAGGTTGCCCGCCCGCATCTGGGTGGTGCCGCTGTCGGTGGAGGTGGCCATATCCTTCTGGACATACCCCGCCTGATACCACTCGCGCATCAGGTTCACCCTTCTGATATATTCGTCGGACTCGTACCAGTTGGTGACGGTGGTGTTCTCCGCCGGGTCAAGCAGGACGCCGAACTCGTTGCCCAGGTTGTCGATGCCGCGGCCCAGGAAAATGGAGGCCGGGGTGAAGATATAGTCGCCGCCGAAAACGGTCATATCGGGGAACTTCTCGTGAACAGCCGCGAAAACAGCGGTCATGTCCTCTAATTTTGTCAGCTTGGAGCAGTTTTCTCCCACGTCGATGCCGCACTGATCCAGAATATCCTTTCTCATGATCATGCCGCCGGCGTAGTCGCGCTCCTTGTTCATGGGAATGGCAAAAACAAAGCCGTCGATGTTGGCGATCTTGGATTCATCCCCGTAAATGGCCTCTACCTTGTCGCCGTGCAGGTCCAGAAGCGGGCCCAGGTCCTGGATGTATCCGTTGGTGATGTAGGAAAGCGGGCCGCTGCCGTCGGCGGGCATGGGGAACACGTCCAGCGCCTCACCGGAGGTGAGCATCAGCATCAGCTGGGTGCTGTAGGTGGAGGGGACGGTCACAACATTGAGGTTCATGTTGAGCTCCTCCAGCACCAGCGCCTTCATAGCCTCTTCCACCTTGGCCTGATCGGGGTGGTCGCTCCCCACTACATACATAAAGGTAACATCGTAGGGCTCTTCGCTTCCGCCCTCGGAAGGAGCCGCTGTGCCGCCGCTTTCGCCGCCCTCAGAGGGGGCCACGGGTTCGCTGCCGCATCCGGCAAATACCGCCGCTACCATAAGAGCTGCCAGTAAAACGGCCCAAATACGCTTTTTCATGATCTTCCTCCTGCCTTTCACCAAGTGGGCCGGATGTTCCAGACGCTGCCGAAACCCAGCCGTTTGCTTTTTGTTTACATTTATCATACCTTTCGCCGCCTTTCTTCACAAGGAAAATTCCAGACCTTTGATGCAACAATCCGGATTTTTCCCTGTTTTCTGGTGCAATGGGTGCTTTTGCGGTACAATGATCTCAAAAGCCGTGTCTGCGGCGCTCCGGGAGGGAGACCATGACTGTATTTTCTCTAAAGCTTCTGGCCCTGCTTCTCATGCTGCTGGACCACGTCTACCTGTTCTTTTCCGATACCCTGCAGGTGCCGCTCTGGTTTACCTGGGCGGGCAGGCTTTCCGCGCCGCTGTTTTTCTTTTGTATGGCCCAGGGGATGGAGCACACCCGGAACCCGGTACGCTATCTGCTCCGGCTCTACACCTCCTCCCTGCTGATGGGGGGCGGGAACCTTCTGCTTCCCGCCCTGTTCCCCGGCGGAGGGGAGCTCTCCAACAATATCTTCTCCACCCTGTTTTTGGGGGCGCTGCTCATCAGCCTGCTGGGTCTTTCCGCGGCGGATCCCCGGCGGGGCGCCGGAGCGGGCGCGCTGCTGCTCTTTCTGTTCTTTGCCTCGTGGACGGCCTGCGCCTGCCTTCCGCCTTCCGCCGGGCGCGTTGTCTCCCTCCTGCTTCCCACGCCGTTTTCCGTGGAGGGCGGGGCGATGTTCGCAGCATTGGGGCCGCTCTTTTACTTTTTCCGAAATGACCCGCGGCGCCGTGCCGGGGCCTACCTTCTGTTCTCCCTGTGCTTTTTTACCCAGCCGCTGCTCCTTGCGCTTCAGGGAACGCCCTGGCAGAGCGCCTTTTTGGAGCTCTCTTACCAGTGGATGATGATATTTGCCCTGCCCCTGCTGCTCTGCTTTGACGGCAGACCGGGCCCCTCCGCCAAATGCCTTTTCTATAGCTTCTACCCGCTGCACATCTGGGCGTTTTTCCTGCTCTCCCGGCGGTGAATCTCCGTGGACGAGCTCTCTAAAGCGCCAGCTCTTTACACTGTAAAACCGCATTCCGACGGCATTCCCGGCAAATTTGATCTCTCTGTTTATGGAAGGTGTGCAGTGACAAGCCCCTCCCCTGGGTACTATAATAAAGCTGTCATCCGCGTACAAGAGGCAATGCGCCCGTCAGGGGCCTCCACGGGCGCCGGCCGCGTTTTTGGGCCGGCTTTGCCTTCCAAAATCGTGTTGGCCCTTATCTGCGGATGGTATCCTGTTTTAGCCGGAAAGGGGCTTTTTCTGTGAAAAATTTTTTATTCCTGCGCAAGCTGTTCTTCATCCTTTTGGGCAACACCCTGCTGGCCTTTGCGGTCACCGCCTTTGTCCTTCCCTCGGGGCTCATCTCCGGGGGCTCCACCGGAGTAGCTCTGCTGGCGCTGCACTGGCTGGGCGTCCCTGTGGAGGTCACCGCCGCCGCTGTCAACCTTGTGGCCTTTGCGGTGGGCGCCGTCTTTTTGGGGCGGCGCTTTGCCCTTACCACTCTTATCTCCACCGTTTATTACCCCTTTGCCCTCTCGCTGCTGCAGCGCCTGCCCCAGCTCTCCGGCCTTACCGGGGACCGGCTTCTCTGCGCCCTCTACGCCGGAGGGCTGATGGGCCTGGGCGTTGGGCTGGTGCTGCGGGAGGGGGCCTCCACCGGCGGGCTGGATATCCCTCCCCTCATCCTCAACCAAAAATTCGGCGTCCCGGTATCTGTCTGCCTTTACGCAATGGACACCGCTATCCTGCTGGGCCAGGTCTTTATCTCCGGCAGCGAGGAGGTGCTCTACGGTATTCTGGCAGTGCTGCTCTGCTCCCTGCTGGTGGACAAAGTGCTGCTCTCCGGCAAACGCCAGGTGCAGGTCCAGATCGTCAGCGAAAAATACGAAGAGATCAACCGCGCCATCCAAACCTCTCTGGAGCGCGGCTCCACCCTGCTGCGGGCCCAGACGGGCTACCTTCGTCAGGAAACCCTGGTCGTCTTTACCGCCGTCTCCTCCCGGGAGCTCCCACGCCTGAACCGCCTGGTGCTCTCCATAGACTCCGCCGCCTTCATGGTGATCAGCCAGGTGACGGAGGTGAAGGGGCGTGGCTTTTCCCTCGGCAAGTTCGCCTGAGGCCTCCCGCGCTTTTCCTCGGTGACGTGCTTTCCCGTTTGCAGAAGAAACCGCATTGTGACAAAGTTTTCTTCGCTTTCACACTTTTATTTGTGAAAGTACCCCGATGCTTTTTCGCCCACCCCCTGCTATAATGGTCAGGTGGCTTCCGGCGGCCCTTCCGCCGGGGAAAGAAGGATGGTTATGAAAAAGCGTTCCTGGGCCAAGGCCCTGTTTCCTGTACTCTTTGGCAATGCTCTGTACGCCTTTGCGGTGGCCGCCTTTATCATTCCCGGCGGGCTCATCACCGGCGGCACCACCGGGCTTGCCCTGTTTTTCCATCACAGCCTCGGCGTACCGGTGGATGTGTTTGTCACCTGCTCCAATGTTTTGATGTTCCTGTTGGGGGCGGCCTTTCTTGGGCGGAGCTTTGCCCTCACCACCCTGGTATCCACCTTTTTCTACCCACTCATGCTGGCCCTGTTTCAGCGTGTTCCCGCCCTGCAGCACCTCACCGATGACCGGCTACTCTGTGCCGTCTACGCCGGGGGGCTTATCGGCCTGGGACTTGGCCTGGTGCTGCGGGCAGGTGCCTCCACTGGCGGGCTGGATATTCCTCCCCTGCTGCTCCACAAAAAATGGAACGTCCCTGTGGCGGCCTCCATGTACGCGCTGGACTTTGTCATCCTGCTTCTGCAGATGTTCCTCTCCGAGAGCGAGGAGGTGCTCTACGGCATCCTGCTCGTGCTTCTGTACACTTTGGTGATGGACAAGGTGCTGGTGGCCGGCACAAGGCAGATCCAGGTCCAGATTGTCAGCGAAAAATACGAGGAGCTCTGTCTTGCCATCCAGACCACGCTGGACCGCGGCGTCACCCTGCTGCAGTCGGTGAGCGGGCATCTGCGCCGCCCGGGCATGGTGGTACTGGCGGTGCTCTCCCACCGTGAGCTTCCCCGCCTGAAGCGCCTTGCCTCCGAAATAGACCCCGCCGCTTTTCTGGTAGTCTCAGAGGTAGGGGAGGTGCGGGGCCGCGGCTTTTCGCTGGAAAAGATCGTCCGCCCGGCTCCCGAAAAAAGCGCCCGCTAAAAAGCGGCATTTTGAGACAAAAACCTATCATTTCAGGATTGAATTTACCGCTCCGAGCCTTTATGCTTAAGGAAAGCAAAGGCCTCGGAGTTTTTTGGGGGCTCTTTTGAAATCGATTACAATCTTCACGGGCATCTGCGCTTTGACCGTTTTTGTATCCAACCTGTGCGACGGCGCGTTTACCCCCCATCCGCGCCTCCTTCCGGAGGCTCTTTCGCGGGGTGTGCGGCATGCTGCCGGGAACCATTTTATAAAAGGAGTGTACCATATGAAAGCAGGAATCCAGCTCTATTCCGTCAAACAGCATTTGATGAAGGACGGCCTCGGCACCATGCGCGAGGTGGCAAAGGTGGGCTATAAATACATCGAGCCCTTTGCCAGCGAACGGTTCGGCCTCGGCGATGGCGAAAAAAAATACGGTCTTGGTATGGACCGCCACGCGGCCAAGGCTTTTCTGGACGACACCGGCATCAAAATTGCCGGCGCCCACTACTACAACATGGATGACTTTGAGGCCATGTGCGACTACTTTGCCTTCCTCGGCGCCACCCAGATTGGCCATGGAGGCATGCACTATTCCAGCCTGGACGACCTCAAGGAGAAAACCGAGCGGATGGCCGCCCACTCCGAGATCGCCAAAAAATACGGCCTTCGCTACTATTACCACAACCATTTCTGGGAGTTCCAGCCCTTCGGCGGCAAAACTGCCTGGGACATCATGGTGGAGAACACCCCCGCCGACAGCTTTTTCTTTGAGCTGGACAACTACTGGGCCTGCCGCGGCGGCGCTTCCCCCATCACCGAAGCCGCCAAACTGGGCGACCGCCTGATCCTGATGCATCAGAAAGATTTTAAGAAAGACTGCGGCGAACCCCTGAACCTATTTGAGGAGCGCATCGATATCTTTGACCTGGACCCCGAGCTGCACCAGAAAAACCGCCATGTGGGCACCTTTGCCGAAGTGGGCACCGGGACCCTCCCCATCCAGGCCTTCATCAACGCCGGCAACAAGGCCGGGGTGGAGTACATTTTGCTGGAGCAGGATCTCTGCGCCATCGACGAGATTGATTCCATCAAGATCAGCATGGACGCCTTCAAAAAATTTAAAGGCATCGAATGGGACTGATCCCTCTCCCCGGGAATAAGCTAAAAAAAGGCATCCTGTCCGTCCAAACGGGCAGGATGCCTTTTTCCGTTTTGCGCGGCGTGTTGTCGGTGCCCACCTGCTGCCGACAGCCATCGGTAGGCCCCGCCATGGGCGCTGCTCCTCTCGCAGCAGCGCCCAAAGGCAAAAGCATAGTCTTCATTTTCTTTCACCTTGCAAAATAACAAATGACAGCTGCCTTTCGGTCGTCCCACTCCCGTTTGGGCGGCCCCGGATCCTCTTCCCAATCATCCTTCCTCCGGGGAGGCGTATTTTTTCCGGTACGCGCCGGGGGACATACTATAACGCGCATAAAAAACGCGGTGAAAGGTCTTCAGGCTGGAAAATCCCGACTGCCGTCCGGCGTCCGCCACGCTGATCTCCTGGTTTGCCAGAAGCTGGCACGCCTCGCTGAGGCGGATATTCGTGAGATAGCTGTGAAAGCTGCTGCCGGTATTCTTCTTCATCAGCGCCGAGAGATAGGAACGGTTGTACCCCAGCTCCGCAGCACAGCTGTTGAGGGTGATCTCCCGCCGGAAGTTTTCCCCCAGATATCCCAGCACCTTTTTCATGGCCGGAACATGCACCGCCGCCTTTTCGACGCTCTTTTCGGTGGGAAGCTCCCGGATATAAAGGCACTTGATCTCAAACAGCTGCGCGCAGACTGCCTCGGCCCAGCCGGGATTTTTCTCCTGGTTTTCCTTTAAAAGTGTGAGAATGCAGGCCCGCATCTTCTCCGCCGTCTGCTCCGGCCAGTGGGCGCTGTGGGGCTTTACCTCCCGGCGCATGGCCGCTTTGCCCTCCCCCGGCAGCAGGGGGATCTGGGCAAGCTCCGGGTCAAACAGGACGACGACCCTCCGGTGGGTGTCATCGGAGGAAAAAATACAGTGGCGCTGCCCTGCGGCGATCAGTACGCACTGCCCCTTCTCCACGGTATAGATCTCATTCCCGATCCCCACCTTGAAAAAGCCGCTGACACAGTACAGCAGCTCGATCTGCTCATGCCAATGGTAAAGAAAGGTTTTTTCTCCACCCATGACATAAGCGTTAAAAGGAATGGAATTTCTCAAATTTTCGTTTCGGTATTTGATGTCCGGCATTCCTTCCCCTCCACCCCGTTTTAGCACAGTAAAAATATAGCACAATCCTGCCGGCAAATCCAGCCCCTGCCCCCGTGGCTCCGCAGGGCCGTCCGGCGGAAAAACCGCTTCAAACACAGAAGGGGGAGGGCTCTGCAGCCCTCCCCCTTCTGTGTTTGGGAGTTTCTTCTATGGCGCTTTCAAACCCTGGAAATGGGCGAAAGCTGATCAAGGTGGACAGGCTTGTTCAGCTGCTATCCGCCCATTTCCCCTCTCAGCCGGGTCAGGATCTTTTTTTCCCTCCGGGAAACCTGCACCTGAGTCATTCCCAGGATCTCGGCCGTCTGCACCTGGGTCTTTCCCCCGTAGTAGCGCAGGCGGATGAGGGCCCGGTCCAGCTCCTCCAGTCCGCTCAGCTGCTGGCGCAGGGCAAGGCTGTCGGACAAAGCTTCCTCCGGAGACTCCACCGGGATATCGATCTGCCCGGCGCCCTCCTCCTCCCCCTCCGTGAGGGAGAGGGGCGGGGCCGACACATTGAGCGCCTCCACCACCTGCTCCGGCTCTACCCCGAGCTCCCGGGCCAGTTCCCCCACGGTGGGCTCCCGCCCCTCCCGGACGGAAAGGCGCTCCTTAGCACGCACTGTTTTAAGGGAGAGCTCCTTTAAAGTGCGGGACACTTTAACGCTCCCCCCATCCCGGAACAGCCGCCGCATTTCCCCCAGGATCACCGGCACCGCGTAAGTGGAAAAGCGCACGCCGCGGTTTTCGTCAAAGGCGTCGGTGGCTTTGATAAGCCCCATGCAGCCCGACTGAAACAGGTCCTCATATTCGATCCCCCTGCCCTTAAAGCGGTGGGCACAGGAGTGCACCAGCCCCAGGTTTTCTCTGATCATTTTGTCCCGCTCTTCCTGCACAAGCAGCATCATCTACGCCCCTTTGGACAGGATCCGTTTTTCCATCGTCACCGTCGTCCCCCGGTCCGGATGGGAGGTGACCCGCAGCTTGTCCATAAAGGACTGCATGACCGCGAAACCCAGCCCGGCCCTTTCCCCGGTGGTACAGGTGGTGTAAAGGGGTTCCATGGCTTTCTTCACGTCCGCAATGCCGCAGCCGGTATCCCGGATGCGGATGACGACCCGGCCCTGTTCCAGTATTTTTGCCTGTATGTAAATTTTTCCAAGGTCGTCACGGTAGGCGTGGACGATGCAGTTGGTCACCGCCTCGCTCACCGCGGTCTTAATGTCGGCAAGCTCGCCGATGGTGGGGTCCAGGGGTGCGATAAAGGCCGCCACCGCCGCCCGGGCAAAGCTTTCGTTGGAAGAGCGGCTGGGAATGACCAGTTTCATCTCGTTGACCGGTTTCATGGTGTTCATCTCCTCACAGTTTCTGTCCGGGACGGGTGTCCTCCATCCGGGCGATGCGGTCCAGCCCCGCCAGCTTCATCACTTTTTTAAGCGGCGCCGATACATTGCGCAGGCACAGCGTTCCGCCGAAGCTCTGCACCAGGCGGTACCGCCCCATCACCAGCCCGATGCCGGAGCTGTCCATAAAAGTGACGTCCCGGAAATCCAGGATCAGCTCCTTCGGTTCGGCACGCTGCACCAGTTCGTCGATCCGCTGGCGGATCTCCCCCGCGCCGTGATGGTCGATCTCTCCGGAGAGGGCGGCCGTCACCAGCTCCCCTTCAGCGGTCAGAATGACATCCATTGCTTGTCCTTCCTTTCTATGTATAAAACATTTAGTATAAATCATTTATTATTTTACAAATTTCAAGAATTTTCCCGGCAAAAAGAAAACCCTTATCCCGGCAGATACTATCTACCAGCATAAAGGTTTTGTGTTAAAAAATTTGTCGGAACGGGGCGGCGGCCCCGGTCTTATTTTGTCATTTTCTGTCCGCCGGAAAACGCTTTGCCAGCAGCGGCCGAAGCTCTGCCGCAAGGTAGAGGGAGCCGCAGAAAAACACCGCGTCCTCCCTGTCCGCCTGGGCCAGCGCCTCCCGCAGCCCCTCCCCGGGGGAGGCGGCCGCCCGGACATGAGGGCAGTACCGCGCGGCGGTCTCCGCCAGCTTCTCCGCCTCCAGGGCCCGGGGGCAGGGCGGCGTCACCGCCCAGAAGCGGGAGGCATGGGAAGCCGCCAGCTCCACCGAACGCTCCGTGTCCTTGTCCGCCAGCATCCCCATGACCACCAACACCCGCTCCCGGGGGAATTCCTCCAGGGCGGTGGCCAGCGCCCGGCAGCCCTCCGGGTTGTGCGCCCCGTCCAAAAACACCATCGGCGCCCGGCTGAAGCACTCCATCCGGGCGGGAAACCGCACTATTTTTATCCCCTCTGTAATATTTTTGTCAGATATTGCAAATCCATAGGTCCTCAGCGCCCGCAGGGCTTCCACCGCGGTCAGGCAGTTGGCGATCTGGTGCCGCCCTCCCAGGGGGATCTCCAGCTCCAGCCCGCCGAAGCGGATGCGGCTGCCGAAAACGCCCGCCTCCAGCACCTCGGCCGAGGCAAGCCCCGGAAGGATCAGCCGGTTTTCCTGCAGGGCGCAGCGCTCCATGATCACGGCAAGGGCGCCCGGGTCCTGCCCGGGGCCCGCCACCGTGACGCCGCCCTGTTTGATAATGCCGCTCTTTTCGGCGGCGATCTGTTCCAGCGTGTCCCCCAAAATCTCGGTATGGTCGTACCCCACCGAAGTGATCACCGACACCATGGGCGCTTCGATGACGTTAGTGGCGTCAAAGCGCCCGCCGAGGCCCACCTCCAGGCAGACGGCATCACAGCCTTTTTTGGCAAACCACAAGAGCCCCGCAGCGGTGACCACCTCAAACTCCGAGATGGAGACGTCCCGCTCCTTCATCTCCTCCAAAACCGGCCGGAGCTCCCCGATCAGAGCCGCCAGTTCCTCCTCGCC
Organism: Oscillospiraceae bacterium; assembly: GCA_022768545.1. GTDB lineage: Bacteria > Bacillota > Clostridia > Oscillospirales > Ruminococcaceae > JALELV01. The sequence continues at coordinate 26,992 of JALELV010000098.1, forward strand.
GATCATCTCACCGTCCACCTGCATCCGCTCCCGGAAATCGAGCACATAGGGCGAAATAAAAAGCCCCGTGCGGTACCCGGCCTCCCGCAGCACGGAGGCGCACATGGCGCAGACCGAGCCCTTTCCGTTGGTGCCCGCCACATGCAGAAAGCGGAGCCCGTCCTGCGGGCGCCCCAGCACCTCCAGCAGCTCCCGGATGGGGGCAAGGCCAGGTATCTTTTTAAAGCGCCGGAAGGAATGGATATACGCGATGGCTTCTTCACAGTTCATAAAAGAGCCTCCCAAACTGTTAAGGTGATAAACTTTACATGCAAGAAAAGTCTTAAGCTTCGGCTTTTTCGGCCCTTTCCCGTCTGGGCCAGGCTGCCTCCGCGCCCTGGCACAAAGGGGCGAAAAAGCCGCCGCGGCCGCGGCGGCTTTTTCCTCTGCTTATTTTTTCAGAGCCGCAATGCTCTCTTCGATCTTCGCCAGGCGTTCCCTGAGCTTTTCCAGCTTGGACTTTTCCGCCTCCACCACGTTCTGCGGGGCCTTGGCCAGGAAATTCTGGTTGGAAAGCTTGCCTTCAAACATGGCGATGTCCTTTTCACAGGTCTTTTTCTCTTTCTCCAGGCGTGCCGTCTCCTTCTCCAGGTCGATCAGCTCATCCATGGGGATAAAGCAGCGGGCCGCGTCGGTCACTACCTGCACCGCTCCGTCGATCTGCCAGCTCTCGCCCACCTCCACGTGGGATGCGGAGGCAAGGCGCTCCATAAACGGCGCCCCGCTGCGGAAGACGTCGCCGAAATCGGTGGCGATATAGACATGGGCCTTCTTGCTGGGGGGAACGTTCATCTCGGCGCGGCGGTTGCGAACCGCCTTGATCACCCCCATGATCTTCTCAAAATCCTGCTCTTCGGCCTTGAAGTCGAGCTCTTCCCTGTACTGGGGCCAGCTGGCCACCATAATGCTCTCGCTGTCGTTGGGGATAGCCTGCCAGATCTCCTCGGTGATAAAGGGCATCACCGGGTGGAGCATCTTGAGGATACCGTTCATCACATACACCAGCACCTGCTGGGCGGCTCTGGCAGTATCTCCGCCGGCGGAAATGCGGGTCTTGGTCAGCTCGATATACCAGTCGCAGTAGATATCCCAGGTAAAATCGTACAGCTTCTGCACTGCGATGCCAAGCTCAAACTTATCCAGGTTCTCGGTCACTTCCCGCACCAGTGCGTTGTACTTGCTCAGCACCCACTTATCCTCGGTCTGAAGGGTCTCCGGCAGGGAGGGCTCGGTAATATCCTCCGGCAGGTTCATCAGGATGAACCTGGTGGCGTTCCAGATCTTGTTGGCAAAGTTGCGGCTGGCCTTTACCTTCTCCTCGGAGAAGCGCAGGTCGTTGCCCGGGCTGTTGCCGGTGGCCAGCATAAAGCGGAGGGCGTCGGCGCCGTACTGGTCGATGATCAGCAGCGGGTCGATGCCGTTGCCGAGGGATTTGCTCATCTTTCTGCCCTGGGCGTCCCGCACCAGGCCGTGGATCAGCACCGTCTTAAAGGGCACCTCGCCCATGTGTTCCAAACCGGAGAACATCATGCGCACCACCCAGAAGAAGATGATGTCGTAGCCGGTCACCAGGGTGTCAGTGGGGTAGAAATACTCAAGCTCCGGGGTCTTGTCCGGCCAGCCCAGGGTGGAAAAGGGCCACAGGGCGGAAGAGAACCAGGTGTCCAGCGTGTCGGGGTCCTGGGTGAGGCGGCGGCTGCCGCACTTGGGGCAGGCCTCCGGCTTTTCACCGGCCACCACGAGCTCTCCGCAGTCGTCGCAGTAATAGGCGGGAATGCGGTGTCCCCACCAGATCTGACGGGAGATGCACCAGTCACGGATGTCCTCCAACCAGTGATAATAGATCTTGTCAAAGCGGTCCGGCACAAAGCGGGTCTTTCCGTTTTTCACCGCCTCGATGGCGGGCTTTGCCAGAGGTTCCATCTTAACGAACCACTGCTTGGACACCCTCGGCTCCACCACGGTACCGCAGCGGTAGCAGGTACCCACGTTGTGCTTGTAGTCCTCGGTCTCCAGCAGGTAGCCCCCGGCCTCCAGATCGGCCACGATGGCCTTTCTGGCCTCGTTGCGGTCCATGCCGGAGTATTTTCCCCATCCCTCGCAGATATGGGCATCCTCGGTAAAGATATTGATGACCGGAAGGCCGTGGCGCAGGCCCACCTCAAAGTCGTTGGGGTCGTGAGCCGGGGTGATCTTTACCACGCCGGTGCCGAAGTCCATCTCCACATAGGTATCGGCCACCACGGGGATCTCCTTGTTCACCAGAGGCAGGATCACGTTTTTGCCGATCAGGCTCTGATAGCGCTCGTCATCGGGGTGTACCGCCACGGCGGTATCGCCCAGCATGGTCTCCGGGCGGGTGGTGGCAACTTCAATATAGCCGCTTCCGTCGGCGATGGGGTAGCGGATATGCCAGAAGGCCCCCGCCTTTTCCTCATACTCCACCTCTGCGTCGGAGAGGGAGGTCTTACAGTGGGGGCACCAGTTGATGATGCGCTCCCCGCGGTAGATGAGCCCCTTATCGTACAGGCGCAGAAACACTTCCTTGACCGCTTTGGAGCACCCTTCATCCATGGTAAAGCGCAGGCGGTCCCAGTCGCAGGAGGAACCCAGCTTTTTCAGCTGGCTGATGATACGGTTTTCATATTGGTCTTTCCACTGCCATGCCCGCTCCAGGAATTTCTCCCGTCCGAGCATCTCCTTGGTGAGCCCTTCCTCCTTCATGGCGGCCACTACCTTCGCCTCGGTGGCGATGGCGGCGTGGTCAGTCCCGGGCATCCACAGGGCCTCGTAGCCCTGCATCCGCTTCCAGCGGATGAGGATATCCTGCAGCGTCTCGTCCAGGGCATGCCCCATGTGCAGCTGCCCGGTGACGTTGGGGGGCGGAATGACAATGGTATAGGGTTTTTTATCGGGGTTCGGCTTTGCGTGGAAGTATCCGCCATCCAGCCAGAATTGGTAGGTGCGGTCCTCCACCTGCTTCGGGTCGTAGACCTTTTCCAGTTCTTTTCTCATTTTTCTCCTCCTTGTCCGCCGTCAGCCATGTCAAAGCCTCTCAGCGTCCAAAATTTGCCCATGTCATTTGGGCGGCAAATGCCAAAAAATATTATACGCCATTTGCCTTTAAAAGACAATCTTCTTTTCCTTTCCCGAAGCCTTCCCTCCACAAAAAACAGCCGCGGGCCAAAAGCCCGCGGCTGTTTTGCGTTTTTGATGCCTGCTCAGCGGGTGATCTCCGCGTCGCCGAACCAGAACTTCTCGGTGGGGGCAAAATACCAGCCGGTCAGGTTCTCGCTGCACATCATGGGGGTGACGTTAAAGTACAGGGGGATGATATAGGCATCCTCCATCAGGATCTTCTCCGCGGCATAGAAAGCGTCAAAACGCTCTTTGCCGGTGGTGGCCATACCGGTGTGCAGGTACTGGTCGTACTCCTCATTGCTGTAGCCGTTTCCGGACTGCACGTTGCCGGTCTCGAACATATCAAGGAAGGTCTGGGGGTCCAGATAGTCGCCGCTCCAGCCGTGGCGGGCAATGCCGCTGTACTGCAGGTTCATGCGGGTGTTCTGGAACACAGCCCACTCCTGGTTGGTCAGCTTGGCATTTACGCCGATCTCCTTCCACATGGACTGGATGGCTTCAGCGATAGCCTTGTTGCTCTCATTCGTGTTGTAGAGGATCTCAAGTTCCGGCAGGCCCTGGCCGTCCGGATATCCGGCCTCTTTCAGCAGGGCCTTGGCCTGCTCGATGTCGGCGGTATCGGAGAGGTAATAGTTTCCGGCAGTCTCGCGGAAATCCTTTCCGTCGGCATCCGTGAAGCCGTAGGGGACATAGCCCATGGCGGGCATCTCACCGGCCCGGGTCACCTGCTCCGTCAGAGCGGTGCGGTCAATGGCCAGGCTCAGAGCCTTGCGGACACGGACGTCAGAGAGCTCGGGGAAATCGGTGTTCACCACGTAAAAAGAGGTGCCGATCCTGGGGTAGATCTCACAGTCTCCGGAGGCCACCAGCTGGGGGATCTCCTCCGCGGGAACATGGTCGATCAGATCCAGCTCGCCGGTCTTATAAGCGGTGAGCGCGGTGGACTCCTCCACAATCATCTTGGCGATGACCTTCTCCAGCTTGACATTTTCCGCGTTCCAGTACTCGGGGTTTTTGGTGAGCACGATGCGGTCATTCATCACATACTCAGAGACGGTGAACGGCCCGTTGCTCACCGCTTTGGCCGGGTCCTTGGCCCAGGTGCCCTCGGTGTCGCTGCCCACGATGTCCTCGCGCAGAGGCATCAGGGTGGCAAAACCGGTCAGGTCCAGAAAATAGCCGGTGGGGTTTTCCAGGGTCACTTCCAGGGTCTTGTCGTCCACAGCTTTGACGCCCAGCTCATCCACACCCAGCTCGCCGGCATAGATAGCACCGGCATTCTTCACGGGAGAGAGGATAAAGCCGTACTCCGACGCGGTGGCCGGGTTTACCGCTCTTTTCCAGGAGAATACAAAGTCTCCGGCGGTGACAGGCTGTCCGTCAGACCATTTGGCATCCCGCAGATGGAAGGTGTAGACCGTTCCGTCACCGGAAATGTCCACGCTCTCCGCCATGGCGGGCTCGGGGGAGCCGTTGCCGCGGTCTCGGTAGAGCCCCTCAAAGGTGTTGTTGATGATGTGGCTGCCGTCCACGGCAGAGTTGAGGGTGGGATCCACGGTTTTGGGGTCGGCACTCAGGTTAAACACCAGGGTGTTCGCCAGATCCTCCCCGCCCGCCACGGGGGTGGAGCTGCCGCTGTTGGAAGGGGTGGAGCTGCCGGTATCTCCGCTGCTGCCGCAGGCGGCAAACAGGGAAACCAGCATGACCACTGCCAGCAAAAGGGCAATTTTTTTCATGATAGATCTTCCTCCAATATTCTTTCTTCTATTCTTGTCACCCGAGAGTTCGGGAGCTCAAACATTTTTTGGGGGTCGGGCCGAAGATACCCGCACCCGGGTCAGTCATCCATCAGATGACAGGCCGCCCAATGCCCCGGCTCCACTTCCCGGAGCTTCGGGGTGCTCTGGGCGCACACCTCTTTGCAGAAACGACACCGCGTGCGGAAGGGGCAGCCTGAAGGCGGGTCCAGCGGAGAGGGGACCTCCCCCTCCAGCACGATCCTGCTCTTTTTATGGCTGGGGTCCGGCACCGGGATCGCCGAGAGAAGCGCCTGGGTATAGGGGTGCAGCGGCCGGGCATAAAGCTCGTCGGCTTTTGCAAGCTCCATCATCTGCCCCAGATACATCACGCCGATACGGCTGGAGATATGCTTGACCATAGAGAGATCGTGGGCGATAAACAAATAGGTAAGCCCCATCTCGTGCTGAAGGTCCTCCAGCATATTGACCACCTGCGCCTGGATAGACACGTCCAGGGCGGAGATGGGCTCGTCACAGACAATAAATTTAGGCTGCACCGCCAAAGCCCGAGCGATCCCGATCCTCTGGCGCTGGCCGCCGGAAAACTCGTGGGGGTAGCGGCTGGCGTGCTCCCGCTTGAGGCCCACCTTGTTTAACAGCTCCGCCACCGTCTCGCTCCGCTCTTTGGCAGAGCCCAGATGATGGATGACCAGGGCCTCGGAGATGATATCCTCCACCGTCATGCGGCTGTTGAGGGAGGCGTAGGGATCCTGGAAGATCATCTGCATCTCCTTGCGGTAGGGCAGCATCTGCCGCGCCCCAAGGTGCGTGATGTCCTTTCCCTCAAAGAAGATCTTTCCCCCCGTGGGCTCATAGAGCTTCAGCACCGTGCGCCCGGTGGTGGATTTTCCGCACCCGGACTCCCCCACAAGGCCCAGGGTCTCCCCCGGCAGAATGGAAAAGCTCAGGTCATCCACCGCTTTGACCACCTTGTTTTTTCCAACAGTAAAATATTCTTTCAAGCCTTCCACCTGAAGAAGCGGCTTTGTCTGTTCCATTTTTATCTGCCCTCCCTTTCAAAGGCGCCTACCTTCGGCGCGTCCGGGTGAAGCAGCCAACACCGGGACTGATGTGTTTCGGAAAGCTCAAACAGGGGTGGAACCTCCTCCACGCACTTGTTCATGGCGTACCGGCACCGGTAGCAGAAGGGGCAGCCCTTCGGGGGCCGGATCAGATCCGGCGGAGAGCCGGGGATCGGCTCCAGACGCTCCCTGCTCTTTTCCGGGTTCGGCACAGAGCCCAGCAGCCCCAGAGTGTAGGGGTTTGCGGGCTGGTGGAAGATCTCCTCCACCGTACCGCTTTCCAGTATCATGCCGCCGTACATCACGATCACCCGGCGGCAGGTCTCCGCGATCACGCCCAGATCGTGGGTGATCAGGATGATCGCCGTGCCGGTTTTTTGCTGAAGCTCCTTCATCAGGTCCAGCACCTGGGCCTGGATCGTCACATCCAAGGCAGTGGTGGGCTCATCCGCGATCAGCAGATCCGGGTCGCAGGAGAGCGCCATGGCGATCATGGCGCGCTGCCGCATCCCGCCGGAAAACTCATGCGGATAATTCTTCATGCGCTCCTCCGGAGAGGGGATGCCCACCAGCCCCAGCATCTTCACCGCCAGGTCATGGGCCTCCTGTTTGCTCATTTTCCGGTGCTGGCGGATCAGCTCCACCATCTGGTTGCCCACGGTGAACACCGGGTTCATGGCGGTCATCGGGTCCTGAAACACCATGGAGATCTTTTCACCGCGGATCTTCTGCATTTCCTTTTCGGTTTTCTTCACAAGATCCTCGCCCTCGTAAAGTACTTCCCCGCCGATGATACGGCCCGGGTCCTGCAGCAGACGCATCACGGACATGCAGGTGACGCTTTTTCCGCTGCCCGATTCCCCCACGATGCCGAGGATCTCCCCCCGGTCCAGGTGAAAACTAACATCCCGCACGGCCTTTACCTCCCCCACATGGGTGAAGAAAGAGGTGCGCAGGTTTTTTACTTCCAAAAGCTTTTTCTGTTCTGCCATCGGTTTTTCTCCTCCTACTCTCTCCGGCCGCCGGTCATTTACGCAGTTTGGGGTCCAGGGCGTCCCGCAGCCCGTCCCCCACAAAATTAAAGGCAAACATGGTCAGGGCAATGGACAGGGACGGGACGATCAGCAGATAGGGGTAGGAGCGGATGCCGCCCAGGGCATCGCTGGCCAAAGTGCCCCAGGAGGCCATGGGCGCGGAAACGCCCAGGCCGATAAAGCTCAAAAAGGACTCTGTGAAGATGGCCTGGGGAATGCTCATCATCATGGAGACAATGATCGGCCCCAGCGCGTTTGGGATAAGGTGCCGCATGATAATGCGCCATTTGGAGGCGCCCAAAGTTTTGGCCGCCAGGACGAACTCCTGCTCCTTAAGGCTGAGCACCTGGCCCCGCACCTGCCGCGCCATGCCCACCCAGTATACCAGGCCTATGGTAAGGATAATGGTGGCAAGGCCTCCGGTAAGCACCACCGAGATCAAAATGACGATCAGCATCAGGGGGATGGAATTAATCAGATCCACAATACGCATCATGATGTTGTCCACACGGCCGCCCTCGTAACCGGAGATACCGCCGTAAATAACCCCGACGATACCGGTGACCAGGGCCGCCACGATCCCCACCAAAAGCGAGATGCGGGCGCCGTAGAGGTTTCGCACCCACACATCCCGGCCCAGCTTATCGGTGCCGAAAATATAGGTCTTGTTGTGTACCGTCTTCAGCGGCTGGGTGGAGATCTCCTCCCCATCCACAAAGAGCTGATACTTTGGCGCGTTTTTGTCGTTTTTATTTTTCTTGGCCAGGTTATAATCCAAAACCACTTCTTTGCCGTCGATGCTGTAGATGACCTTGCGGTTTATCTTGTCGTCGCGTACTTTTTCCGGTACGCCCAAAACCTCTCCGGAGAGGCTGACGGAAAACAGCTTGTACTCCGGGTGGACATAGACGTAATTATTTTCGTCAAGCTGTGTCACCTTGAGCGTGGGGGGAAGGTTCCCCATCTCCAGCGTCTGATCCTCGTAGGAATAGGGCGACACCATGGGCCCTATTACCGCAAGCCCCACAATGGCCACCAGCAGGACAAGGCCAAAAAGCGCCAGCTTGTTTTTGCAGAAGCGGCGCCAGACATCTGCCCAATAAGTAAGGCCCGGCCGCGTCTCTTCGCTGCGCTCCGACAGATCCTTGTCCAAAAAATCCCATTCTCTTTTTTCCATCCTCGTCTCCCCCTCAGTCTTCCAGCTTGATGCGCGGGTCGATCAGCGCATAGGCAATGTCCACCAGAAACACCATCACCACATAGATGGCCGCAAAGAACAGGGTCGTCCCCATAATGACCGTGTAATCGCGGTTGGTGATGCTCTCTACAAAATACTTGCCCATGCCGGGAATGGCAAAGATCTTTTCCACCACAAAGGAGCCGGTGAGAATGGAGGCCACCATCGGCCCGATATAGGTCACGACCGGGATCAGCGCGTTTTTCAGCGCGTGCTTAAACACGATCTTGTAGCCGGGCAGCCCTCCCGCGCGGGCTGTTCGGATATAGTCCTGCCCCGTCACCTCCAGCATGCTGGAGCGCATCAGCCGGGTGACAAAGGCCAGGGAAAAGCCGCCGATGGCGAGCACCGGGCCGATATAGCCTCTCCAGTCCTCCAGTCCGCCAGCCGGGATCCAGCCCAAAAGCTCCCCAAACACATACATGATAAACGCGCCGATGACAAAACTCGGCACCGTAATACCCACCGTGGCCAAAACAGACACGACATAGTCCGGCAGCGTATTCTTTTTCAGCGCCGCCCATATCCCCAGCGGGATCCCGACCGCTATGATCATCAGCGAAGCGACACCACCCACCTTGGCGGAGATGGGGAACCCCGCGGCGATCATATCGCTGACGCGCACCCCCACTTTCTGGAAGGAGGGGCCCAGGTCGCCGTGAAGCAGGTCCACCATATAGTCCTTATACTGCACCAGGAGCGGCGCATCCAGGTTGTACTTTTCCATCAGCACCTTTTCCACCTCCGGCGGAAGTGCCCGCTCCCGGGTAAAGGGGCCGCCGGGAATAGCCCGCATCAGAAAAAAGGTCGCTGTCGCGATCAAAAACAGCGTGAGCAGCATGGAAAGCGCCCGCTTTGCACAATACTTAAGCATCTCTCGTCACCTCATCCATTCCTTGTACGATTTTAGGGATACAGAAAACTCATTGTAAAATAAACTGTTTTTACCATTCGCTTTTTAAAAAGAAAAGCGCCGCCAAAATTTATTTCGCTATAGTTTTAAAAAACGTCAAAATTTATGGCAGCCGTTTCTTCTTCAAAAATTAATTATGTCACTATATCATACTATAGATTTTGTCGAAACGCAAATTTATGACTTAAATCTTTGACTTTCGCCCACGCTCTGCGAAATTTGTATTTCTTCCCAAAATTTTGCCGTTTTATTTATTGATTTTGTTTTGAATATAAATTTTATATTAAAAATTTAGTAAAAATCGAACAATTTTTTTGTGTGCTTGCATATTGGGGGAGTTTTGATATTGTAAATTTTTCGTGAATTATGCAATTTCCCGAACGGCACAGCCCTCCTGGTTAGGATATGCACTTTCTTTCCCATCTTCCCCGGTCGGCGAAATTTTCCTGCAAGCCACATTTTTTGCCTCAAAAACGCAGCGGCCGAAGCCAAAGGCTTCGGCCGCTTTCCCGGTTTGAAACGGTCAGATCTTCGTGATATCCACCACGTCGATCTCCTCCACTTTTTTGTTCATCATCAGGCAGTCCACCAGCACCGCCGCCGTATCGATGGCGGTCAGGCAGGGGATGGAGCGCTCCACCGCCTTGCGGCGCACCTTTACGCTGTCGCGCTGGGGAATCCTCCCTTTCTTGGAGGTGGAGATCATATAATCGATCTTTCCGCTCTCGATCAGGTCGATGATATGGGGATGTCCCTCGTGGATCTTGCGCACCATGTTGGTGGGGATCATGTTTTTGTTCAGGCGCAGCGCCGTGCCGCCCGTGGCATACAGGGTAAAGCCCAGCCGGGAGAGTTTGTCGGCAATGGGGACGATGTCGTGCTTGTCTGCATCGCGGACGGTAATGAGAACGCCGCCCTCGTGCTTCATCTTATAGCCCGCCGCCACCAGGCCCTTGTACATGGCCTCCGGGAAGGTCTTGGCCACGCCCAGCACCTCACCGGTGGATTTCATTTCCGGCCCCAGCTGCGTATCCACATCGTGGAGCTTGGCAAAGCTGAACACCGGGACCTTAACGGCTACATAATCGGCCTCCGGGTAGAGCCCCGTACCATAGCCCATATCGCGGAGTTTTTCGCCCAGCATGCAGCGGGTGGCCAGGTCCACCATGGGAACGCCGGTGACCTTGCTGATGTAGGGAACGGTGCGGGAGGAGCGGGGGTTCACCTCGATGATATACACCTCGCCGCTGTAGATGACATACTGGATGTTCATCAGGCCCACGATCTTAAGCTCCCGGGCCAGGCGCGCGGTGTATTCCACAATGGTATCCCGGTTGCGCTGGCTCATATGCTGCGCCGGGTAGACGGAGATGGAGTCTCCGGAGTGGATGCCGGCCCGCTCGATGTGCTCCATAATACCGGGGATCAGGTAGTCCTCCCCGTCACAGATGGCGTCCACCTCGGCCTCGATACCCATCATGTATTTATCCACCAGGACCGGGTTTTCCAGCTCGTGGGAGGTGATGATGGCCATGTACTCATCCACGTCGGCGTCGTTGTAGGCGATGATCATATTCTGCCCGCCCAGCACGTAGGAGGGGCGCAGCAGCACGGGGTAGCCCACGTCCGCCGCAGCGGCTTTGGCTTCCTCCGCAGTAAAGACGGTGTGTCCCTGAGGACGGGGGATCCGGCAGCGCTCCAGCAGGGCGTCGAACCGCTCCCGGTCCTCCGCCTCGTCGATGGCGTCGGCGCTGGTGCCGAGGATGCGGACTCCCATACTTTTGAGAGATTTGGTGAGCTTGATGGCGGTCTGCCCGCCAAACTGCACCACCACGCCCCAGGGCTTTTCCGTTTCGATGAGCGCCTTGACGTACTCGGGGTTCAGCGGGTCAAAGTAGAGGCGGTCGCCGGTGTCAAAATCGGTAGAGACGGTCTCGGGGTTGTTGTTGGTGATCACCGCCTCCAGGCCCTTCTCTTTCAGAGCCCAGGCGCAGTGTACGCAGCAATAGTCAAACTCGATGCCCTGCCCGATGCGGATAGGGCCGGAACCGAACACAATGACCTTTTTCTTGTTTGGGTCGCTGTGGTGGGCAATGTATTCCGACGCCTCGTTCTCCCCGCCGAAGGTGGAGTAGAAGTAAGGTGTCTCAGCGGTAAACTCCGCCGCGCAGGTATCCACCATGGCATAGGAGGCAAGCAGCGGGTTTTTGATCTCTTTCCCGGTCAGGCGGGTGATGGTCTTATCCAAAAACCCCATTTTCTTGGCGGCAAGGTAGGTCTCCTCATCCAGGGCTCCGCCGGCCAGGGCAAGCTCCATATGGGCAAGCTTGCGGAATTTTTCCAAAAACCATTTGTCGATTTTGGTGATCTCGAAGATCACATCGGAGGAAACGCCGCGCTTGAGAGCCTCGTACACCACAAAAATGCGCTGGTCGTCGGTGACGTGGAGCAGCTCCACGATCTCCTCTTCCGTCTTGCTCTCCAGGCTTTTGAGGGTCAGGGTCTCCAGCCCCAGTTCGATGGAGGAAACAGCCTTCATCATGGCCAGCTCAAAGCTCTGGCCAATGGCCATTACCTCTCCGGTGGCCTTCATCTGGGTACCCAGGGTCTTTTCCGCGTAGACAAATTTATCGAAGGGCCACCGCGGGAACTTCACCACGCAGTAGTCCAGTGCCGGTTCAAAGCAGGCACAGGTCTTGCCGGTCACCGCATTGGGGATCTCATCCAGGCAGTACCCCACGGCAATTTTGGCCGCCACCTTGGCAATGGGGTAGCCGGTGGCTTTGGAGGCCAGGGCCGAGGAGCGGGACACCCGGGGGTTCACCTCGATGACCGCGTATTCAAAGCTGTTGGGGTACAGGGCAAACTGAACGTTGCAGCCGCCCTCTATCTTCAGCTCTGTGATGATGTTGAGCGCCGCAGTGCGCAGCATCTGGCATTCCCGGTCGGTCAGTGTCTGGGTGGGGGCCACCACGATGGAGTCGCCGGTGTGGATGCCCACCGGATCGATGTTCTCCATATTGCAGACGGTGATCACGTTGCCTCTGCCGTCCCGGATCACCTCGTATTCGATCTCCTTCCAGCCGGAGATGCATTTTTCGATGAGCACCTGGGTGATGGGGGAAAGACGCAGGCCGTTTTCCCCGATCTCCTGAAGCTGCTCTTTGTCGTAGGCGATGCCGCCGCCGGTGCCGCCCAGGGTAAAGGCAGGGCGGACGATAACCGGGTAGCCGATCTCCTCCGCAAACGCAAGGGCGGAATCGATATCCTCCACCACCTTGGAGGGGATACAGGGCTCCCCAATGGCGAGCATGGTGTCCTTAAAGGCCTGGCGGTCCTCCGCTTTCTTAATGGTCTCGGGGTTTGCCCCCAGCAGCTTGACCCCCATTTCCTCCAAAAAGCCCTCTTCTGCCAGCTCCATGGCGAGGTTGAGCCCCGTCTGGCCGCCCAGGGTGGGCAAAATGCTGTCCGGGCGCTCGATGCGGATAATCTTTTTGACCACCTCCGGCACCAGGGGTTCGATGTAGATCTTGTCCGCCATGGCCTTGTCGGTCATGATGGTGGCGGGGTTGGAGTTGATAAGCACTACCTCCAGCCCTTCTTCTTTCAGGGCGCGGCAGGCCTGGGTGCCAGCGTAGTCAAACTCCGCCGCCTGCCCGATGTCGATAGGGCCGGAACCGATCACCAGCACCTTTCGGATATCTTCGCGTTTAGGCATCCTGCTTCGCCTCCTTATGATAAGCATTCATCATATCGACAAACCGGTCGAACAGATAGGATGTATCCCTGGGGCCGGCGCTGGCCTCCGGGTGGAACTGCACGGTAAAACAGGGGATGTGCAGATACTCCACACCCTCCACCGTGCCATCGTTGGCGTTGACATGGCTGATCACCGCCTCGGCCGGGTCAAGCGATTCGCCCACTACCGCATAGCCGTGGTTTTGGGAGGTGATGTAGGTGCGTCCCAGCTTCAGGTCCTTCACCGGCTGGTTGGCGCCGCGGTGTCCGTATTTGAGCTTGGCGGTTCTGCCGCCGGCGGCCAAGGCGGTCAGCTGATGGCCCAGGCAGATGCCGAAAACCGGCACTCCGGAGCGGAGCAGCTTGGCGATCTCCGCGATGATCTCTACATTCTCGGCGGGGTCGCCGGGGCCGTTGGAGAGCATGACCCCGTCAGGACGCCCGGCAAGGATCTCCTCCGCGGTGGCATCGCAGGGCACCACCGTCACATTGCAGCCCCTGGAGACCAGAGAGCGGGTGATGTTGCGCTTATGGCCAAAGTCCATCAGCACCACCTCCAGAGAGGGGTGCTCCGCCTCTGCCCGGAAGGGTTTTTCACAGGACACGGCCTTTACCGCGTCCCGCACTGCAAAGGTGCGGATCTCCTGCAAAAGCGCGTCCTTTCCCTCAGGGGAATACTCGGTGGTCACCGCCCCGTTCATCACCCCATTTTCCCGGAGGGTCTTGGTAAGGCGCCGGGTGTCGATCCCGCTGACGGCGATGATGTTCTGCTTTTTCAGGTATTGGTCGATATTCATGGCCACCCGGAAATTGGAGGGTTCATCGCACCATTCCCGCACGATATAGCCCTTCACATGGCAGGAGGCCGACTCCATATCGTCGTTATTGATGCCGTAGTTGCCGATCAGGGGATAGGTCTGGGTGACGATCTGGCCGTAATAGGAGGGGTCTGTCAAAACCTCCTGGTAGCCGGTCATCCCTGTATTAAAGACGATCTCGCCGATGCTGGTGCCGCAGGCCCCGAAGGACTGCCCCTCCAGCACCTGCCCGTCCGCTAAGACGACCCACGCTTTTTTTGCACTGGACATGTATATGCTCCTCTCGGGTAAGACATTAAAAGGCTTTCTTTCGGCCGCGCTTATTTGCTGAACTTGCGGCTGCCGGGTTTCACCAGGGGGATCCCCTGCCTGCACAGCGGGCAGTTGTCCGGCTCGTAGGTCTGGATATCCAAACGCATGGCGGAATAGACCGGCAGGCCGATCTCCTTAACGCTGCGGTCCACGATGCAGGCGATGCCGATGACCTCGCCGCCCATCTCCTCGATGACCTTGACGCTCTCAAAGGAGGATTTCCCCGTGGTCACCACGTCCTCGGTGATCAGCACTTTTTCCCCTTTGTGGATCTCAAAGCCGCGCCGCAGGGTCATCACGTTGTTTTCGCGCTCGGTAAAAATAGCGCGCTTGCCCAGCTGACGGCCCAGCTCGTAGGCCACGATGATGCCGCCCATGGCGGGGCCCACCAGCACGTCGATGTCCAGGTCCTTTACCTTTTCCGCCACCATTGAGAGCACCTGGGCGGCTTTGTCAGGGTACTGCAGCAGCTTGGCGTTCTGAGCGTAACGGTTGCTGTGCAGCCCGGAGGACAGAAGGAAGTGCCCTTCCAAAAGGGCGCCGGTCTCTTTTAAGATCTCTACAGACATGGTGATTTCTCCTTTTCAAAGATGTATTTTTATTCTAATTGATATCATTTTTATGCGCTCTAAATTTTCCAGAAGCTGCTATTTAGTATTATTATGCGCTATTCCGACCATTTCTGCAATAGTCCTGAAGGAATTTTCCTCCATAAATTTTTGGATGCCGTCAATGATCTCCAGGCAGACCGTGGGCCGGACAAAATTGGCTGTTCCCACCTGTACCGCCGAGGCTCCCGCCATGATAAATTCCACGGCGTCCTCCCAGCTGCTGATGCCCCCCATGCCGATGACCGGCACGGAGACAGCGGCGGAGACCTCATACACCATGCGCAGGGCAATATTCTTGATGGCGGGGCCGGAAAGCCCAGCAAAAACGTTGTCAAACACCGGTTTTCTGCGGTGGATATCGATGGCCATGGCCTTGAAGGTGTTCACCAGAGAGAGGCTATCCGCCCCGGCTTCCTCACACCGCGCCGCCATTTCCACAATGTTTTCCGCGTTGGGGGAAAGCTTGACCATCAGCGGCTTTCTGCAGACGGAGCGCACTTCCTTCACCACCTCGTAGGCCACGTCGGACTTGATGCCGAAGGCCATACCGCCGGCCTTTACGTTGGGGCAGGAGATGTTGAGCTCAATAAAATCCACCGAAGTGCCGTTGAGCTTTTCCACGCCCCGCAGATAGGCGTCCAAAGTGCCGCCGCCCAGGTTTGCCAGGATCACGGTGCCCAGGCCCTCCATGTAGGGGAGCTCGTGCTCGATAAAGGCGTCCACGCCCGGGTTTTGCAGGCCGATGCTGTTGATGAGCCCGCTCTCGGTCTCGTACAGGCGCTCACCGGAATTTCCAAACCGCTCCTCCAGGGTGAGGCCCTTGGAGGAGATGCCGCCCAGGCGGGAAAGGTCATAAAACTGCGCAAACTCCCGGCCGAATCCGAAGGTTCCGGAGGCGGCGATGACCGGGTTTTTCAGTTTTACCCCGTTGATGACAGTCTCAAGCATCCCCCATGACCTCCTCGCTCAAAAATACCGGGCCCTCTTTGCAGATGCATTTGGCACCCCCGCTGGTCTGGCAGGTGCAGCCCAGGCAGGCCCCGATGCCACAGGCCATGTGGCGCTCCATGGAGACATAGCAGGTCACCCCCGCCTCCCGGCAGGCCGCGGCCACCTTTCTCATCATAATCTCCGGCCCGCAGGTAAGGACAAAGTCGTAGTCCCCTGCCCGCAGCAGGTCGGTCACAAAGCCCTTGTGGCCCTCCGCCCCGCTGTCGGTGGCCACATGGACCGCCCTTACATAGGGCAGGAACTCCTCCGTCAGGTAGCTCTTCTCCCGGAAGCCGCAGAACAGCTCAATCTCGCAGCCCGCAAGGCTCTTGGCCGTGTAAAGAAGGGGGGGGAGCCCCACCCCGCCGGAGACAAGGGCCACCTTTCCGGAAATCTTCTCCACCGGGTAGCCGTGGCCCACGGCGCCGGTGAGCTCCGCCTCTTCACCGGGGCGCAGCCCGGAGAGTATTTCAGTGCCCTTGCCGCGCACCTCGTAGACAAAGGTCACGGTGCCGGCGTCTGCGTCGCAGACGCTGATGGGCCGGGAGAGCAAGGGGTACCCCTGCCAGCCCCGCACCATAAAGAACTGCCCCGGCAGCTTCTCGCCGGGAAAGCGGCAGACCATCTTAAAGATGCCGTCCGCGATCTTTTCGTTTTGCAGGATCTCACTTTTCAAGCAACTTGCAGGCATCTTCGATCTCCTTTCTCATGCGCAGCACCTCGGCACGGGCGGCTTCATCAAAGGTCCCGCCGTGTTTTTTGTAGGCCAGCAGCACCGCCCGGGAGGAGTTTACCACTCCTCCATTGCCGTGCACCAGGTAGCGGGCGATGTCCTCGGCCTTGCCGCCCTGGGCGCCGTAGCCCGGGATGAGGAAGAAGGTCTTGTCCATCTCCCGGCGGATGGTCTCCGCCTCCTCGGAGGTGGTGCCGCCGATCACCGCGCCGATGGAGCTGAAGCCGCAGCTTCCCATATAGTCCTGTCCCAGGGCCTGGACGGCGGCGCCCACGGTGTCGTAGATGGTTTTTCCGGAGGAGGTGGTCAGGTACTGAAAATCTCTGGAGCCGGGGTTCGACGTGCGCACCAGGATAAAGCAGCCTTTGTTTTTCTCTTTAAAATAGGGCAGGTAGGGGGTCACGCTGTCCATGCCCATGTAGGGGGCCAGGGTGACGAAATCCGCCTCAAAATCCCCCTCAAAGTGGCCTTTGGCGTACATCTCGGCGGTTTTGGCAATGTCCCCGCGTTTGATGTCGGCGATGGCGATGAGCCCTTTTTCCCGCAGGTAGGCGAGAGTCTTTTTATAGGCCAGCATTCCGTCCAGGCCCAGGGACTCATAATAGGCGATCTGCACTTTATAGCACCCGGAGACGTCTGCCGTAGCGTCCACAATGGCTTTGTTAAAGAGGAACACCGCTTCGCCGGGGGTGGAGGCGGCCTTTGCCATCTCCTCCGGCACATAGCTGATGTCTGTATCCAGCCCCACGCAGACAACGCCCTTTTGCTTTACCGATTCGTACAGTCTGTCCACTACCATGTTCCGTTCCTCCATTTTTATATTTTTACTCGTTTTCGTTTTCTCTCTCGTAGGTGACGGCGCCTCTGTGCACCGTCAGGCACACCTGCCCGAACAGCCGCTCACCGGCAAAGGGGGTGTTGCGGCTTTTGCCGTGCAGCTTTGCCGGGTCCACCACAACAGCCCGCGCCGTGTCCACAAGCACCACATCTCCGTCGTACCCGGGCTCGATGAGGCCCTTGCGTAGGCCCAGCATTTTGGCCGGATTGCGCGAAAGCATCCGGGACAGGTCCGCAAGAGTGATCTCACCGCTTTTGACCAGGCGGGTAAAGCAGACCGAAAAGGCCGTCTCCAGACCCACCATGCCGGGAGCGCCCTTCTTTTTATCCTCTTCGGTATGGGGGGCGTGGTCGGTGGCGATCATATCCACCCAGCCCTCCCGGATGGCTTTGATGAGAAAATCCACATCCTCTTTTTCCCGGATGGGAGGGTTCACCCGGTAGCCGGCGCCGTAAAACCACAGGTGATGGGGCGCCACCTCGCAGGTGACCGGAGCCCCCCGCTTTTTGGCGGCAATGATATCCGCCATGGCCTCTTTGGTGCTCACATGACACATGTGAAGGCGGGCGCCGGTATGCTCCGAGAGGAAGATGTCCCGGGCCGTGGCGATATTTTCCGCCAGGCGGTAGTCGTAGGGGGAGATCTCCATATCCTCGGCGTGGGAGAGCACCACCAGGCCCTTCTCCCGGGCGATGCGCATGGCCTGGGCCATGACGTGGTTTGACTGCACGCCCTTCCCGTCCTCCGAGATGAGCTTTACCGTCCCGTCCAGCCGGCGAAGGTGCTCCGTGGTGCGGCCGTCAAAATTCTCCGTCACCGAGACGCACTGATGGACCTCCACAAGGCCCGCCTCCTCAGCTTTGCGGCGGACATATTCCACCGTCTCCATGGAGGAACAGACCGGGAAGGTGTTTGCCATGGTGTTGACGGCGGTGTATCCCCCCGCCGCCGCCGCGCGGCTTCCGGTCTCCACCGTCTCCTTCGCAGGAAAGCCCGGGTCGCGGAAGTGGCTGTGCATATCGATGAACGCGGGCATCAGGGTAAGGCCCTCCGCATCGATCACCCGGCAGCCCTCTGCCCCGCTCTCCGCGGGGGCGATGCGGCCGTCTCGGATGAGGACGCCGCCGGAGCGGGCTCCCCGCTCGTCCACGATGGTGGCATTCTGGATCAGCAGGTTCATAATACCGCTCCTTTACTCAATAATCCGGGCGTCGCAGTACTCGCAGTTGGCCCCGCCGTTTTTGGTACGGATGGGCAGGGTGGGGTCAAGATGGGTGACGCACCGGGGGTTCGGGCAGGGGATCTTTCCCGTGGGCCGGGGGTTCACACAGGTCTTTTCAAACATCCTGGCGCCGCTGACAGTGGGGTAGCCGTGCTCGCCGCCCAGCAGGGTGAGGATCAGGGCCATGCGCACATACATACCGTACTGCGCCTGGACAAAATAGCAGGCCCTGGGGTCCTCGTCCACGGCGCCGGTGATCTCGTTTACGATGGGCATGGGGTGCAGCACGATCAGCTTCTCCCCCGCCCGGCTCATCTTGTCGGCGTCTAAAATATAGCAGCCCTTAAGGCGCTCATACTCCTCCATGGAGGCAAAGCGCTCCCGCTGGATGCGGGTCATGTACAGGATGTCCAGCCCGCCGCGGATCGCCTCGTCAAGGTCTACACACACGCTGTAGGAACAGTTTTGGGAGCCCTCGATCTCCCGGATCACGTAGTCCGGCACCTTGAGCTCCTCCGGGGAGATAAAGACAAAATGGACATTCTCATAGCGGATCATGGCGTTGACCAGGGAATGGACCGTACGCCCGTACTTCAGGTCTCCGCACAGGCCCACGGTGAGGCCGTCGAAGCCGCCCTTCTTCGCCCGGATGGTGTAGAGGTCGGTGAGGGTCTGGGTGGGGTGCTGATGGCCGCCGTCGCCGGCGTTGATCACCGGGATGAAGGAGTGCAGCGCCGCCACATGGGCCGCGCCCTCGTAGGGGTGGCGGATCACCGCGATATCGGCGTAGCAGCTCATCATGCGGATGGTGTCCGCGATACTCTCCCCCTTGGAGACCGAGCTGGAGGCCGGGTCCGAAAAGCCCAGCACCTTGCCGCCCAGCCGCTCCATGGCGGCCTCAAAACTCAGCCGCGTGCGGGTGGAGGGCTCAAAAAACATGGTGGCAAGGATCTTGCCTACACAGCTTCTGGCGTATTTTTCCGGGTTTTTCACAATGTCATCGGTGAGGCGAAACAGATCTTCCAGCTGCTCCACCGTAAAATCGCTGGGAGCGATCAAGCTTTTTCCTGCCAGCATTTTCTCACATCTCCTTTTTCTAATCAGCGCCGGGCGGCGGGCAAAAAAAATACTCCCCTGTTAAAACAAGGAAGCTGCGTCACAATAAAACCGGTTAAAAAAGACACGAACGCCACAAAACAGCTGCGGCGCCGCGGAAAAAAGTGCTTTTGGAAAAGAGAAAACAAAACGCCCCGGGCTTTGCCGTCCGCTGTTCCTGCCATGCCGCTTTTCCCGAGCATTCCCACGTTCTGTCTCCTTCCGCCGTATACTCTTTGCGCCGCCAAGCACCCGCGGTACAAATTTTTTAAAGTATAGCATTTCGGAAAACAAAAGTCAATGTTCATAAAGCCCTTTTGTAAAGTTTGTGAAAAGTGACGTTTTTTGTCGGCTTTTCTTTCTTCTTTTCGCCGTGCCGCCCTGCGGCAAAGGGTTACAGCGGCAAGGCGTAATACAGGATGAAAAAGTAGTGGAGCACACTGCCCGCCAGCACAAAAAAGTGCCAGATAAAATGCATATACCGGGGACGTTCCGCCTTGTAAAAGGGAACTCCGAAGGAATAGCACAGCCCGCCGCCCACCAGCAGCAGCAAACCCGGCAGGGTGAGCTTCGGCAGCAGCGGCACGGCGGCGATCACCACCGACCACCCCATCAGAAGGTACAACACCAGGGACGCCCGGTGGTATTTTTTTACGTTGATGGCGTTAAAGACGATGCCCAGAACGCCCAGGCCGAGGTTTGCCCCCCACAGCGCCCAGCCCCACGCCCCGCGCAGCAGCGAAAGGCAGATGGGGGTATAGGAGCCCACGATCAAAAGAAAAATGGAGCAATGGTCAAACACCTGAAACACTTTTTTTGCCCGCAAGTTGGTCAGCGCGTGGTACAGGCAGGACATGGTATAGAGAAAGATCATGGAAAACCCGTAGATACTGGCGCTCACCACCCCGATGGCGTCGCTGGTAAGGCAGGCCCGCACGATCATTACCGCCGTACCGGCTGCCGCCAGCAGCGCCCCAACGCCGTGGGTCACGGCGTTGCCGATCTCCTCCCCCGTGCTCTGGTTGTTAAAGTTGGACACATCCGTCATAATATCTCCTTTTGGCAGTTGAGGCTGCCGATTCAATGTTTCGATACCGTTTAATGTAGTTTTATATACCACTTATTGTAGTATATACTATCCAATGCTGTTTTACAACCTCCATCCTAATATATTTTTTCCCGCTTCGGAGAGCCCCTCAGCGGTGCCTGTACTTTTTACGGGAAAACGCATCAAAGAGGCCGCCCTGCAAGGGCGGCCTCTTTGGAGGAGAAAGGTGCTGTTTTTTCGTTTTGCTCAGGCCTCTGTGGAACGTTTTTCCAGGCGGCGGAAGGTGGCAAACAGGCTCTCATGGCGCACCTGCTTGACGTCAAACCGAAAGAGGCGAAAGACGCCCTGGATCAGGAAGCTGATGCCGAACACCGAAACCACCGTGCCGAGGCCCACCTTGGCCCCCAAAAGCCACCCCGCCAGCAGCACCGTTCCCTCCAAAAGCCCCCGCACCAAACCGATGGGCGTCCGGGGAAAACGCCGCCCAAGGGCCACCATCAAAGAATCCCGCGGGCCGCAGCCCAGGCCGGGGGAGATGTAGAAATAGCTGCCAAAGGCAAGTAGCGCCTGCCCGGCCAGCAGCATGGGGACCCCCAGCCAGAAGTTATCCAGCAACGGGACCAGCCTGAAGGACTGCATAATATCCACCATGATGCCGACAAGCACTGTATTGAGCAGGGTACCCAGGCCTATTTTTTCCCGCAGAAGCAGATCCACCGCTAAAATGACCACCCCGGTCCAGACAGAGACGGTGCCGTAGGAAAGGCCGCTCACCTTCGAGATCCCCACGCTGAGAGCGTCCCAGGGCGCCAGGCCGATATTGGCTTGAATGCCCAAAAGCGACCCCGCCGCGCACAAAAAAAGCCCGAACAGGGTTTTGAGCAGCCTGCCCGCATATTCCCTTGCCATTTATACCGCCTCCTTTTTCGCTTTTGTTTTGTGGAACATGTGCGTCACATTGATGAGGTTCCATACGCTCAGGCCGATCATCAGGTACCAGGCGGGCACATAGCTGCCAAAAGCGTCATAGATGCCGCCCATCAGCAGAGCGGAAAGGGCCTGTCCGATGTTGGAACCGAACATAATGTTTCCATAAATCGCGCTGTATTCCTTCCGGCCGAACAGCTCGGAGGTCACCAGCGGATAGGCAATGGTGACATAGGCCGCGCTGAACCCAAACAGGGCCAGGGCCCAGAGGAGGAATACCATATTTTTGGCAAGGATCAGGCAGATCATGCAGCCGATCATAGAGCCCATGCACAGCAGCGACACCTTCTTTACCCGCACCCGGTCCGCCACTTGGCCCAGCAGCAGCTTTCCCGCCGCCAGCATCCCCAGGTTCACCGCCGAGATGTTGGCGGCTACCATCGCGCTGTAGCCGATATCGCTGACATAAGCCG
Organism: Oscillospiraceae bacterium; assembly: GCA_022768545.1. GTDB lineage: Bacteria > Bacillota > Clostridia > Oscillospirales > Ruminococcaceae > JALELV01. The sequence goes on from JALELV010000098.1 coordinate 48,982, forward strand.
CCACATGCTGCACCGTCCCGGTGCTGGTGATGCTGAAGGCGAGAGTTCCGAAAAACCAAAACCAGAACCGGGGCATCCGCCGGGCTTCTTTTAAGGTATACCCCTCTGCGTGATCCTCCCGCTCCCCCTGATGTTCCCCCTCCAGGTCGTGGCCGCCGTAGGGCTCCAACCCCTTCTCCTCCGGGGAGGAGCGCAGCAGCAGAAAGGTGACGGGAAGAATACACACGGCCATGAGCGCACCCAGGACCGCGTAGGTGTTCCGCCAACCCACGCTCTCCAAAAGCCAGCCGATCAGCGGGCTCAAAAACACACCGCCGAGCCCTGTCCCCATAAAGGCCAGGGAGAGGGCAGTGCCTCTTTTTTTATGAAACCACCGGGTGAGCAGCAGGCTGATGGGCAGAGAGCTGGAAAAGCCCATGGAAAGGCCCACTACGGCGGAGATGAGATAAAAAACATAGATATTGGGCGCCAGCGCATAGCAACCGTAGCTTACACACATCACCACGGAGCAGATGCACATCACCGCCTTCACTTGAAAGCGGCCAAATACCCGCCCGGTCAGCAGAGAGACCGCCATCATGGAGACGGAGATGATCGTCTGGTTTACCGAAAAAGCCTTGCGGCTGATCCCCATGGTCTCAGTGACAGGCTTGACAAACAGCCCCACGCAGTTGGATATAATGCAGACGCCGAAACACAGGATCATAAAACAGGCAAACACGATCACCCAGCCGTAGTGAAGCTTTTCCCTTTGTGCGCTCTTCATCGCTCTTCCCTCTTCCCCGCCGCCCCAAGACGCCGAAACATGGTATTACGATACCATGTTTCGGCAGCCCTTTCAAGAAAGCGAAAGCGTTTTCATAATCGTTTACAAAAACGCGGCGATTTCTTGTGCGTTTTACCGGGAAAGCGCCGAAAGCCCGCCTGCTCCTGAACGCGGAGAAGCAGGGAGGCCCGAGCCCGTCACTTCTCCGGCAGGTACCGCTCCACCCGCATCCGCAGCCGGTATTTTTCCCTCAGCTGCGCGATCCGGGCCATCATCTCTGTTTTGTGGTGGGCGTCTATCGCCGCCTGGTCACGCCAGCTATCGACCAGCAGAACGGTCTCCGGGTCATCCATAGGGAAAAAATACGCATACCGCTCGTTCCCCTCCTCAGCGCGGATCCGCTCCACAAGGCCGGAGGACACCATCTCCGCGGCAAATGCCCGGGCGGCGCCCCCGCTGCCGGTGTAATAGATATTCACAGTGATGCTCATTTTTACACTCTCCCTTCCGCTTTTTCAGCCATTTCCAGTGTATCACATCCCCCCTTTTCCCGGCAAGGCGGAAAAGGGGAAAAACGGTATTTCCGCATTTAGCAGCGTCCCCTTATTCTTCTTGTCAAAAAAAAGGGGATATGGTAGGATAAAATCGTTCCGCCAAAACCGGATATGTTCCGCACCGAAACCCGGCGGCCAAAAGGACTGTTTGCTTTGAAAACGCTGTTCGGCACCAAAATGCTCAAAACCTATATGCTCAAATTCGGGGCCAGGCTCCTCGTTTTTTTCAGCGTGCTCTGGGTGTACCTCCGGTATAAAGAGGAGGTGAGCGCCCTGCTCGTCCAGCCCTTGTGGAAGCGCGTCACCCCTCTGCACGTTCTTTGGGTGTTTTTTATGTGTCTGATGCTCTCTCACCTGTTTCCCCGGCGGGCCTTTACCATGGCGCTGCGCAAAGTGCGCGCCCGGGATTATATCCCCGTTCCAGGTTATTCCGAGCAGGAGCTGTATCATTTCGTGAAAGATCAGAACGTAAAGGCATGGAAGGTGATGCTCCTATGGCTGCTGTTCAACAGCCTTTGGGGGTTCCTGTACCTGGTGGGGTGGATCGACAACGCGGATCTTCTCATGCTCACAGTGTTTTATTTTCTCTGCGATTACGTCTGCATTCTGTTTTACTGCCCCTTTCAAAACGGCATTATGGGCAGCCGCTGCTGTGTCAACTGCCGTATTTATGACTGGGGGCATTTTATGATGTTTACCCCCATGTTGTTTATCCGCAACTTTTTCAGCTGGAGCCTGTTTGCCGTCTCCTGCGTGGTGCTGATCCGGTGGGAGATCACCTACGCCAAATACCCCGAGCGCTTCTGGAGCGGCTCCAACCAGGCGCTGCAGTGTGCCTGCTGCGAGGATAAGACCTGCCAGATCAAACGGAGGATCGAGTCGCTGCCCGCCAGCCGCAGGCTTCAGTCCATCATTTTCCGCAAAAACCCCAATATGGCCCATGCAGCACAGCCCGCAGGAGAGGAGCACCGCCTGTGACACGCCCTATGGAAAAAGAAGACCTGGATGAGATCCTGCAGATCTGGCTTTCGGCCAATTGCGAAGCCCATCCTTTTGTGCCGGAGTGCTACTGGCGGGAAAACCTTTCCGCGGTGCGGCAGGCCCTTCCCGGGGCCCAAGTGCTGCTCTGGGAGGAAGGCGGCTGCATCCTGGGGTTTATCGGCCTGCAGGGGGAATATGTCGCCGGCCTCTTTGTCCGCGGCGGCAGCCGGGGGCGCGGCGTGGGAAAAGCCCTGCTCTGCGCCGCAAAGGAGGGGCGGAGGGAGCTCACCCTGAGTGTTTACGAAAAGAACAGCGGCGCCCTGCGCTTTTATCTGCGGGAGGGGTTTGTCCCGCAGGAGACGGGAACAGACTCCGGCTCCAAAGAGCGGGAGCTGCTGATGCGCTGGAAACGGTAACAAGCCAAAAAGCCCCGGAGCTCCGGGGCTTTTTTCTGTTTACAGAATAATGCAGATCAGGCCGTTGCAGCCTTCGTTGATGATGCGTTCCACCGTCTCCTGCAGGCGCATGCGGGCGTCCTGGGGCATACGGTAGAGTTTGTTGTGCAGCCCCTCGTTTACCAGCTCATGGAGGGATTTTCCGAAGATGTTGGAACCCCAGATCTGCTTGGGGTTTTCCTCAAACTCCTTGAGCAGGAACATTACCAGCTCCTCGGACTGTTTTTCCGAGCCGACGATGGGGCTCACCTCGGTGGTGATGTCCGCCCGCATCATGTGGATGGACGGGGCGGAGGCCTTCAGCCGCACGCCAAAGCGCCCTCCCTGCTTGACGATCTCGGGTTCCTCCAGGGTGAGCTCGTCGAGGGTCGGCATAACGATGCCGTAGCCCGTGGCAGCCACCTGGTCCAGGGCACCTTTCACCTTTTCGTACTCCCGCTTGGTCTGGGCTAGCTCCACCATCAGCGGCATCAGCCCCGCGTCGGAGTCGATCTCCAGGCCGGTGGCTTCCCCCAGCACCTGGTAAAACAGGCTCTGGGGCACCCCCACCGCCACGCTGGCCCGGCCGCGCCCCAGGTCGATACCGGTGACGCTCACACGGCTGATGTACTCACATTCGGAAAGCTCACCCAGCTTTTCCTCCACCTGACAGATGTGCTCGATGGGGCGCGCCGCCTCGGTCACCGCGCCGTACACGCCGGATTTGAGCCAGTGGTCCTTGGCAAGCCCCACGATCCACCGCGGCAGGTCGACGGCGATCTCCCGCACGGGGAACTGATACAAGACGCTGCCCAAAATATTGCGGATATCCCGCTCCCCCAGGTCCAGGCAGTTTACCGGGATCACCGGCACCCCATACCGGCCGGAGAGCTCCTCCGCCAGCTCCCGGGATACCTGGGACCCCGGCTCGGTGCAGTTGAGCAGTACCACAAAGGGCTTGTTGATGGCCTTCAGCTCGCCCACCACCCGCTGCTCGGCCTCCTCATATTCCCCGCGGGGAATATCGCTGATGCTGCCGTCGGTGGTGACCACCAGCCCGATGGTGCTGTGCTCGTTGATGACCTTCTGCGTCCCCAGCTCCGCCGCCATGTTGAAGGGGACCTCCTCTTCAAACCACGGGGTCATCACCATGCGGGGCGCTTCGTTTTCTATATACCCCAGAGCACTGGGCACCACATAGCCCACGCAGTCGATCAGCCTCACCCGAAAGGAGGCCTGGTCATTTAAAAAGACCTCCACCGCCTCCTCGGGGATGAACTTGGGCTCGGTGGTCATGATGGTCTTTCCCGCGGCGGACTGGGGCAGCTCATCGGTGGCCCGGTCCCTGCGGGATTCGTTTTCGATATTGGGGAGCACCAAAGTCTCCATAAAGCGCTTGATAAAGGTGGATTTTCCCGTCCGTACCGGGCCCACCACTCCAATATAAATGTCGCCGCCGGTGCGCCTGGCAATATCCTGATAGATGCTGCGGTTTTCCATATTGCTTCTCCCTCCTTATGATCTTCAGCCCACCTGGGGGATCAGCAGCATCTTGCGCTCTCCCAGTGCTTCCTGTTCCAGGCCGTTTTCCTCCATCACTTCCAGAACAGAGGTGCCGAAGTGCTTGGCGATCTCCCAGATATTCTCGCCCGCTTCGGCGTAGTAGATCGTAAGGGCGGCGGCGGGAGCTTTCCGCTCCTTGCTGCGGTCGGTCTTCAGCTCCCCCATCATATCGCACGGGAAGGCCCCGTACAGAGCCCCTTCCGTCAGGCAGGCCGCCCGGATGCTGAGCTGCCGGGTGCCGGTGAGGGAATACTCCGTTTCCGGCACGGTTACCCGCACCCCGGCAAACACATTGGAGCACTCCGGTGGGATGGGGCGGCTCGCCGTCAGCTCCAGCGGGCGCTCAAAGTACAGCGGTGCCCCCTCTTTGTCCCGTGCAAACAGGCATATCAGATATTTCCCGGAGAGCACCCACTCCCCGTTCTCCGTCTGGGAGGAAAAGCGCGCGGGTTCGCACCAGAGGTCCAGCACCTCTTCCGCCTCCTCCGGCAGCTCCATGGTCTCCTCCCGGAGCTCCTGAAGGTGCAGCTCCTCCAGCCGCCGCAGCAAAGTGATGGGGCGGACGCTGTAGGACGCCTCACAGCTGGTGGAATAGGCATCGGTGACGGCGGCCGTCCTCCCGGGCTTTGTCACGCAGGCTTCCGTTTCCAGGGTGACCTCCGCCGAAAAAGCCCGGCTCTCCCCGTCCAGGTCGGTCCGGGGGCTGATCTCGGCGGCTTTTACGCTGTAAAAGGCGTCGCAGCCGCATTCCTCATCCACCCCGTCCAGGTCCACGATCTGGCTCACCGGCAGGGTGTAGTCCGCCGTCTCGGGCCGCCCTCCCTCCCGGGGCATATACAGGATACGGATCCGCAGCTCTCCTTTGGTGATGATCTTCCCCGCGATGAGTTTGCAGTCGATCATCCGGGCCGCTTCGCTGTGCCGGATGACATACTCCGCCGGAACACGGGCCGGCCCCAGCTCCAGCTCCTCCCGCACGGTAAACCTCCGGGAGGCGCTGCCTAAAATCCGGTCGGTGTCCACTTCTTTTTTGCGCAGCTGGATGCCGTCCCCCTCGGCGCCGGACACGACCTCCTCGCTGTGCTGGCCCAGCACCCGGGCGGTGATGGTAAAGGCGCCCCGCACATCCGCCCGGCGTCCGCTCACCGCCCGGCAGTTTACATAATCCACCCCCGCGCTTGCAAACACCGTGGGGGCCTCCGGCGTGGTCTTGAGCTCTATGGTTTTGGAAAAGGCCACCTTATGCTCGCTCAAGCGGATGGCGGACTGGTCGTCGGCATAGTACAGGGCCACCATGCAGTTCCCCTCGCAGATGAGCTTGTCGCCATTTACTTCGCTGCGGGTAAACACCGGCGTCACCGCGCATTTTAAAATCTTTACCATATCCGGGCAGTAGTCCGGCAGCATCAGGTCGCACTCGATGGGAAGTTCACTAAAGGAATCAAACACCACTTCGCCCGCCGTCGTCAGGTCCTTCGTCACCTTGAGCTCCATAAGGTTCCCCTCTCCTTCATTCGGTTTCTATGGCAAATATATTCCCCCGTTGTCCCAAATAGTACATCGTTTTAAAAGCGGATGGAAACGCTCTGCCCCCGGGCGGCTTTCCCCGGGCCGGTTGCCCCCTGCCCGTCAAAGAGGCGCCGCGCTTTGCCCCGGCAAAGCCTTTTCCGGGCCCTAAAAGCCGCGCCCGGCGGGCGGCTCTGTGCCGGCTGCCGGGCGCGGTCCTGCGCTGACCCAATATTTTCCGCCCGTACAGGACGGTTTTTATTCCGGACGCTTTCCCTGGGTCTGCAGATGGCTCAGAGAGCCGTAGAGCGTCAAAAGGCGGCGATACTCGTCTTCGTCGCAAAAGCTGCATTTGCCCGCTCCAAAGGCCTTGGCGGCCTCAATCATAAACCGCGCCGCCTTCTCCACATCCTCAAAGTGCGTGGCGCCGGAGGCACACCCCGGCACCGCCGACTGGGTGGTGACCGCCACGCCCACCACAGGGGCCTTTGTGGCGGTGGACGGCTGCAGGATGCTGTTTACATGGTAGATCCCGTTGCCGTAAGGGGTGATGTCCTGGGTGGTGAGGGGCAGCACACGGGGAAGCTCCCCGGTGGCGATCTCCAGAATGGTGAGCAGGTCCTCGCTCACCCGGAGGATATACCCCTCCCGGACGGTGGGTGTGATGGCTATGCCCCGCGCGTTGCAGATACGGTTGCCCTTGGTGGTGTCCACGCAGAGGATGGCGTCCAGCCCATCCGTCACCTCCTCCCGGTTCACCGCCGCCGTCTCCACAGGGGAATTCATAAAAGGAACCGGCTGATGGGGCGAGGTAGGCGCGTCCGGGCAAACATGGGTGGAGAGAAAAACGTCCCCCTCCAGCACATCGCCCTTGGCCGCCATGGACAAAAGCTCCGCCGCCGCGCTCAAAGCCGCCAGCGCCCCATCCCCGTCCGAGACAAAGCCCGTCACCTCCGGCCGGGCCCCTAGCCCGCCCAGCCGGCCCAAAAGGCCGATGGTGGGGGCGGTGCCGCCGCGGGCCTTTCCGCTTTTTCCGGGGATCCTGACGCGTACCATATCGGTGGAACCCCCCGGGCCGCAGAGCGGATAGGTTTCCGCATCGGCTTCTGGAGCGATCTTCCGCAGATAGTCAATCACCTTTTTCCCAGATGCCCTGGGGTCATCCAAAATGTCGTAGAGCTCCATCAAATGCTTCAGAACCATGTCATTTAGCCTCCTTTGTTTTTTGCCCTTTTCCGGGCTTCCGTTCTGGTCCGGCTCATCCCTTGTAGGGCGTCCGGACCAAGGTACGCCCCAAAAGGTAATCCATGCTGGTGTGGTAAAGTTCCGCCAGGCGGATGAGCAAATGCACCGGGATCTCCCTTTTTCCGGTTTCATAGTTGCTGTAAACCCTCTGATCGATTCCCAAAAACGCCGCCACTTCTTTCTGCGCAAGGTCCTGGTCTTCCCTCAGGTCCCGGAGCCTCGGATAGCACATGGATACCACCTCCATGCCCATCATATTTTACTATTGTTTGATAGTAAAATGAGTTCCGAAAACCTTTCGGGGGGTGTTGAGCATGGGATATATCGAGCCAAAGCGCCATTTTCCCGGGCTTATTGCGACAAGGGTCTGTGTCTGCATCTGAAACAGGCAAGGGAGGCCTCCGGCCTCTCCCTGACGCAGTGGGCAGCCCTGTTCCAGGCGCCGGCCTGCGCCCTGCGAAGGCTGGAGGAAGGGCACCCAGACAAGCTGCTGCTCTCAGACCTTGCCCGCCTTTTCCCTCTGCTCCCGTCGCTTTAAAAAAGGGCCCCTTCCGGAAAGCCTTTGCCGGAAGGGGCCCTTTTCAGGTGGTTTTATCTTATACCCGGACGGCGGCGAGCACCTTCTGCTCCCCGGCCACGGCCGCTTTTTCCAGCGCATCGGCTTTTTGGGCATACTCCGCTTTAAACGCTTCATCCTTCAGGGATGAGAGATTGATCCGCACATTGTAAAGGGCGCCCAAAGCGGCCGTGCGGCAGAGCATGGCCGCCACCGCCGCGTCGGAGGCGGTGTTTGGGTTGCCCCGCTCTGCCGCCGCCTGGCAAAATTCCAGCAGGCCGCAGGCGGCCTCCGCCAGACGGTAGGGCACCAGAGCGGCCTCCCGGGTGGCAGCCTGAATGGCGGCGCTGCGGGCCTTTTTCTCCTCCTCCGAGGCTTTGGGCAGCCCAAACGCCGCCATCACCCGGTCAAAGGACTCCGCGTCCTCGTCCACCGCCCGCAGCAGCGTCTCTCTGCGGCGCTCCATCTCCGCCGTCATGGCCTCCATCTCGGGCCAGGCCGCCTCGCAGCCCTTCTTGCCCACGGTGAGCCCCGCCACCATCTGCACCAGGGCGCAGCCCGCCGCCGCGCACAGGGCGGAAACGCTTCCGCCCCCGGGGGCGGGGCTGTCGGAAGCGGTCTTTGAAAGAAATTCCTTTACGCTCAGTTCGGTCAGCATCTTAATCTGTCTCCTTGTCCGACGCGCTTTTACAGCACGATCTTTCCTTTTTTGATCACCCTCTCCACCAGGTTCACCCCGGTGTGGTAGGGCAGATAATGCCGGGAGGGGCAGTCGATCACTGCGATATCCGCCTGTTTGCCGGGCTCAATGCTCCCAATGCGGTCCGCCAGCCCCAGAGCCGCCGCCCCGTTTAACGTGAGGGCGGTGATGGTCTCCTCCACCGACATGTGCATGTACAGGCAGCACAGCGCAAACAGCAGGGGGACCGAGTTTGTATAGCAGCTGCCGGGGTTGTAGTCGCTGGCCACCGCCACGGCGCAGCCGGAGTCGATCATCCGGCGCGCGTCGGCGTAGGGCTCCCGCAGGCAGAAGGCCGTGGCGGGCAGCAGGGTAGCCACGGTGCCGCTTTGGGCCAGGTCCCGGATGCCCCTTTCGTCGGCGTGCAGCAGGTGGTCCGCCGAAACGGCGCCCAGCTCCGCCGCCAGGGAAGCGCCGCCCAGGGTGACCATCTCGTCGGCGTGGAGCTTGAGGGCAAAGCCCATCTCCCGGGCGGCCGTCAGCAGCCGGCGGGACTGTTCCACCGAAAAGACGCTTTTCTCGCAGAACACATCGCAGAAACGGGCGATGCCCTGCTCCTTCACCCGGGGCAACACCTGCCGGATCATAAACTCTACATATTCGTCGGTGCGGCCTTTATATTCTTCCGGCACGGCGTGGGCCCCCAGGAAGGTGCTCACCACCTCCACCGGCTGGCTCCCGGAAAGGCGCTCCATCACCGCAAGCTGGCGCAGCTCGGTATCAAGGTCCAGCCCGTAGCCGCTTTTCCCCTCGGCGGTGGTGACGCCGAAACGCAGCATGGAGGCAAGGCGTTTTGCCCCCTCCCGCTCCAGCTCCTCCTCAGAGGCGGCCCGGGTTGGGCCCACGGTGGCGCCGATGCCGCCGCCTCGCTCCATGATGCTCATGTAGCTCTCTCCCTGCAGCCTCCAGGAGAATTCCTCCGCCCGGTGCCCGGCAAAGATAAAATGGGTGTGGGAATCCACAAACCCCGGCAGCACGGTGCGGCCGGAGCAGTCCAGCGTCTCGCACTGTCCCGCCAGGGGGGCGATGCGCTCCGTGGGACCCACCGCGGCGATGAGCCCATCCTCGATGAGCACCGCGCCATCCGGGATGACCCCGATCTCCCGCATCTCTCTGCCCCGGAGAGCCCTGCGGCCCGACGCGGTGACAAGCTCCGACGCGTGGGTCAAAAGCAGCTTTTCCACCGCCATCCCCCCTTATTCGGCAATGCGGTTTTCCAGGATCTGGTCCATGGAAAAGTTTTCGATCTGAAGATAGTACTCGGCGCAGTCGATGAGCGCCTTCTGGGGCACCAGGCCAATGACCTCGCTGCCCACCACATTCACCCCGTAGCGCCGCGCCTCCATAGCCACCATCTCAAAGGCGCTGTAGATAGATGTCTTGGTGTAGTCGGTCAGGTTCATGGACACCTGCACGATGCCGCGGTCGGCCAGGGCCACTCCCATGGCCTTGCAGTAGCGCAGCCCTCCGCCGATATGCCGCACCTTCTTTGCGATGCGGTCGGCGATGGTCAGGTCGGAGGTGGCCAGGTTCACGTTGTAGGCGCACAGGGGCATACGGGCCCCCACGGCGGTGACCCCCGCGGTGGGATGGGGCGCATCCTCACCGAAATCCGGCTTCCACTCGGGCAGCTTCATCTTTTCGGCCATCCCTTCAAACTGGCCCTTGCGCACAGAGGCAAGGTTCTCCCGGTTGGGCGCGCTGGCGGATTTTTCGTACAGGAATACGGGGATACCGTGCTCCTCCCAGGCCCGGCGGCCCACCTCTTTGGAGAGGGCCACGGCGTCCTCCGCCGTCACGTTTTTCACCGGGATGAAGGGCACCACATCGGTGGCCCCCATGCGGGGGTGCTGCCCCTGGTGGCGGGTCATGTCGATGAGCTGCGCGGCGGTGCCCATGGCGTCCACCACGGCGTCAGCCAGCGGCTCGGGCTCTCCCACCGTGGTGACCACCAGGCGGTTGTGGTCCTCATCGCGGCTGTAGTCCAACAGCTTTACCCCGTCCCTGCCGCGGAAGCAGTCCAGGATCTTTTCGATCTTCTGCAGGTCGCGCCCCTCGCTGAAATTGGGCACACATTCCATCATTCGGTTCATTGCCATCTTTTTCTCTCCTCTTTCCCCGGCGCGGGAGACGGGGCGTTATTTTACATATTTGTCGTACTGCTCCTCCACCAGAGCGTGGATCTTTTCCTCATCTGCCAGGAAGGGCAGGGTGATGTGGTTTTCGTCCCCCATGCCGTTGTAGGCCGCGGCGGTCTCCAGGGCGTTCTCGTTCCTGGCCCAGCTGCGGCGGGCCACACCGCCCATCACGTCCCAGGGCATGGCGGAGCGCAGGATCTCATCCACCCGCTCGCTGCCGTCCAGCACCATTCCGAAGCCGCCGTTGATCGCCCGGCCTATGCCCACGCCGCCGCCGTTGTGCAGCGCCACCAGGCTCATGCCGCGGGCGCAGTTGCCGGCGAACACATGGGTGGCCATATCCGCCATGATGTTGCTGCCGTCCTTGATGTTGGAAGTCTCGCGGAAGGGAGAGTCGGTACCGCCGGTGTCGTGGTGGTCACGCCCCAGCATGATGGGGCCCACCTCGCCATCCCGAACCAGCTTGTTAAAGCGCAGGGCGATCTTCATACGGCCAAGGGCGTCCTGATAGAGAATGCGGGCCTGGGTGCCCACCACCATCTTGTTCTTTTCGGCGTCCCGGATCCAGATATAATTGTCCCGATCCTGATAGCGGCGGTTCGGGTCGATGCACTCCATAGCGGCCAGGTCAGTCCGGTGCAGGTCCTCCGGCTTGCCGGAGAGGCAGACCCAGCGGAAGGGCCCGTAGCCGTAGTCAAACAGGCGCGGCCCCAAAATATCCTCCACATAGGAGGGGAAAATAAAGCCGTCCAGTTCGTCGTGGCCGTTTTTGCAGATCTCGGGCACGCCGGCATCAAAGACGGACTTCATGAAGCTGTTGCCGTAATCGAAGAAATAGGTGCCCGCCGCGGTGAGCTCCTGAATGAGACGGAAATGCTTTTTGAGGCTCTCGTCCACCATCTTCCGGAACCCGGCCTGGTCGGAGGCGAGCATGGCGGTACGCTCCTCAAAGGTGAGGCCCTGGGGACAGTATCCGCCCTCGTACACTGCATGGCAGGAGGTCTGGTCAGAGAGCAGGTCGATGTGGATCTTATGGTCCACCGCGTACTGCAGCAGATCCACAATGTTGCCGTGGAAGGCGATGGCGGCGCCCTTGCGCTCCTTCTGGAATCCGGCCGCCATGCGGAAGGCTTCCTCGGGGCTCTCCGCCACATGGCTCACCCAGCCCTGGTCGTAGCGGGTCTTGATGCGGGAGGAATCCACCTCCGCGATGATGCCCGCGCCGTTTAAGATCTGGGTGGCTTTCCCCTGGGCGCCGCTCATGCCGCCCAGGCCGGAGCTCACAAACAGCACGCCGGAAAGGTCCGCCCCATCGGGGAGGCCCAGCTTCAGCCGCCCGGCATTGAGGATGGTGGAATAGGTGCCGTGGACGATGCCCTGGGGCCCGATGTACATCCAGCCACCGGCGGTCATCTGGCCGTAGTTGGCAACCCCCAGGGCGATCCCCCGGTGCCAGTTCTCCTGGTCGTCAAACATTCCCACCATCAGGCCGTTGGTGATGATGACCCGGGGGGAATGGGGGAAGGACTGGAACAGCCCCAAAGGGTGCCCAGAGGCCACCACCAGGGTCTTGTGGTCATCCAGCTGCTCCAGATATTTTTTGATGAGCTGATACTGCATCCAGTTCTGGCACACCTGCCCGGTCTCACCGTAGGTGACCAGCTCATAGGGGTAGAGGGCGATCTCAAAGTCCAGGTTGTTGTCGATCATCACCTGGAAGGCCTTGCCCTCGATGCAGCGGCTCTTGTATTCGTCGATGGGCTTGCCCCAGATGCGCCCCTCCGGGCGGAAGCGGTAGCCGTAGATGCGCCCTCTGGTAAAAAGCTCCTCCAAAAACTCGGGGATCAGCTCCTCCTGCCACTCCTCCGGAATGTAGCGCAGGGCGTTTTTAAGGGCAAGCTCCGTTTCCTCCTTCGAAAGGCGGAACTCCCGCTTGGGGGCCCGGCGGATGCCGGGGACAAAATCCTTTTTAGGGGGCAGCTCGCCATCCAGCCGGATGGTCATGGCCTGTGCGATCTCTTGATTTTTTAACATACGGCGTCTCCTTTCCGTTTGATGCGGTCTTTTTTATTCCAGCTCTCCCGTCACAGCCTCCGCGGCCTTTACCACGGCGCCGGAACGGATGAGCCCGGCACATCTGTGGATGTCGGGGTACATGATGCGGTCCTCTTCCACCGCGGGGGTTCCGCTGCGCACCAGCTCCCACACGGCCCTCCCCGCCGGGGAAAGCCCCTCCGGGCCCTGGAACTCAATGGCCTGGGCGGCGGTGAGCAGCTCAATGCCCAGGACGTTGGTGACGTTCTCAATGATCTTTCTGGCTTTGCGCGCGGCGGTCATGCCCATACTCACGTGATCCTCCTGGTTGGCGGAGGAGGGGATGGAGTCCACACAGGCGGGGTGCGCCAGCACCTTGTTCTCCGAGACCAGGGCCGCGGCGGTGTACTGGGCGATCATGAAGCCGGAGTTGAGCCCGCCGTTTTTTACCAGAAAAGCCGGAAGCCCGCTGAGCTGGGGGTTCACCATGCGCTCAATGCGGCGCTCCGAAACGTTTGCGAGCTCCGCCGCCGCAATGCCCAGGACATCCAGCCCCATGGAGAGGTACTGCCCGTGGAAGTTTCCGCCGGAGATGGCGTCCCCGGTATCGGCAAAGATCAAGGGATTGTCGGTGACGGCGTTGATCTCCCGCTCCAAGATCCCCTTCACATAGCCGATGGTGTCACGGCTGGGGCCGTGGATCTGGGGGACGCAGCGCAGGCTGTAGGCGTCCTGCACCCGGATCTGCCCCTGGCGGGTGATGTGCTCGCTGCCCTCGATCAGACGCAGGATGTTGCGGGCCGTAGCCATCTGCCCCGGCTGGCGGCGGATCTCCTGGATCCGGGGGTCAAAAGCGTCCTTTATGCCGCACAAAGCCTCGGTGGTAAGGGCAGCTACCACGTCCGCCGCCTTCATGAGGTTCACAGCGTCGCACACCGCCAGGGAGCCCACGGCGGTCATGCACTGGGTGCCGTTGATGAGGGCCAGGCCCTCTTTGGAGGTGAGCTGCACCGGGGCGATCCCCGCCCTGCGCATGGCCTCTTCTCCGGGCATGCGCTCCCCTTTATACCAGGCCTCGCCTTTTCCGATGAGCACCAGGGTCATGTGGGCCAGGGGCACCAGGTCTCCCGAAGCGCCCAGAGAACCCTGGGAGGGCACCACCGGGATCACACCCCGGTTGAGCATTTCTACAAGGGTCTCAAGAGTGGAGAGCCGGATACCGGAATACCCCTGGGACAGGGCGTTTACCCGCAGCAGCATCATGGCGCGAACCACTTCCTGCGGCAGGGGCTCGCCCACTCCGCAGGAATGGCTCATAATGAGGTTTTCCTGCAGGGTCTTTGCATCCTCCTCGGAGATGTGCACATCGCTGAACTTTCCAAAACCCGTGGTGAGGCCGTATACCACCTTGCCCTCCCGGACACATTCCTCCACCAGCGCCCGGGAGCGCGCGATCCCATCCAGGGCCGCGGGGTCAATAACTGCCTCGGCACCTTCCCGCACCGTACGGCAAAGCTGTTCCAGCGTCAGATCGCATCCGTTCAAAACCGTTTGTTCCATGCTTTTCCTCCTGCCGTCAAACCCGAAAAGCTTCACTTAGATAAAGGAGTACTTGACTGATTTGACATTGTGATAATTCGTTAAATTGGCTAAAAATATTCCGAAATTTCTTTTATTTTATCACAATATTTACAACTCCGCAACTGCGCCCGGGTTTTACCGGGCTCTTTTCTTTTTTCATCTTTTCTCTTTGCTCTGCGCGCTTGACAGCAGATCCATTTCGGGTTAGACTAAATTTATCGTCTGATTTAAAAGGAGGGGATGCGGGATGAAACGGGAAAAGCTGCCCAGCCGTTCGGAATACAAAGTGATGGAACTTCTCTGGAGCAGCCCCGGTATCACCGCCAGGGATGCGGCCAAAGCTGCGGAGAAAGCTTACGGCTGGAACAAAAACACCACCTACACCCTGCTGAAAAGCCTGGCGGAGAAGGGGATTCTGCGCCGGGAGGAGCCGGGGTTTTGCTGCCATCCCCTGCTCTCCAGGGAGGAAGCCCGGCGGCAGGAGGCCGACCGTCTGGCTTCCCTGCTGTTTGACGGGGACCGCGGCGCCCTGCTCGCCTTTCTGCTGCAGGAGGAAGCCGCAGGCCCCGCCGCCAAAGCAATGGGAGCCCCTTCGCAGACGCCCTTTTCCGCTCCCGCCCGGGGAAAGCGCCTGCACTGAGGCCAGCTCTCCTCTATCCGGATAAAACAAGCCGCCGGGGCGCTTCTGCTGCGCCGCCGGCGGCTTGTTGCCTTTTCTTCCGCTCCGGTAGGGATATTATCTCTTTTTCAGCACCTCCCGGCGGATATAGGCAAAGGTCCTGTCTTCTCCCTCGTCCTTCAGCATGACCAAAAGCCGCTCCAGCAGCTCCCGCACCTCCGGGTGCAGGATGTAATGGCCCTGAGAGCGCATGTAGTAGTCGTAAGCGTCCCGGTCGCTGTACAGGGCACCGCGGTAGGTCTTGCTGGCGGCCATCCGGTCGCAGAACATCTCCACCACATACCGGTCCGGCATCCGCATGCCCGCCATGGCATGGCCGCCGTCCGGCGCGTAGTCGATCCAGTATTCCAGATGGTGCCGGTTGCGGCCCTTGTGATGCAGCCAGGCAAGGCTGTATCCCTTCTCCCGCCGCTCTGCGTCGTTGGGGCTTCGGTCCCCCTGGTAATAGCGGGCCCCTGTCCAAAACTCCGCGGGGGAATACTTGGAAAGGTCGTGTGTCAGGCCCTGACGGTACAGCCCCACCCGAAAGCAGTGCCTGCGCACCAGGCGGCGGTGATGAGCAACGGTACAGAGATGCCGGATCCAGTTGGGCGCCATGTTGTTTCTCCTTTTTCTTTTCACTTCTTAAGAATATACTTTCCCAAACTCCCAAAAAAAGCGTGCCGCACCGGGTAAAAGGGCGGACATTGGGCTTCAAAACAGATCGGGAGGCAAGGCCTCAAGGGGCCCGCCTCCCGCATTCCAATCTGTTAAAAAATCAATAATAAGAGATCTCGCCGACCAGGCTTCCAAGGCTCACCCCAAGCAGAAGCATGACCACTACAGACAACACCGCGAGGCCCAGGCCGATCAGCCACCAGATGAGAGCTGCCCGGGCATAGTTTTTCTTGTTGGTGTTGGCGTTTCGGGAGAACGCCCACACCAGCAGCATGATAAAGCCCACCAGAGGGATGCACTGGACCAGGGACATCATCATATAGCTTCCCACACCGAGGGGAGCGTCCAGGTTGACCATGGAGCCCGGGTACACGGGGGGCGCCGCATAGACCGTCTGCTGCACCGGAGGCATATACCCGGGCTGAGCCGCCTGGCCATAGCCGGAAGACGGCATCTGAGGCGCCTGGGCATACTGCTGGGCATAAGCGGGCTCGGCGGCGGGAGCCGGCTCGGCAGCGGGCTCCGGAGCAGAGGTAGGCTCCGCATTGGCAAACGAAAAGCCGCATCCGTCACAGAATTTGGAGTCGTCCGGGACATTTTTGCCGCAATTGGGACAGAACATAATCGTTTCCTCCTCAAAACTTAAAAGTCCTTATCCGGTCAGGCCTGGGGCCTGCCGCATTTTGTACAGAATCTGCCGCTATTTACCTTGCCACAGGAACACACCCAGCTTCCGTCCTGAACAGGAACCGCCGGAACATCGGCAGCAGCGGGAGCCGCGGGAACGGGAGCCTCGGGGGCAGGCACCGCAGAAGCTGGAGCCTCGGAAGCGGGAGCCGCGGGAACGGGAGCCTCAGGAACAGGCGCCGCGGGGGCAGGCGCAGGCTTGGGTTTGGAGATGACCGCCCCGGTGGCCTTTGCCGCAAAAGAGCCAAACAGGGGGAGGGACGCCTCGTTTCCTTTGGCCGTCTTCAGTATTCCAATGACCGCAAAAACGAGCACCAGAATGGAAACCAGACCGGACAGGACAGAGCTGGCTCCATAGAGGAAATTGGCAAGCTCGTAGAACCATTTCCCTATCATTCCGGCCAGCGTGCCGAACACCGCCCCGACCACCATTTTCAGGAAAGAGCCGGTCAGCACAAGGAACAGCGCCTGCAGGCACTGCCGGGTCAGCCATTCGCTCTGTTCCGCCAGAACCGCGTAGCCCACCATCAACACCGCCGGGATCGGCATATTGAGGATGGCAAAGATAAATGCGATCACCGCGGCCGCGCCGGGGCAGAGCCCGTATTTTCCTTTTGTCAAACAGAACACCTCCATTGTCATATCTGCGGCACAGGGAATATTTTTGCACGCCGCACTGAATTATCTTTATTTTACCACCTTTTCTTTCTCTTTTGTAGAGGAATTTTTAAAATTCCACAAAAATAAAGGCGGCCCGGGAGCCGCCTTTATCCTTCTGCAGAACAGGTACGCTTATTCTCTTTCCTGCCGCTCCGCCACGAGATCCGCAGTTGCTGCCCCGATCAGCGCAAGCAGCGGCCCGGGGGCCGCCTCGATCTGCAGGCCAATCTTTCCTCCGCTCACCGTCACGGTCTCAAGCCGCTCCACGTCGCGGTGGAACACCGTGACAAACTGTTTCTTCATTCCGAGGGGGGAGCAGCCTCCCCGGACATAGCCTGTCACTTTATTGATCTCGTCCACCCGGATCATCTCCACCGACTTTTCTCCCACAGCCCGGGCCGCCTTTTTCAGGTCCAGCTCCCGGTCCACCGGGATATCAAAGACATAAAACTCCCGTCCGGCCCGGGTGACCAGGGTCTTATACACTCCGGCCGGGTCCTGTCCCAGCATCTGCGCCACATGGATGCCGTCCACAGCCTGCCCCTCACGGTGCTCATAGGTATGCACCCTGTAAGGGATCTTTGCCCGGTCCAGCAGCCGCATCGCGTTGGTCTTGGGGGTATCCGCCATTTTTCTTCCTCCCAGCTCTCACTCTCAGCCTGCCCGAAGGCCCCGGCGAGAGCGTATCGAATAAAAAGTCCGGCACCATTTTACACCCGCCCGCCGCTGTTTTCAAGGGAGGTTTTGTTCTGCCGGCCCCGTTTGCCCTGTCCCCGGCGGGGCGTTTCATGCGGGCTCCTTCAATGGCCCGCCCACGGCCGCCTTTTAGCCCGGGCTTTGGCATATTGTCAAAAGCACCTCTGCGCCTATTCCTCCCGGCGTCCGGAAAGGTACATCCCCGCATCCTTTAAATTTTCCGGGATGTCGAAGATCCACTCTTCCTCCGCCTCCACCAAAGAAAGCTCCGCCGGGTGCTGCTCATCCACCGCGTCCCATAGGGTACGCAGATCCTCTTTGAAAGGGACTCCCATCCCCTTCAAGATCTCTCTCGTCCTCCCCGGCGCGGCGGTGTATACCTGGATCACTTTATAATCCGAAACATAGATCTCGTCGCGCTCTTCATGGCTTGCAAAGCCAAAGCGCACCAGCCCGTCGGAACAGAGCAGCTCCGCATACCGGTCCAGAAGCGCGTCCAGTACCGGCCGGGTACAGCCATCCAGGTAATAGACGTCATATAAAAGCCTCTCCTGCCCCCGGGGAAGGGCCTCTCCTTCTATCACCGGCAGCTCCAGGGTAAAATAGGCGGGCTCCCGGAGCCCCCGGCAGAAGTGCCGCAGCAGCTCCTCCTGGCGGGGCGCCGTCAGGCTGACGGTGAACACCGTCTCCCCCTCCCGGCCCTCCTCCCGGTAGCCGCTGCACAGCCCCCGGACACTGGGCACCGAGACCCCCTGCGCTGTTCTGAACACCTCTTCCATCGGCCTGATCCTCCCCCGGTGTCCGCCGCCGGGGCGGCACCGCACAATTTACATTCCAAAACAGTTTACCACAGTTTCTCTCTTTTTTCCATCCCCGCCGAAAGGCCCAGTTTCCTCAGTATCTGCTCAGGGCGGCAGAGAAAGCGCCGGGTCACCTGGTAGTGCTCCGTCTCCTCCCACCGCCTTGGGGCTATCCCCATCTCGTCCAGCCACAGGATCTTTGCCCCGGGGAGGGCCATCAGGATGGGGGAATGGGTGGCGACCACCATTTGAGAGCCGCCCCGGGCCAGCCGGTCCAGCTCGCAGAGCAGGGAGAGCTGCCTTGTGGGGGAAAGCGCTGCCTCCGGCTCATCCATCAGGTAGATCCCATCCCGAAAGCGGCGCTGCACCAGTTCTAAAAACGCCTCCCCATGGGAGCGCTCATGAGGGGATCCCCCGTACCGCGCCAGAAGATCTCCCGTTCCGTCGTCGTATTCTTCCAGCTTGGTGGCGGTGTTGTAAAAGCTCTCCGCCCGCAGGAAGAACCCATTCCGCGGGCGCCTGGCCCCCCGCACCAGCCGGATGCTCTCCCCCAGCGCCGAGTGGGTGTCCCGGGTGGAGAAGAGGAAATTTTGGCTTCCTCCCTCCGGGTTGAGGCCCAGCGCCACCGCCAAAGCCTCCAGCAGGGTAGATTTTCCCGCCCCGTTTTCCCCCGCCAAAAAGGTGACCGGCGCGGAAAATATAATTTTATCCACATTTTTTAAGGCGGGAATAGAAAAAGGATATCCCCGCCGCTCCCCCATCGGCGGAAAAACGGCCTCCCGCAAGAACAGCTCTTTCACACAGGCTCTCCTCCTATTCGTCCAGGCCCAGGTCGTTTTTCAAAATAGCGGCGGGCTTCACCGCCCCTTTTCCGTATTTGGCGCGGATCCCGTCCAGAGAGCTGTCCAGTGCCTCTAACTTATCCCGCTTTTTCTCGGAACCGAACAGATCCAGCTGGACGCTCTCCGTCTGGTCCACCAGTTGTATCCCCGTCACCGTGAACATCCGCACCGGGTCTCCCGTCCGCCAGCTTCGGGCAAAGATCTCCAGCGACGCGGCATAGATCTCCCGGGTGATGTTGGTGGGGGCGTCCAGCCTGCACTGCCGGTCGATGGTCTTAAAGTCCGGGTCCCGGATGGCAAGCTGCACGCCGCAGCATTTTAGCCCGTATTTCCGCAGCCGGGCCGCCACCGTCTCGGAGAGAAAGAGCAGGCCGCTCTTTACCTCCTCCATGCTCTGCAGGTTTCGCTGGAAAGTCATGCCGTTGCCGACGGATTTGACCTCATCTTTTTCGGAAGCCCGACGCACCGGATCGCTGTCCATCCCCCGGGCGTAGAGGGAGAGCATGGCCCCCGCCTTGCCCAGCAGTTTCTCCAGCGCCGACGGTTCAAAGGCCGCCAAGTCCCCGATGGTGCGGATCCCCATCTGACGCAGCTTGCCCGCCGTCACCCTGCCCACGTATAGCAGGTCGGTCACCGGCAGGGGGTAGACAATGTCCCGGTAGTTTTCCCGGCTGATCACCGTCACGGCGTCCGGCTTTTTATAATCGCTCCCCAACTTGGCAAATACCTTGTTGAAGCTCACCCCTACCGAAACGGTGAGCCCCAACTCCCGTTTCATCTCCTCCCGGATGCGGTCTGCGATCTCCTCTCCGCTTCCAAAGAGGCGCCGGCTCCCGGTGACGTCCAGCCAGCTCTCGTCAATGCCGAAGGGCTCCACCTGGTCGGTATACCGCCCGTAGATCTCCCCCGCCAGCCGGGAATAGTGGGCATACCGCTCGTGATGCGGGGGCACCAGGTGCAGCTCCGGGCATTTCCGCAGGGCCTGCCACAGGGTCTCCGCCGTCTGCACCCCCATCTTTTTGGCAAGCTCGTTCTTGGCCAGGATGATGCCGTGCCGGCTGTCCGGGCTGCCGCACACCGCCATGGGCACTCCCTCCAGCTCGGGGTGGAAGATCCGCTCCACCGAGGCGTAAAAGTTATTGCAGTCGCAGTGCAGGATCACTCTGTCCATCCCCGGGCCCCCTTCCGAACATATTTTCTGATCTCATTGTAGCAAATCCGTGCAAAAAATCAAGGCCGCCGGGGCATTTCGGCAGCTCCTGAGGGGGTACTTTTCCAAATACAGAAAGTCCCCGGAGGAAAACCTCCGGGGACTTTCTGTATTCGTTATTTTGTCTGCACGGTGACGGTGAGCTTTCCGCCGTCGCTGTCCACCTGAAGGGTGCTGCTGGGCGTCACCTCTCCGGCAATGATCATCCGGGCAAGCAGGGTCTCCAGCTTCTGCTGCAGAAAGCGCTTTAAGGGCCGCGCTCCGTAGACCGGGTCGTACCCGCCGTCCACCAGGTAGCGCTTTGCCTCCGGGGTAAGCCGCACCGACACCTGCCGGTCCTCCAAACGGCGGTTGAGGTCCTGCAGCAGCAGGTCCACGATGCGGTCGATCTCCTCCTTGGAAAGGGGCTTGTAGAACACGATCTCGTCCAGCCGGTTGAGGAACTCCGGGCGGAACTGCTGTTTTAACAGGCCGTTTACCGCCTCCCGGGCCTCTTCCCGGATATGGCCGTTTGCGTCGATGCCCTCCAGGATATAGGTGGAACCGATGTTGGAGGTGAGGATGATGACCGTGTTTTTAAAGTCCACCGTTCTCCCCTGGGAGTCGGTCACCCGGCCGTCGTCCAGCACCTGCAGCAGAACGTTGAACACATCGGGATGGGCTTTTTCCACCTCGTCGAAGAGGATGACGGAATAGGGTTTGCGGCGCACCGCCTCGGTGAGCTGTCCGCCCTCCTCGTAGCCCACATATCCGGGAGGTGCCCCGATGAGCCGGGAGACGGAGTGCTTCTCCATATATTCGCTCATGTCGATGCGCACCATGTTCTTTTCATCGTCAAACAGCGCCTGGGCCAGCGCCTTGGCAAGCTCTGTCTTGCCCACACCGGTGGGCCCCAGAAAGAGGAAGGAGCCGATGGGGCGGTTGGGGTCCTGGATCCCCGCCCGGGAGCGGAGGATGGCCTCGGTCACCTTTTCCACCGCCTCGTCCTGGCCGATGACCCGCTCGTGCAGGATGTCCTCCAGATGCAGCAGCTTTTCCCGTTCGCCCTCCATCAGCTTCGCCACGGGGATCCCCGTCCAGCGGGCCACGATACGGGCGATCTCCTCCTCGGTGACCTTGTCCCGCAGGAGGGTGCTGTTCTTCTCCGCCTGCCGGGCGGCCTCCTCCTCCTCGGCCAGCTGCTTCTGGATCTGGGGCAGCCGCCCGTATTTCAGCTCCGCCGCCCGGTTGAGGTCGTATTCCCGCTGCGCCTTCTCGATCTCGGCGCCCACCTGCTCGGCCTCCTCCCGCAGCTTCTGCACCTTGGAGATGGCGTCTTTTTCATTTTCCCATTTGGCCTTCATCCCGTCAAACTGGGCCCGCATGTCGGAAAGCTCCTTCTGCACGCCCTTTAAATGCTCCTGGGAGAGAGGGTCCTTCTCTTTTTTCAGCGCCGCCTCCTCGATCTCGTGCTGCATGATCTTTCTCTGCAGGTCGTCCAGCTCCGCGGGCATGGAGTCCATCTCCGTGCGGATCAGGGCGCAGGCCTCGTCCACCAGGTCGATGGCCTTATCCGGCAGGAAGCGGTCGGAAATATAGCGGTTGGAGAGGGTCGCCGCAGCAATCAGCGCCTGGTCCTGGATCTTGACGCCGTGGAACACCTCATAGCGCTCCTTCAGGCCCCGCAGGATGGAGATGGTGTCCTCCACCGTGGGCTCCGGTACCAGCACCGGCTGAAAACGGCGCTCCAGAGCGGCGTCCTTTTCGATATACTGGCGGTACTCGTTGAGGGTGGTGGCGCCGATGCAGTGCAGCTCGCCCCGGGCCAGCTTGGGCTTGAGCAGGTTGCCCGCGTCCATGGAGCCCTCGGTTTTCCCGGCTCCCACGATGGTGTGCAGCTCATCGATAAACAGGATGATCTGCCCCTCGCTTTTTTTGATCTCCTGCAGAACAGCCTTGAGGCGTTCCTCAAACTCTCCGCGGAACTTCGCTCCGGCGATGAGCGCGCCCATATCCAGCGAGAAGATGTGGCGGTCCTTAAGGGAATCCGGCACGTCCCCCCGCACGATACGCAGGGCCAGCCCCTCGGCGATGGCGGTCTTGCCCACGCCAGGCTCGCCGATGAGCACTGGGTTGTTTTTGGTCTTGCGGGAGAGGATGCGGATCACATTGCGGATCTCGTTGTCCCGGCCGATGACCGGGTCAAGCTTCTGGGCACGGGCCAGCTCCACCAGGTCCTGCCCATACTTTTTCAGCACGTCATAGGTATCCTCCGGGCTGTCGCTGGTGACGCGGGCGCTGCCCCGCACCTCTGCCAGCGCCTTCAGAAAGGCGTTTTTCTCCAGCCGGAAGGTGCGGAAGATCTCCTTCACCGCGGCATTTGGCCGCTCAAACAGCGCCAGCATCAGGTGCTCCACCGAAACATACTCGTCTTTCATGGAGTCCGCCAGCTTTTCCGACGCGGCCAGCACCTGGTTCATGTCCTGGGAGACATAGATCTTATCTGCCTCCCGGCCCGGGCCGGACACGCCCGGCAGTTTTGCCACCGCGGCGGCCGCCGCCTGATGCAGGGCCTCCGGGTCGGCCCCCATTCTTTTCACAAGCTGGGGGATCAGCCCGTCCTGCTGCTCCATCAGGGCACAGAGCAGGTGCTCCTCCTCCACCTGCATGTTTTCGTGGAGGGAGGAAAGGCTCTGGGCGGCCTGCATGGCCTCCAGAGATTTTTGCGTAAATTTTTGAGCGTTCATAACACAGACCTCCTTGTGTTTCTGTTTACCGGCCGAATACAAAAACCCGTCCGGGCGCCGGCCGCCCGCGGGATGGAAAAAAACCTCTACCGGACCGAGCCCGGCTTTAAATATGTTTTATAAATTTTTTCGGTTTCAGGGGCTGCCTTTGCAGGGTCATCCAAATGGGCAAAATAACATTTAAGGCACCGGTCAAACCCCTCAATATAGCCGGAAATATCCCGGGCGATCTCCTCGCTGGACCACGCCCTGCCCGGCGCCAGCCGAAGCTGGCGGGTGTAGCGCCCCTCGTCAATACGGCAGACGGCACGTCCTCCACAGGTTTCCCCCAGATATTTTTCCTCCAGGCGGGCCCACAGGGTAAAAAAGCCCACCAGGGCGTCGATCAGCTCGCCGTTCTGGGTACGGAACGCCACGCGGAGCTCCCCGATGGCATCCTCCTGAAGCCCCCGGTACAACAGTACAGAGTATCGGATGGTGGGCTTGTATTTATACCGCAGGGCACTGCGGATGGAAAGCATGGAATCGGAGGGCTGAAACTGGATCTGGAACTGGTCCTGCGGCCCCATCAGCGCCTCTATGCGCTGAAACACCGCCTGCATCTGCTTTTCCGGCGTCACCATGGAGACATGCTCCGCCAAGATCTGGTTGATAAGGTTGGAGCGGCTGGTGTTCATGGCGTAGGCCATGCGGTCCACCGCCTCCACCACATCGTCCATCAGCACCAGGCTGTATACACTTTTTTTCATGGGGCACCGCCCTCCTTTTCGGGATGATCTCATTATAGCACCGGAATATATTTTGTCAATATGATTATATAATTTTATATTCAAATTATTATTTTATTCACAAAATTATTGAGAGCTTGGAGGAAGATAGGCATGGGATATCGGCCTGCAGGTAAGAGGCGGTACCTGATAGCCAACGCTTTTAAATCCGCCTCTCATCAAGCGCCCCGTCTTGCCGGGCGGTTCCCGGCAAAACAATGAAAAGGAGCAAGGTATATTTCAACCCTGCTCCTGCCAGATAACATGTAATAAATGTCCC
>JALELV010000107.1 GCA_022768545.1 Oscillospiraceae bacterium
TTTTATACTAACCGTATTATTCTTTCTTGTTATTTCATTTTTAACTCTATTTGTGATATTTTCCGCCGGTGGAGATCTGAAACCCGCGGTAGATCTGCTCCAGCAGCATCACCCTGGCCAGCTGATGCGGAAAGGTCATCCGGGACATAGAAAGCCGCAGATCCGCCCGCCGCTTCACCTCGTCGTCCAGCCCCCAGGAGGAGCCGATGACAAACACCATCTGGCTTTTCCCCCGCAGGGGCGTCTCCTCCAGCACCCGGGCAAGCCCCGGGGAATCCAGCTCCTTCCCCTCGATGCAGAGAGCCGCCGCAAAGGCCCCCTGGGGGATCTTCTCCAGGAGCCGCCGTCCCTCTGCCTCCAGGCAGCGGCTGATCTGGGCGTCGGAGGGGCTTTGCGGAAGCCGCTCTTCCTCCAATTCCAAAACCTGAAAGCGGCAGAAGGCCCCCAGGCGCTTGGCGTATTCCGCACAGGCCTCCCGCAGATACTCCTCCTTGAGCCTTCCCACACAGAGCACCGTCACTCCCAGCATGCGTTTTCCTCCCCGGCTTTTTAAAAGATCGTCATCTCTCCGGCCCGGTACCGCGGGGCCACCGTCAGGGTAAAATCCACCCCTTCACGGCACCCGCACCCCGTCAGCGCCTCCAGCGCCGCTTGGCGGGCGACACTGGGGTGGTTGTTTTCCGCGCTCAAATGCCCCAGCACAAAGCGCGCCGTTCCGCTCTGCACGAGCCTTGCCAGCTGCCCGGCGCACTCCTCATTGGAAAGATGCCCCTCCGCCCCCTGGATGCGCCGCTTGAGGGAATAAGGGTAGGGCCCGGCCAGCAGCATGTTCCGGTCGTAGTTTGATTCCATGAGCACCAGGTCGCACCCGGCCAGCGCCGCCTCCACCTCCCCGGTCACGATCCCCAGGTCGGTGGCCACCGCGGCCCTGCGCTCATCCGGGAACACAAAGCGGTATCCCTGGCTATGTACGCTGTCATGGGAGGTGCGGAAAGCTCTTACCTCCATCCCCCCGATCTCCTTCGGGGCCTCCCCCAGCTCTTCCGTCCGGGTGTCCGGCTGCAGATGCCCGCACTGTTCCAAAAAAGCCAAGACCTCCGGAGAGGCATATACAGGCACTTTCAGCTTCTTGAGCAGCACCCTCAGCCCCCTGATATGGTCGATATGCTCGTGGGTGATCAGGATCCCCTGCACCTGGGAGGGCTCGATCCCCGCGCTCTCCAGTGCCGCCAGCATCCCCTTGCAGCTGATCCCCGCATCCACCAGCAGTCCGGAGCGGCCGGTGCCCACATAAGTGCTGTTCCCGCTGCTTCCGCTACACAATGTACAAAACCGCGCCATGCTTCAAAAACCCTTTCAAAAAACGCCTGCCGGAAAAGCTTTCCCGCAGGCGCTCTCTTAATACTCAAAATTTACAGGCAAAGTGTCAGATGGCCTTTTCCGCCGCATGATCGGGAACCGATACTTTGCGGATGCCGGCGCCAAGGGAGGAAAACTTTTCCACAACATCCTCGTAGCCCCGTTCCACATGGTAAATGTCCTCAATTTCCGTGACGCCGGAGGCCATGAGCCCCGCAATGATCAGCGCGGCTCCCGCCCGGAGGTCGGTGGCCTTCACCGGGGCGGCCGTCAGCTCCCGCACGCCTTCCACCACGGCCACACGGCCGTCCACCTGAATATGCGCGCCCATGCGGCGCAGCTCATCCACGTATTTAAAGCGGTTGTCCCAAACCCCTTCGGTCACCACGCTGGTGCCCTCCGCCGCCGTAAGCATCGCCGTCATCTGCGGCTGCATATCGGTGGGGAAACCGGGATGGGGAAGCGTTTTCAGGCTGATTTTGCGGATGGGGCCCGTCCGGGTCACCCGTACTGCATCGTCGTATTCCGTCACCGTGGCCCCCGCCGCTGCCAGCTTGGCGGTGATGGATTCCAGATGCTTAGGGATCACATTGCGGATCAGTACATCCCCTCCGGTAGCCGCCGCTGCCACCATGTAGGTGCCGGCTTCTATCTGGTCTGGAATAATAGAGTAAGTCGTTCCATGCAGATGCTCCACCCCGTGGATCTTGATCACGTCGGTGCCCGCGCCGCGGATATCGGCGCCCATGGAGTTCAGGAAGTTTGCCAAGTCCACGATATGAGGCTCCTTCGCCACATTTTCCAAAACCGTGGTACCCTTGGCGCGCACAGCAGCCAGCATCACGTTGACGGTGGCGCCTACCGTGACGACGTCAAAATAAATATGGCTGCCCAGCAGCTCCTCCGCCTTGGCGTTAATGATGCCGCCCGGGTCGATATCGGTGTTGGCGCCCAACGCCGCAAAGCCCTTTAAGTGCTGGTCGATGGGGCGTACCCCGCCGAAGTTGCAGCCGCCCGGCATGGCCACCTCCGCCCTGCGGTAACGGCCCAGCAGGGAACCGATAAAATAATAGGAGGCCCGCATGTTTTTTGTCAGTTCATAGGGAACCACCGGCTCCCGAATCACCGAGGCGTCCACCTCTACCGTGGTCTTGTTGAGGATCCGGATCCTGGCGCCCAGCTCCTGCAAAATTTTAAATAAATAGGAAACATCGCTGATATTCGGGATATTCTCCAGCACACAGGGCCCTTCCGCCAAAATGACGGCAGGAATAATGGCAACAGCCGCGTTTTTCGCGCCGCTGATCACCACCTCGCCCTTCAGAGGCCCGCCGCCTTCCACCAAAAACTTTTCCAATGCGGTACTCTCCTTAAACATTACTTAATAAGGGGCTCGCTTTATGTGAAATTTGTTATTTTTCGAAAAAAACACCGCCCGATGTAAAACAGAAAAAATTCCTTTTCCGCCGGCTTTTCAAGTCCGCTTAAAAAAGGGAAAACACCGCGGGCACGATCAACATTCTTTGGTTATTATATCACCTTTCTGTGTAAAATAAAAGTCAAAATTGCAATAACTTTTTCCTATCCGGCCTGTTATTTTAGCGCCCTATCGGTTTTTTTAACCTCCGGAGATCCATAGCGCCGGGCAAGGGCGAAAAGCCACTAAAAAAACAGGCGCGCAGATCTCTCTGCGCACCTGAGTTTGTTTTGTTACCTGCCGGGGTAGCGGTTACCCACATACATGGCCGGATCCATATAGCGTCCGTTGATACGGATCTCAAAGTGGCAGTGGTTTCCAGAGGCGCGCCCAGTCATACCGACATAGGCGATGAGATCCCCCTGGTTGACGTAATCTCCCACTTTTACGTTGAGGCCGCTGCAATGTGCATATAGGGTCTGCACGTTGTTGCCATGGTCGATCATCACATGGATACCGTAAGCACCCTGCTGTTTTGCAATAACCACCGTTCCCGAAGCAGCCGCACGGATAGCAGTCCCGCGGGATGTGGCAATATCCATACCGGTGTGGCCCCAGTAGCCGTTAATACCGCAGGATACATATCCGCCGTCCACCGGCCACATAAAGGAGCTGCTGCTGTTGCTGCTTGCCACAGACGCCAGCGGAGCCGCCGTTCCGGTGACGATCTCCTGATCCACCGGCTCTTTCAGGACACGGGTGTCCAGCACCGTGCGCTCGACCTCCATGCCGTCGATATAAACGACGTCCGCCGTGATCTCCTGCAGGCCTTTCTGGCCGTAGGCCGTCACTTTGGTGTAGCCCTTGATCTGGTTTTTATCCACCGTTTCGTTGGTTTTAAAGGGGATCTCCTCGTCGTACACCTCGGTGACGACTCTCTTGACCTTTAAAAACGGCTCGGAGCGGGAGATCAAAACCTTCTGCCCCACAAACAGTTCTTCTTCAATGTTGGGGTTGAGCTGCTTGAGCTCCGCATAGGGTACATCCTGTTTCTGGGCGATCAATGTGGGAGCGTCGCCCTCTTCAACGGTGTACACCACCTCGCCCGCCACCTCAGAAGTCAGAACGTCCGCCATGGAATCGTAGTCCACAATGGAGGTAATGGGATAAAGCCCCTCCTGAAAACGAACGTCTTTTACAAACTCCACCCGTTCGTCCGGATCTCCTGTGCGGTATTCATCCAGGATTCCGTCCAAAAGCAGCTGAAGCTTGCTCTGATCCAAAGCAGCGCCCAGGAAGGTATCATCCACATAGAGGCCGCTGGCCTCCATGATCTCATTGCCGGAGGCATTGATCAGCTCATTGGCCAGGGTGGCGGCGGCAGTCAGGTCTTCTTCCTCCACCACCGCAAGGGAATACCGGGGCACAGCGTCCACCGGCTCCTCGTAATCCTCGTAGATAATACGCCCCTGCATGATCTTTTCGGCGTTTTCAAAAACCGACTCATCGGCAATATAGCCGATATGTTCGCCGTTGTACTCCACCGAAAGGGCAAACTGCATGTTCTTAAAATAGCTTATCGTGGCAAACAGTACAAACACTGCGGCCACCGGGGCTGCGTAGTTGAGCACCCGGCAGAAAACCCTGCCTCCAATCCTGGCAATCTCACCGGACACCTGCAGCGCGGCTTTGGCCTGGGCGGCCTTTCCCTGCTGCCTGGCAATAGACATTTTAAAGCGGATGTCCGAAAAAGTATGCCGCGCACGGCGCAGCGGCTGGAGCATTTCCGCCCGGGCCAGCTTGCCCTTCCTGCGCCAGGAGCTCCACAGCTTCTGCGCTTTCAGCGATGTCTGAAGGCGGGTGCGCACAGCCGCTTTATAGCAGCGGCGCCGTACCTTTCTCAGCCGTCTGGTCAGCTGGATCCCAACATAATAAAACTGTCTGTATGCCTTATCGATCATTTGATTTCCAATATCATTCCAGGAGGAGGCATGTCTGCTCTCGTCCGCATTGTTCCGCGTTTCCTCCAGAGAGGTGCGCTTACCCGTTTCGTGAGCCATTGGAACCACTCCTTTCGCAAAGCCTGCCCAAACCGGCCGGCCGGACCTCGCCGCAAAAACGACGAAAGAAAAAACCTTTACGCCCAAGGCGCATGTGTACTATTCCATTATACACAAAACTTCGATTTAATCAAGCTTTTCGGTAATTTGATCCAGATACTGTAAAATTCAGAAGTAAAAACTTCTGATTTTTTTCACCGTCCCCGAGAGTTTTCCACCGTTTCGGGCCAGTTTTTCATCATTTTGACCAAACCGGACGGCAACCCCAGGACAGCTTGCCTATCTCGGTTTTTTCCCCGGGAACAGCGCCCATTATAGCGAAAAAGTATGAATAATCTGTGAGAAAGCCATGTCGTTTTTTCCAGACAAAGGTGACGGCTGTCTGAAAATTCTTTCTGTCCCTCTGCGGCAGTCCTTCAAAGTCCAAAAAGCGGCGGTGCGCCGACGGCGCACCACCGCTCTTTTCCGTAAACCGTTCAGAGCACCTTGCTTAAAAAATCCTGCAGGCGAGGGTTTTTCGGGCTGCCGAAAAACTCCGCGGGCGGGGCCTGCTCCAAGATGCGTCCCTCGTCCATAAACAGCACCCGCGTGGCAACTTCTCTGGCGAAGCCCATCTCGTGGGTCACCACCACCATGGTCATGCCCTCGTGAGCCAGGTCGGTCATCAGGCTCAGCACCTCTCCCACCATCTCCGGGTCCAGCGCTGAGGTGGGTTCGTCAAACAGCATCACGTCCGGCTCCATGGCCAGCGCCCGCACAATGGCGATCCGCTGCTGCTGGCCGCCGGAGAGCTGGGCAGGATAGGCCCCCGCCTTTTCCGCCAACCCGATGCGCTCCAGCAGCTTCATGGCGGTCTGCCGGGCTTCTTCCTTGGTTTTCAATTTCTGCTTGACCGGCGCCAGGGTGATGTTGTCCAGCACGGTCAGGTGGGGGAACAAATTGAACTGCTGGAACACCATCCCCATTTTGCGGCGGATGTGGTTGATGTTGCAGCCCTTTCCGGTGATCATCTGCCCCTCAAACCAGATCTCGCCCCCGGTGGGCTGCTCCAGCAGGTTGAGGCAGCGGAGAAAGGTGGATTTTCCGGAACCGGACGGCCCCACGATGACCACTTTCTCCCCTTTTTCGATCGTCTCGCTGATGTCCTTTAAAACCTTGATGCTGCCAAAATCCTTATACAGGTTCTTAACCTCTATCACTGCGGGCCAGCCTCCTTTCCAAAACAGCGAACAGCCGGGAGAGCCCCAGCGTCATGATCAGATAAATGATCGCCACCGCGAAGAGGGGGATCCAGGCGTTATAGGTGGCGTTTCGGATGGCATCCCCCACCTTGGTCAGGTCCCGAATGGCGATATAGCCCGCCACCGACGTCTCCTTGACCAGCACGACAAACTCGTTGGTATAGGTGGGCAGCACCGCCCGGAAGGCCTGGGGGATGATGATGGATACCATGGTCTGGGCCTTGCTGAGCCCCAGAGAACGCCCCGCCTCCATCTGCCCGGCGCTGACGCCCTGGATGCCGGCGCGGAATATCTCGGCGCAGTAGGCGCCGGAGTTGATACCGAAAGCCACAATGGCGATATGCAGCTTATTCCACCCCAGGGGCGCAAATACGACGAAGGAAAAAATAAGTAGCTGCGTCACCACCGGCACCCCCCGGATGACCGTGATATACACCAGGGAAAGCCCTCTCAGCAGACGGCTTTTGGATATCCTCATCAGGGCCATGGCCGCGCCGATCACCGTCCCGATCAGCACCGCCCCCAGGGCGATGATAATGGTATTGCCCATGCCCTCCAAAATCAGCTTCCACCGATCTTTATCGATCAGGCAAGTATAAATCTGCTCCCAAAGCTGCTGCCACCACATACCGATACTCCTTTATTCATACAACTTTTATACAGGCGCAGGGGCGGGGCCGCTGTCCGGCTCCGCCCTGCCACCCGTACGATCATTCTGTTCGGGAATTATTTTTGGATGATGATGACCTGCTTGGAGGAGTAATAGGGCTCAGAGAAATCCACGCTCTGGAGCCGCTCCTCCGTGATGCTCATACCGGCGGCGGCAAAGTCGATCACGCCGGTATCCAGCGCGGAGAGCAGGCTGTCGAACGCCATATCCTCCACCTGCAGCTTGGAGCTCATGTCGGCGGCGATCAGCTGGGACATGGTGATGTCAAAGCCCACGGGGTCGCCCGCTCCGTCGGTGTACTCAAAGGGAGGGAAACCGGTGCTGGTGCCCATGATCACGGTCTTTTCCCCTTCGGACGCCTTGTTTTCGGGGATCACAATCTCTCCATCGGTGGGCATAAAGGCGGCTACCAGAGCCTCATAGGTGCCGTCGGCTTTGATCTTCGCAATGGTGGCGTTGATGCTTTCAAGCAGTTCTGTATTGCCCTTCTTCACGGCGATGGCGTATTCCTCCACAGCCAGGTCGATATCCACGATCTGAAGGTCATCGTTGGCATCGCAGATAGATTTCGCAGGCAGTTCATCAATGACCACCGCATCGATCGCCCCGGCCTTTAAGTCCAGAGAGGCGTCGATGGCAGTTTTATAGGAGAGCACCTCCGCGTCGGTGATGTTCTCGGTGACAAAAGTCTCGCCGGTGGTGCCGGCCTGTACGCCGATCTTTTTGCCCGCCAGATCCTCGGCGGAAGCGATGGTCCAGCCCTCTTCGGAAACCGGCTCAGACGCAGGTTCGGAAGATTTGGAAGGAGCCTTGGAAGACTCGGAAGGAGCGGGGGTACTGCCGCATCCGGCCAGCATGCCGGCCGCCAGAACGGCGGAAAGCAGAAGTGCAATTATCTTTTTCATCTTGTTTACCTCCAAAATTGTGGGGCGCCCTTTTCCGGTGCGCCTGTTGTTTTTTGATCACAAGCCATATTATACACTTCAATTTCAAAAAATCAAGGGTTTTATGAAAAAAAATTCAAATTACGGCGTTTTATTCGTATAAACATGCAACTTCAACAGCTTTTCGGAAATCCTCCGGGGCCCCTGCCGTCACTTTGACCAATTCACCGGTCTGCGGCTGCAGAAAGCTCACTTCCCCACAGTGCAGGGCGTGCCGTGTCATCAGGCCCATATCCCCGCCGTACCACTCGTCTCCCGCCAGCGGGTGCCCCAGGTACGCCATATGCACCCGGATCTGATGGGTCCGCCCGGTCTCCAGACGCAGGCGCAGCAGAGAATACTTTTTCCCTCTGCTCAGCACCTCATAGTGGGTGACGGCGGGCTGTCCGCCTTCCCCCACCGCCCGCAGGGTAAGGCCCGGGTCCGGCTGAAGGATCGGGGCGACCACCGTCCCCGCCGCCTCCTGCACCGCGCCGCACACAATGGCTGTATAGACCTTGGAGGTACCGTGCATCAGCCTGCCCGCGGCGTACTGCGTCTTGGCCGCCACCACCGCCCCCGTGGTGTTTTTATCCAGGCGGTACACCCCCCGGAAAGGCCTCGGGGCGCCTTCTGCGGCACAGCGCGCCGCAAAAACGTTGGCCAGCGTGTCCTCCATATGGCCCTTGGAAGGGTGGCAGGGCATTCCGGCGGGCTTGTTGAACACCACGACGGAATCATCCTCGTAGAGCACCTCTACCTCCGCCGCCCGGGGGATAAATTCGGGGGCTTGCTCCTCGGGCATCAGCGCAATGACGTCGCCGTCCTTCACCAGGTCGATGGTCCTGGCATGGGCGCCGTTGAGCTGAATCCCCATCTCGTGGTGTTTGAGCGTACGGATCATCCGCAGGGAGACCCCTTTTTCCCGCCGGAGATATTGCTCCAGGCGGATCCCTTCCGGGTATCCCTTCACGGGAAACTCAATTTTCTCCATAAAAAAACCTCTTCCTGTCTTTCCGCGCAAAAAGGCGGCGGATCGCTCCGCCGCCTTCCGCCCTGTCCAGAGTACCGGCGCACAAGGTCAGTCGCAGACCTTTACGCTCCAGCCCTCGGGGCCGGGAATGCGTCCCCACTGGATGCCGGTGAGGTTATCGTACAGCTTCTGGGAGATCGGGCCGATCTCTCCGCCGTTGATGGCGATGACGTGGTCATCGATCTTCAGCTCCCCGATGGGGGAGATCACGGCAGCGGTACCGGTGCCGAAAGCCTCCTTCAGGTTGCCCTTCTTTCCTTCCTCCAGCAACTCCTGTACCGAGATCCGGCGCTCGGACACTTTATAGCCCCAGCTCTTCAGCATCTCAATGGAAGATTTACGGGTAATGCCGGGCAGAATGCTGCCGTTGAGCATGGGGGTGGTCACCTCGTCACCGATGACGAAAAAGACGTTCATGGCGCCCACTTCCTCGATGTACTTTCTCTCCACGCCGTCCAGCCACAGCACCTGGGAATAGCCCTGATCGTGGGCCTCATCCTGCGCTTTCAGGGAAGCGGCGTAGTTTCCGCCGGTCTTGGCGGCGCCGGTGCCGCCCTTGACGGCGCGGACATAGCCGGTCTCCACATAGATCTTAACTGGGTTCAGGCCGCCCTTGTAGTAGGCACCGGAGGGGGAAAGAATGATCATGAACAGATAATTGGACGCGGGTTTTACCCCCAGCTTCGGCTCAGTGGAAATAATAAAGGGACGGATGTACAAAGAGGTATCCTTCTGATGGGGGACCCAGTCCTTTTCGATCTCCACCAGCTTTTTAAGGGCATCCAGGCAGAACGCTTCGTCCACGCGGGGAATGCACAGCCGGTCGTTGGAAGCGTTGAGCCGCTTGAAGTTCTCGTCGGGACGGAACAGACGGATGCTGCCATCGTCCGCACGGTAGGCCTTCATCCCCTCAAAGACCTCCTGTCCATAGTGCAGGCACATGGCGGAAGGGTCCATGGCAATGGGGCCGTAGGGGACGATGCGGGCGTCGTGCCAGCCCTGTCCCTCGGTATAATCCATCAGGAACATGTGATCGGTAAAGATCTCACCGAAGCCCAGCGCGTTTTCGTCGATGGGTTTCGCCTTCGGGGTTTTCGTCAGTTCAATTTTGATCTCCATTTGTATCACCCTTACTTTTTTATCTTCGCGGCGGGCCGAAAAAAGGCCCTGTCGGTACAAAGCACATTACACAGATATCATAGCACTTTCCCGGGCAGAATACAACCACGCCTCCGTCCGGGCCTTCCGCCGGAGCGTCCCGGCCCTTTGCAAAAAGGCGGACAGGTCCCCCCGTCCGCCCCGCATTTTTCAGAATCAGAAGGAAACGCCGTAGGCAAGCATGGCCTCCGCGATCTTCATAAAGCCCGCGATGTTGGCGCCCATCACCAGGTTCCCCTCGCCGCCGAACTCCTTGGAGGCGTTGTAGGCGTTGTGGAAGATGTTCACCATGATGCCCTTGAGCTTGGCGTCCACTTCTTCAAAGGTCCAGCTGTAGCGCATGGAATTCTGAGCCATTTCCAGGCCGCTGGTGGCAACGCCGCCGGCGTTGGCCGCCTTGGCGGGCCCAAAGAGCACGCCGGCCTTCTGGAAGGCCGCCACCGCGTCGGGAGTAGAGGGCATGTTGGCGCCCTCGGCCACCGCCATCACGCCGTTTTTGATCAGAACCGCAGCGCTCTCGGCGTCCAGCTCGTTCTGGGTGGCACAGGGAAGGGCAATATCGCAGGGGATGGTCCAGATCCCGCGGCAGCCTTCGTGGTAC
This sequence comes from Oscillospiraceae bacterium, assembly GCA_022768545.1. Taxonomy (GTDB): domain Bacteria; phylum Bacillota; class Clostridia; order Oscillospirales; family Ruminococcaceae; genus JALELV01. The sequence continues at coordinate 10,463 of JALELV010000107.1, forward strand.
TCGGCGCCGGAAACACGGGCGGCATACTCTTTGATGCGGCCTCTCTCCACCTCTTTGATCTGCTTGACCGTCCCAAGGTCGATGCCCTTGGAGTCGTAAATATAGCCGTTGGAGTCACTCATGGCAACCACTTTGGCGCCCAGCTCCTGGGCTTTCTGAGTGGCATAGATCGCCACATTGCCGGAACCGGAGATCACCACGGTCTTGCCCTTGATGCTGTCATTTTTCATGCAGCGGATCATTTCGTCGGTAAAGTACAGCAGGCCGTAGCCGGTCGCCTCTTTCCGGGCCAGAGAGCCGCCATAGGAAAGGCCCTTGCCGGTGAGGACTCCGGTGTGCTCATTGCGCATCCGCTTATACTGGCCGTACATGTAGCCGATCTCCCGGGCGCCCACGCCGATATCGCCGGCGGGAACGTCGGTATCCGGGCCGATATGGCGGCAGAGCTCCGTCATAAAGCTCTGGCAGAAGCGCATGACCTCGCCGTCGGATTTACCCTTGGGGTCAAAGTCGGAGCCGCCCTTTCCGCCGCCCATGGGCAGGCCGGTCAGGGAGTTTTTGAAGCACTGCTCAAACCCTAAAAACTTGATGATGGAAGCGTTGACAGAGGGGTGCAGCCGAAGGCCACCCTTGTACGGGCCGATGGCGGAGTTAAACTGCACACGGTAGCCGCGGTTGACCTGTACCTTCCCGGCGTCGTCCACCCAGGAAACCCGGAACTGGATGAAACGCTCCGGTTCCACGATACGGTCGATGATGCCGGCTTTGGCAAGCTCCGGCTTCTGGGCCACGACAGGCTCGAAGGATTCCAGTACTTCCTTTACCGCCTGCAGAAACTCCGGCTCGCCGGCATTGCGCCTGCAGACAGTGTCGTAAACATTTTGAAGATATTCGCTTTTAAAATCCATATCAAACCAACCTTTCTCCCGCACGCAGGTGTCACTCCAGCGCGCCCAAGCCCACCTCATCATGTGCGGAAAAATGAAAATGGCGGACAGGGCTCCCTCCATCCTCTGCGGCCGGGAAGGAGCTCTGTGCTTCTGCGCGATCACAATTTGCATTATAAATGCTTTTACAGCTCTTTGCAATAGAAAATGCAGTTAAAAAGTGTGTTTTTGCAAATTTTTTCTGTTTTTCACAGATAATAAGAACAATTTATTTTATTTTGCAGGAGTTTTCCTGTTTTCTTTCAGCAAAGCGCTTATTTTGCTAAGTCCTCATCTCTATTTTTATGACGGAAAATGCCGGTGGCAAGGAGATTTCCGCAAAATAATTTTCTTTTTTTTAGTTGCCCCTCTTCATTTGCTGGCTCTTTTATGCTATAATGTCAGCAGATAAAGCTTGCTTTGCAGGGGGCTGTGTCCTTTTCAAAAGCCCGTTTTTCAGGGCAGCTCCCTTCGCAGCGCGTCCATATTTCTACTGATAAGGAGAGGGAATTTATGTTTTGCAGACAATGCGGGAAAGAGATCCTGCCCAATTCCGCCGTATGCACAAGCTGTGGGGTCCCTGCCGGAACCGGCAATAACTTTTGTCCCAACTGC
>JALELV010000110.1 GCA_022768545.1 Oscillospiraceae bacterium
AAATGTATAGTCAAGCGCGGCCAGGGCCATCGTCACCCCGTCCCCGGCAGTTTTGGGCAAAAGCAGGCTTCCCCCGGCACAGACCGCCGCCCGCTCACAGACATTGTCCACCCCGGTGGCCCGGCGGACAAACGCGGAGGAGGAATACTCCCCCGGGACCGCCGCCAGCACCCGGGCCGGGTAGGTTTTAAGCGGGAAGCCGTGTGCCCTGCAGAAGCGGAGCAGCCCGGGCTCCTCCGCCTTTAAGTCGATGCTGGCGGTCAGGCTCACCGCCTGGGGCCAGACACGGTTTTGCTTTAAAAAGCGCTCAAGCGCATCATCCAGGGCCTGGGAAGAGATCCCTCTCCGGCAGCCCACCCCCAGCACGGCGGCAGGGGGCACCAGGTGCAGCGCGTCCTCATCCGGCCGGTAAAAAACCGAAAGACAGATATCGCAGCCCTCCCGCCCGCTGAGGGCCACCCCCTCGGGCAGAGCCCCTTTTACCGGAAAATCGCTGTAAAAACGCACTGTATCCCCGTTTAAGATGCGCCCGGAAACATGCCGGATGCGCTCCGGATCCACGATGGCACAGCCGTTGCGCCGGGCGGCGAGGTCCACCGCGAAGGCTCCCCGTCCGTCGGTGGCAGAGGTGACCACCAAAAGGGCCCCGACGGCCCGGGCACAGAAGCGGGCAAGATCCCCCGCGCCGCCCAGGTGGCCGGAGAGGAGCGGGATGGAAAAGCGCCCGTTTTCGTCCAGCACCACCACGGCCGGGTCCTCCGCCTTGCTTTTTAAAAAAGGGGCCGCCGCCCGCACCGCAATTCCCACCGCCCCGATAAAGACCAGGGCATCCGCCTCCCGAAAGGCTTTCCCGGTCCAGCCGGACAGCGAAAAACCCTCCGCCCCGTGGGCGTCGGTACAGAGCACGGCGTGCCCGCCGCAAACAAGCTCTGATGCGAGTTTTTTTGCCGTCTCCGCCCCTCTGCCGGTAAAAGAGACCATCCAGATTTTCATCGCGAGGCCTCCCGGTAACCCGTGGAAAACCCGGGGTCATAAAGACAGCTGCGGCGGTATTCCCCCTCTAAAAAGCCACCCACAAGCACCAGCGCTGTTTTGAAGATCCCATGCTTTTCCGCGCTTTCTGCCAGGGTGGAAAGGGTACAACGCACCACCTTTTCATCCGGCCAGCTGGCTTTGTATACAAGGGCCGCCGGGGTATCCGGCCCGTAGGCTCCCCCGGCCAGTAGCTCCCGGGAAAGGGGCTCCAGCAGCCCGGCGCTTAAAAAGACCGCCATGGAGGCCCCGTGGGAGGCCAGGCCCCGCATAGATTCCCCCTCCGGCACCGGTGTACGGCCCTCCATGCGTGTGATGATGAGGCTCTGGCTCACCCCGGGCAGGGTGTACTCGGCCCCCAGCGCCGCTGCGGCCCCGCAGAAGCTGGAGACGCCCGGCGTGATATCGTAAGGGATTCCCATCCTCTCCAGCGCGTCCATCTGCTCCCGGATAGCCCCATAGAGGCTGGGGTCGCCGGTGTGCAGCCGCACGGTATCCACCCCGCGGCTCTCCGCCCGCTCCATCTCCTCCAACACCTGCTCCAGCGTCATTTTGGCGCTGTTAAAGATCTCACATCCCGGCCCGGCCAGGGAAAGCAGCTCCGGGTTGACAAGGCTGCCCGCGTAAATGACGGCCCCGGCTGTTTCCAGAAGTCTTGCCCCTCTCAGGGTGATCAGGTCCGGCGCGCCGCAGCCCGCCCCTACAAAATGGATCATACCGTTTCTCCTTTCACCGCGCTCAAAAGCGCCTGGGCTCCTGCGGTGCCGCAGAGCAGCCCGCGTTTCTGCGAGAAGATCAGCGCCTCCGCGGCGACACCATCTCCGGCCCGTTTTTTCAGATAAAACTCCGCGCGTCTTGCAAGCGCCTGCAGAGAGCCCTCCAGAACTTCAGCCCTTTCCAGGGTGTTCAGCGCTTCATCCGCCGTAACGCAGGAGAGCACCTGCCGCAGCGTATCGCCCTGTGCCCCGGCCTCCACGGCGCAGGCGGAGAGGATCTCCATCCGGGCGTCACCAAAACGGGAATGGGTGTTCATAAGCCCGGCGCCCAGTTTACAGAGCTTGCCGATATGCCCGACTAGCAAAACCCCCCGGAAACCGTATTCCGAGGCAAGATCGATGACCTCGCCTATGTAGTTGCTGCAGGTGACCGCAAGCCCCCGGGGAAGATGGAGCTGCTCCTGTGCAAAGCGCTCCCCGTAATTGCCCGGCACCGCCGCCAGATACCGCCTTCCGGAGGCGGCGCGCAGGCTCACCTCCGCCCGGATGGTACCGACCAGGGCCTGCTCACTCATGGGCTCCACGATACCGCTGGTCCCCAGGACCGAAAGCCCTCCGACAATGCCCATATGGGGGTTAAAGGTTTTTTTCGCAAGCTCCTCCCCCTGTGGGATCTCCACCGTCACGGAGAGGCCTCCCGTATAGCCCGCCTCCCGGCAGGCGCGCAGGGCCTCCCTTTCGATCATGGCCCGGGGGACGCTGTTGATGGCCGCGGCCCCCACAGGCTGGTCGAGGCCCGGTTTGGTCACCCGCCCCACGCCTCTTCCGCCTTCGATGTGTACCCCGCTGCCGGAGCAAAGGGACACCCGGGCGCGTATCTCCGCCCCGTCGGTGATGTCCGGGTCATCCCCGGCGTCTTTTTTCACGGCACAGCAGGCTTCCTCCTGTGTTTTCCAAACAAGAGAAACAGTCAGACGCGCGCAGCCTCCTCCCGGCAGAGAAACCTGTATTTCCGCGGGCGGCTGCGCGCCCAGCAGCACCCGGACGGCGGCGCCCGCGGCGGCGGCGGCGCAGGTGCCCGTCGTCACACCGCACCGAAGAAGCTTTCCCTCCCGGCGGATATATTCTTTCACGGTGATCCCCCTTTTTTGATAAAATAAAAAGGCCTGCGCCAGCGCGGCACAGGCCAGGGAGATCCTTTTTCATCAGGGCACCTTACGGCGTCCCGGGGCAAAAAATCATCCTGAAGCTTCCGAAATTCCGCAGAAGGCGTTCAA
>JALELV010000003.1 GCA_022768545.1 Oscillospiraceae bacterium
GATTAACTGTTTTATGAACACCGCCCTATGCCGCCCGGGCCTTTTTATGTTGCCAGATCCTGCAGGTCATGCCGCCAGAAACTGTCTCAGATCCTCCCCGAGACCCCGGATATTTTCCTCTTCAAAAATACTTCGAAGGCCTGCCGCCTCCAAAGATTCCCCCAGGTTTTGATCCAGCGGGGAGGCAATAAATTCGAGGTAGACGGCAAAGGCGTTGTCCCAGTCCTCCCGGGAAAGTTCCCAGAAATTTAAGGCCACGGTGCCGGAGAGGGAATACTCGATATAATAGAGCGGGACCTCAAAAAGATGGCTGACGTCGATCCAGTCCATTCCCTCGTCAAAGGCGGTGATGCCGAGGTTATCTACCTCACCCAGGTATTCCCGCTGCAGGCGGGCATAGACGGCGTTGTACTCCTCCAGCGTCATCTCCGGGTTTTCGTATATTTCGTGCTGAAACTCGTCGATGATGCAGGCGCTGATGATGTCCTGCATCATATCAAACACGTTGGAGCGCTCCACATAGGGGGCGGTCTCCCCGTAGAGAATGGAGAGCTTGGGGGCGGCCAGCAGCTCCAGGGACTGGGAATGGATCTCCATGATATCGGCGCCCTGAAGGTTCTGCTCCATCACCTCTGTAGGGGCGGTACGGTAAAAGTTGAGGGCGTGGCCCAGCTCGTGGATATAGGTGCCTGCGTCCTCATAGCTGGAAAAGACAAAGGGCTCCCGATAGCCATAAAAAAAGGTGGTGAAAGCGCCGTCGCTTTTGTGGTTGGCTGCCTTCAGGTCCATTAGTTGGTATTGTTCCAGGTAATCCACCAGTTCCCGCGTTTCGGGGGAGAGCTCCCGCATCAGCCGCAGGGAGGCCTCGATGATATCATCGGTGTTTTGGATGGAGAGGTTGTAAAAAAAATTTTCCCCTTCGGGGAGCAGGTCATAATTTTGAAACAGGGTCAGGCGGCCGGCACCCAGGCGCTCCATGGCACTTTGGCGCAGGGCTTCCCGGACGGGCACCAAATACTCTTTGACCCATCCCCGGAAGGCTTCGATCTCCTCCCGGCTGTATCCCCGCTGGGCGTTGACGGCGTAGTAGTAGTCCAGATAATCCTCGTAGCCCAGCAGCCGGGCCTTTTCCGTGCGCAGGGCGGTCAGACGCCGGTAGAGCTCTCCGTATTCGGCGTTCTGCTCCCGGTAGTATTCATCCACCAAAGAGGCGGCCACCGGCTTATCCTGCTCCGCTCCGCCCATCAGCACGTAATACAGGTCAGTGACGGTGTACTGGTTTCCCCCGTAGGAAATGACCTTGTCCTGGGAATTCCACTGAACATAACGGGTGATGAGCTCGTTTTCCTCTATTTCCAAAGCTTCCTGCTCCGGGGTGTAGTTTTCAAGCAGGATCTTCAGGGCCTGTATGGTGCGCGCGCCGAAACGTTCTTCAAGCTCCGCCAGGTAAGGGGATTCGATCAGCGCCTGGGTAAAACTGTTCCCGTAGGACTGCAGCCGGGTCATAAAATCCTGCATGTACTGGTATTCCTCCGTCCAGAACGCGTCGGAGGTATCGAGGTTAAAGCGGATCATGGCAAGGGTTTGCATGTCGGAGTATTCACGTGTGAGCTCTGCCTCCTCCAGCCAGATGCCGATGACCTCCTCTGCCGAGCCGGCCTCCCGGACACGGCGGGCAAAATTTTCATAGCGCGCGGCGGTCTCGTCAAAATCCATATGAACATAGGGCATTTCCTCAAAAGAAAGGTCGGCGCGCTCAAAGCCTTCCGGCAGGGCAGAGGGAGGTGAAGAGGGCGCCGAAGACGCCGGGGCGCCCTCTGCGGCGGAGGAGGTCTCCGCGCCCCGTCCGGTACAGGAGCAGAGGGTGAGGAGAACGGCGAGGCAGAGCGCCGCCAGGCGAAGTGAAAATTTCATAAGGTTTTCCTCCCATAAAGTTTGTCGCAGGTTTTATGTATGCGAGGTAGCGGGGAAGGCGAAATCCCTGGGAAGGGCTTCCCGGGGGCCCAGCACGAACAGGGCGTCGTCGTCCTCCCACACTTCTTCCCGGCGGTATGCAAGCCCCTCCGGCAAAAAATGAAACCGAAGCGTATCGCAGCCGGACAGATCCAGATAGGGGATTACATCTGTAAGGTTAAATGGCTTTACAGATATGATATCCTGCACGGTGAAAACCGACCCTTCCTTTTCCCACAGGACACAGTGACCCTCCGGCAGCCGAAGGATGGAAGCATCCGCCAGACAGGCGTCCATGGGCCAGATATCCTCCACGGGGGCAAAAGCCCGGCTGGCGGGGACGCGCCGCTTTACAGCCGCGAGAAGCTCCTCTCGGTTTTGGGAAAAGAGCACAGGCTCTGCCCCCGGGCGCCGGGCAGAGCACGGGGAAACGGGTACCTGATAGCGCACCTCCGGGATGCGGCGGAAGCCAAAACGGGGGTAAAAACCCAGAACCGTATCGTTGGCAAACAAAAAGATAAAATCCGACCGCTCCCGCAGCAGGGGGAGCGAATATTCCATCAGCTGCCGGGCAAGGCCGCGGCCCCGGTGTTCCTTTCGGGTCATGACGGTGCCCAGCTGCATGGCCTTTGCTATTTTGCCCTCCACGCAGAGGCAAAATTCGTTGGCGGAGATGTTTGCAAGGATCTCGCCGTCATCCTCTACAGAAAAGGGGTGGTAACGGCCGTGAAAGGCGCCGCTTTGGTACCAGGGCTCAAAATCCAGGCCGAAGGTATCCAGGGCAAGGCGCCGGAAGCTTGCCCTCAAGGCGTCATTTTCAAAATAATCGGACAGGATCTGCATCATTTACCTCCTTACGGTTCACAGCGGCGAAAGCTTTTTAAAAAGGCGGCAGAGGAAAGCTCTGCCGCCGCCGGGCTGCGTTATCTTTTTCCAGGGTTTTTGGGGCGTTTCTTTTTGACTGAAAAACCAAAGGAGCCGATCTTTTTGCCCAGGGCGTAGTACTCACCGTGGGCATAGGCGGCAAGGCCGCTCTGCTGCAGGTGCAGCTTTCCTTTTTCGTCCAGATAGCGGGCCTCCACATCCACGGCGAGGATCTCCGCCAGGAACATGTGATGGGAGCCCAGGGGAAGCACCTCTTTGACGCGGCACTCCAGGCTCAGGGGGCTCTCCGCGATCACCGGGGCGGATACCTTGGAGGCCGGCGCCGCGGTCAGGCCGCAGGCCTCGAATTTATCCAGATCCCGCCCGGATTTGACGCCGCACAGATCCGCCGCACGCACCAGAGCTGCGGTGGTCAGGTTAATGACAAACTCCCCGGATTCCCGGATCAGGCCGTAGGAATAGCGTTCCGGGCGGATGGAAACATAGGTCATGGCGGGGGTGGAGTTGATGATGCCGGTCCAGGCCACTGTGAGAACATTGGGCTTTTCCACTGTTCCGCAGGAGACCAGGGCGGGAGGCACGGGGGCCAAAACGGCGGCAGGGTTCCAGATTACTTTGCTCATGGCAGGCACATCCTATCTTTATGATGGCGCGGCGGGCCGCCGCGCAGAGGCTCAGGTAAAGTCGCGGTCGATGTTGATGACGGCGAAATACTCCGGGTTTATCTGCTTTACCTCCCATTCCACCTGGCCCGCGATCTGTTCATTGGTGAGGGCGGTGTCGATGGGGACACAGATATCGAAGATCAGGTTGGTGAGGTGTGTTCCGCTGACAATGCGGAAATCGTGGATGGAAAAACGGCTGTCGATCTTTTCCACCAGCGAGGTGCAGAGCTGACGCAGTTCATTGGTTTTTTCGCAGTTGGTGTCGATAGGGTCCAGATGGATGACCAGGATAAGGTTGAGCAGCTTCCCCATCTCACGCTCCGCGGTGTCGATGGTCTCGTGGGAGCGGGTGATGTCGCTGTCGGAGGAGAACTCGGCGTGCACTGAGGCAAAACGCCGGCCCGGCCCGTAATCGTGGACGATCAGGTCGTGGACACCGATGACCCCGTCGTAGGAGAGCAGCATTTCCCGGATCTGGCGGATAAGGGCGGGGTCCGGCGGGTTGCCCAGCAGGGGGCTCACCGTATCCTTGGCCACGTTGTAGCCGTTCCAGAGGATCAGCCCCGCCACCACCAGCCCCATAAAGCCGTCTATGGGGAGGTCGGTAAACAAAGAGGCGGCCACCGAGATGATGGTGACGGAGGTGGCAAATACGTCGGAGATGCTGTCCGCCGCCGCGGCCAGCAGGGTGGGGGAGCCCACTTTACGGCCCAGAGCCGTGTTAAAGCGGTTCATCCAGAATTTGACGGCAATGGAGAGGAGCAGGCCGATGAGCACCACCCATTTAAACACCACGGGCTCCGGATGAAAGATCTTTTCCAGGGAGGTGCGGGCAAACTCGAAGCCCACCACCAATACGAAAAAGGCCACCACCAGACCGCTGATGTACTCCATGCGCCCGTGCCCGAAGGGGTGGTCGCGGTCAGCGGGCTTGCGCGCCATCTTGAAGCCGATGAGGGTGACGACCGAAGAGGCGGCGTCGGAGAGGTTGTTGAAGGCGTCTGCCGAAACGGCGATGCTGCCGGACAAAAAACCCAGCAGCAGCTTGACGGCGGTAAGCAGAAGGTTGCAGAAGATCCCCACCGCGCTGCTGACGATGCCGTAACGCTCCCGGACATCGGGGTCTTTCACATTTTCAGCGTCCTGAATAAAAAGACGCAGGATCAGTTTTGTCAAGATATTTCCTCCCTCAAGATGTCTTCCGGGTGTGGGTACCGGCCGCAAAATTCCCTTGTAAAAATTTTACGGGAATGATATAATAAATATGTTAAGATGTGCCTTTTCGAAATTTCCCGGAGATATCCGGCCCATGCTTTTTGGGCAAAGCCGTATTATATTATTATAAGGCTTCCCCCAAAAAGAATCAAGAACAATCGCTTCCGGGCCGCATCTTCATCTGTGTTCCCGAAGCGCCGGAATGGAGCCATGGTTTTTATGAAATGCCCTTATTGCGGATACGAAGAGAGCAAAGTGATCGATTCCCGCCCGGCAGACGAAAAGATCCGCCGGAGGAGGGAATGCCTGCAGTGCAAAAACCGCTTTACCACCTACGAGATCGTGGAGACCACTCCGCTGATGGTGATCAAAAAAGACGGCTCGCGGCAGCTGTTTGACCGCGGCAAGCTGATGAACGGTCTGCTCAGGGCCTGTGAAAAGCGCCCGGTGTCGGTGGAGACCCTGGACCGCACCATCGATCAGATCGAAACGGAGCTGCGCGGCTCTCTCGACCACGAGGTGGCGTCCTACCATATCGGGGAGCTGGCCATGAAGTATTTAAAAGAGCTCGACGAGGTGGCTTATGTCCGTTTTGCCTCCGTCTACCGGCAGTTTGCCGACGTCAACTCCTTTATGGATGAGCTCAAAAGTCTGCTCCAGGAGAAATGACCGCACAAAAAGCCGGAAAAGCCTAGGCGGGCTTTTCCGGCTTTTTTCGTCATATCTGTTTTTTGATGCGCTCCAGGGCGCCTTTCTCCAGACGGGACACCTGGGCCTGGCTGATGCCGATCTCGGAGGCCACTTCCATCTGTGTTTTTCCGGTGAAAAAGCGCAGGGAGAGGATCTTCTTTTCCCGGTCGCTCAGGCGGAAGATCGCCTCCTTGACGGCGATCTCATCCAGCCAGTTCGCGTCGTCGTTTTTGTCCCCCACCTGGTCCATGACATAGATGGTGTCGCCGGCGTCGGAGTAGACCGGCTCATAGAGGGATACCGGCTCCACGATGGACTCGAGGGCCAGGACCACATCCTTTTTGGGCAGGTTCATTTCCCGGGAAATTTCCTCAATGGTGGGTTCCCGGGCGTTTTCCCCCGTAAGGCGTTCCTTGGTCTGCATGGCGCGGTAGGCGGTGTCCCGCATGGAACGGCTGACCCGGATGGCGTTGTTGTCCCGCAGATAGCGGCGTATCTCCCCGATGATCATGGGCACGCCGTAGGTGGAAAAGCGCACGTTCTGGCTGGGGTCAAAGTTGTCGATGGCCTTGATGAGCCCGATGCATCCCACCTGAAACAGGTCGTCCAGGTTTTCCCCGCGCCCGGTGAACTTCTGTACCACGGAGAGCACCAGGCGCAGGTTCCCGTTTACCAGCTGCTCCCTTGCGTCCCGATCCCCCTGGCGCACCCGGAGCAGCAGCTCTGTTTTTTCCTTTTCCTTGAGCACTTTCAGCTTGGAGGTGTTCACTCCGCAGATCTCCACTTTATTGAGATGCACTTCCCGACCGTCCCCTTTGGCTAATTTGGTTTCAGGTGGGAGTATGGCCCTTTCCGGCGGCGGCGATACAGAAAAAGGGCTGGCAATTGTTTCTAAGGAAGGGCGCGGCGCTCCCCGGAGGCTGTAACAAAAGGCGGCGTGGAGGTTTTTTTATTTGCAAACTCTTTGGTTTGGAGCTATACTGACAGCAGAAGAGAGGGGTGACAGCATGGGAGAGAAAAAGCTGTTCTGCCAGCGGGGAAAGCTCTGCTATCAGATCTCCCTTTGCAAGGAATACCTTCTGCGGGATCTGCACGATCTTTTTTCCGGGGAGCGGTTTGCCGCTTCCTCAGAGGAGGAGCCGCTTCCTTTTTTAGTGCAGGCGCACCGTTCTCTGCTGCGCCGCAGGCTGGAAGGGGTAGATATGTCCCTGCAGGAGGGAAAGATACGAAACCTTGGCCTTGCGCTGCCCCACCTGCATACCCTGCTCATCCGCCCGGGCGAGACCTTTTCCTTCTGGCGGCGGGTGGGGCGCTGTACGGCGGCGGGCGGGTATCAGCCGGGGCTGACGATCACCTGCGGAGGCCACGGCAGCGCCGTGGGCGGCGGTCTGTGCCAGTTGGCCAACATGGTGCACTGGCTGGTGCTCCACAGCGAGCTTGAGGTGACGGAGCTGCACCATCACACCGACGCCCTCTTTCCGGACAGCGGCCGCCGGGTGCCCTTCGGCACCGGTACCTCTATTTTTTACAAAAATGTGGATTACCGCTTTCAAAACCGGACAGAGGATACCTACCAGCTGCTTTTGTGGCTGGATGAGACCGACCTGTGCGGGGAGCTGCGCTGCAGCGCGCCTCCCCGGTACCGCTACCGGATGGAGGAGCGGGAACATCATTTTCAAAGGGAAGGGGACGGCTTTTATTACCGGGTCAGCCAGGTGTGGCGCCGGCAGTATGACCGCGCCTCCGGAAACTTTTTGCGGGAGGATAAGATCCTTCAGAACCACTCCCGGGTTTTGTATGATCCCGCCCTGATCCCGCCGGAGCAGATCCGGCAGGAGAGTGAAGTAACAGAATAGAAAGGTGTCTCGGTTTGACCATTTTAGAGAAGATCGATCATTTTGGAAATACAGTCCCCGATAAAACGGCCTTTTCTTCAGAGGAAGGGGCCATTACCTACGGCGAGCTGCTTTTGTATTCCGGCAGGCTGGCTCGGTATCTGCAAAAAACGCTTCCCGCCCCTCAAAACCCCATTGCGGTGTACGGGCATAAGTCTCCGTATATGCTGGTGTGCTTTCTGGCGGCGGCCCGGCTGGGGCGGCCCTATGTCCCGGTGGACCGCTTTATCCCGCCCTACCGGCTGAACCGTATTTTGAAAGAGTCCCAGGCGGCGCTGGTGCTGGCGCTGGATGAACTGGGTTTCGAGCATCCTCAGATGAGAAAAGAGGAGATCCTAAGCGTCTGCGCCGACAGCGCCTGGGATGCGGGAGACCCCTTTCCTGCGCCCCTGGGGACGGATATCCTGTACCTGATGTTTACCTCTGGCAGCTCGGGACAGCCCAAGGGCGTCCCGGTCTCCTATTCCAACGCGGAGAGCTTTCTCTCCTGGGCGGAGACCTTTTTGGAAAGCGGGGAAGAGGCCCCGGTTTTTCTCAACCAGGCCCCCTATTCCTTCGACCTCTCGGTGATGGACACCTACCTGGCCCTCACCACCGGGGCGCGGGTGTACTCCCTGACCAAAGCAGTCCAGACAGATTTTTCCCGGCTGTACGGCGCTTTTCGGGAGTCCGGCGTTACGCTTTGGGTCTCCACCCCCTCCTTTGCCGAGATGTGCATGGTGGACAAAAGCTTTTGTCAGGAGATGCTGCCCGGGCTCCGGCGCTTTTTCTTCTGCGGGGAGACCCTGCGCCCGGCGCTTGCGAGGGCCCTGAAACGCCGGTTTCCCAAGGCGAAGCTCTTTAACTTCTACGGCCCTACCGAGGCGACGGTGGCGGTCACTGCCGCGGAGATCACAGATAAGATGCTGGAGTTTATCGATGCTCTGCCCGTGGGGCGGGTAAAGCCCGGGGGGATGATCCGCATCGTGGACGAAATGGGAGAGCCCCTGCCGGACGAGACCTGTGGGGAGATCGTCATTATCAGCGATTCCGTCGCCCGGGATTACTGGAACCCGGAAAAGACCCTGTTCAGCCGCTTTCGGATCTGGGAGGAAGTGGGCGTTCGGAAATGGTCGTTCCGGACCGGCGACAGGGGGTACCTCAAAGATGGAATGCTCTATTTCTGCGGGCGGATGGACCAGCAGATCAAATACCGGGGGTACCGGGTGGAGCCGGGGGATGTGGAGAGCAATATGGAGCTGCTGCCCGCCGTGCAGAACGCGGTGGTGCTGCCGCGGTACCGGCACAATTTCGTGGTGGGCCTGCAGGCGGCCGTCACCCTTCGCCATGCGCCGCAGCCCGGAGATTTTGGCCAGATCGCCGAGATCAGAAAAGCGCTGAGCCAGCTGATCCCGGATTATATGGTGCCAAAAAAGATCGTGATTTTGGACAGAATGCCGCTGAGCAGCAACGGAAAGATCAACCGTGCGGAAGTAAAGGAGCTTTTGGAAAATGAACGAAGATCTTATTTTGCAGATGATTGCCGAGTTGTGCGAAGATGACGCGGTCTTAACGGACCGGGATCTGGATCTTTACGAGAGCGGGCTCCTTGACTCTCTGGGCTTTACCGATCTGCTGCTGGCTATTGAAGACCGCTTTGGGCTGGAGATCCCGGCCACATCCATCCGCCGGGAGGACACCGCCACCCCCAGGCGGATCGTCCGGCTGGTGAGGAAAGCCGCCGAAGAGCGGGAAAAAAACCTCTGAGGAATCCCATCCTTTGCCTGTCATAGCGGCCCTCCACTTTTGCATAGAATGAAAAAAAGGGGGGAGGCCGTTTGGTCACACGGATTTCTGACCTGAAATACAAGGATGTCGTCAGCCTGAAGGACGGGACCTGCCTTGGCTGTGTCAGCGACGCGGAGTTTGACTGTGAATCCGCCAGGCTGCTCTCCATCATCATCTACGGCAGATACCGGTTTTTCGGGCTGCTGGGCAGGGAAGAGGATATCGTCATCCGGTGGGATCAGATCCAGATGATCGGAGAGGATGTGATCCTGGTGGAGTGCAGCGCACCGCCGCGTTCCCGGGGAAAGTTTTTTTCGGAGAGCTTTTCCCGCGGGTAGCGCAGAGCGGGAAAAGTAAAAAATAAGGGGAGACCTCTTGCTTTTTAAAAGAAGCTATGGTATACTTATCCGGCAAAACACACACGTCTTTTGCTGCACGGCAGGGTGCCGGGGGCGCCCCTTCGGTCTGGCGGGTTTTGCGGAAGGCGGAGGAAAAACCAAGGAGGAATTTAAAAATGGGCGTAATTTCTATGAAACAGCTTCTGGAGGCCGGCGTTCACTTTGGACACCAGACCAGAAGATGGAACCCGAAGATGGCTCCGTACATCTTCACCGAGCGCAACGGCATCTACATCATCGACCTGCAGAAGACCGTCAAAAAGCTGGAGGAAGCCTACATGTTTGTCCGCGACCTCTCCGCTAACGGCGAGACCGTTCTGTTTGTCGGAACCAAAAAACAGGCCGCTGAGTCTGTCAAAGAGGAAGCCACCCGCGCCGGCATGTACTATGTAAACGCCAGATGGCTGGGCGGTATGCTCACCAACTTTAAAACCATTCAGCGCCGGATCGCCCGTCTGAACCAGCTGCGTAAAATGGAAGAGGACGGCACCTTCGAGCGCCTGCCCAAGAAAGAAGTTATCAAGCTGAACCTTGAGATCGAGAAGCTTGAGAAATTTATGGGCGGCATCAAAGAAATGAAGAAGCTCCCCGGTGCGCTGTTTATCGTAGACCCCCGCAAGGAGAAGATCGCCGTAGCCGAGGCGAAAAAGCTGGGTATTCCGATCATTGCCATTGTCGATACCAACTGTGACCCCGATGAGATCGACTATGTTATCCCCGGCAACGATGACGCCATCCGCGCTGTCAAGCTGATCTCTCAGACCATGGCTGATGCAGTCATCGAAGGCAGACAGGGCTCCGAAGAAGCTCCTGCCGAGCAGGAAGCTCCCGTTGCCGAATAAGCGACCACAGAGACCGGAAATGCCCGTGCGTGTGAATGCCCGGGCATTTTGTGGAGTATAAATCTTTTATGAAGTTGATATAGGAGGAATTACGAATGGCATTTACTGCAAAAGACGTACAGGCTCTGCGCGAAAGAACCGGATGCGGCATGATGGACTGCAAAAAAGCGTTGAACGAAGCCGAGGGCGATATGGAAAAGGCCGTTGAGATCCTGCGTGAAAAAGGCCTTGCCGCCCAGACCAAAAAGGCTGGCCGCATCGCCGCTGAGGGAATGGTATATGCTTTCTCCGACCCGTCTGCCAAGGTTGGTGTGGTGATCGAAGTAAACGCCGAAACCGATTTTGTTGCCAAAAACGATAAGTTCACCTCCTTTGTGGAGAAATGCGCCCACACCGTTGCGGAGCAGAACCCCGCTTCTGTGGAGGACCTGATGAATGTTAAGCTCTCCGGCTCCGGGAACACTGTGGAGGAGGAGCTCCGCGAGCTGATTCTGGTCATCGGTGAGAATATGAAGATCCGCCGTTTTGTCCGCTATGAGGGCGATGTTGTCACCTACATCCACGGCGGCGGCAGAATTGGCGTTATGGTCCGCTTTGAGACCTCCCCCGAGATGGCTGCCAAGGCCGAGTTTGCTGAGTACGGCAAGGATATCGCCATGCAGATCGCCGCTGCCACCCCCACCTATGTGGGCAAGGCCGATGTTCCCGCTGAGGAAGTTGCCAAGGAGAAGGAGATCCTCACCCAGCAGGCGATCAACGAGGGCAAACCCGCCAATATCGCCGAAAAGATGGTGATGGGCCGCATCAACAAGTTCTACAAAGAGATCTGTCTGGTGGAGCAGCCCTTTATCAAGGACGGTGATATCTCCGTTGCCAAGCATACCGAGAACGTTGCCAAGGCTCTGGGCGGCAGCATCGAGATCAAAGAGTTTGTCCGTTTTGAAAAGGGCGAGGGCCTGGAAAAGCGCGAGGAGAACTTTGCCGAGGAAATTGCCAAACAGCTTGCCAAATAAGTATTTGATGTTTTAAAAAGAGGCTTCCCGCGGGAAGCCTCTTTTTTAGACGGAAAAGGCCGGGCGTACATCTTTTTTTACAGACCTATCCCCTCGATGAGGTCATCAAAGCAGTTGGGGCTGTCGGGGATTTCCATACGCACCCCTTCGATGTGAAGGAACCGGATCCGCTCATATGTATAGGTGTCCAGGGGGCGGTTGAGAGAATCCTGGGAGTGGGCCGATACCAGATACTGCCCGCCGGAAAAGCCGGTGACAATGAGGGAATGGTAAAAATCCCCTTCTGTCTGACCCAATTGAATGACATCCCCGATGTCGAGCCCGCCGGCATCGGTCTCCGAGGCATAGGGCCCCACCCCTTCATCCTGCGTGATAAAGTTATAAAAAAACTCCACGCCCGTCCAGGAAGCGGTCCGGTCTTCGGAGGAAATATAATACCAGCCGAAGGTCGGAGTATAGTTCATAACACAGCTTCCGGCGTAGACGCATTGGGAAACAAAATTTGTGCAGTCCCCTCCGATGCCTGCAAAGTTCAGAAACAACGGGTTGCGGTCCAGCGCCCAGCGCTGGGCGTATTCGTAGGCGCGTTCCCGGTTGTAGGGCTTGGTGATGAGCATAAAGACAGCCTCCTTGTCGCTTTTGCTTCCAGTATATCCGCTTTTGGAAGGTTCTGTGCTTTGCTTTTTCAAGGAGGCGTCTCAGGCCGCGGCCTACAAATTTGTACCGTTCCGGAGGATTTTACCGGAAAAGGCTTTACAGAAAACAGGGCATATTGTAAAATATATGTGGTTCGGGTTTTTGATTCCCGGGGTGGATATTGCAATTTCCACAAAAAAGGAAAGATCGGGGGCTGTATACAATGGGGCTTAAGTACAAGCGGATCCTGCTCAAACTCAGCGGAGAAGCATTGGCCGGAGAGCAGAAGGTGGGCTTGGATTTTGAAATTATTGGCAAAATCTGCCGCAGCATCAAGCTCTGCGTGGACATGGGCGCGGAGATCGGCATCGTGGTGGGCGGCGGCAACTTCTGGCGCGGCCGCAGCAGTGGAAAGATGGACCGTGTCCGCGCGGACCATATGGGGATGCTGGGCACGGTGATGAACGCGCTGGCTCTGGCGGATGCCCTGGAGCAGCTGAATGTTCCGGTGCGGGTACAGACAGCTATTGCCATGCAGGCAGTGGCGGAGCCCTATGTGCGGGGCAGGGCGCTGCATCATTTGGATAAAGGCCGGGTGGTCATTTTTGGCTGCGGGACCGGAAACCCGTTTTTCTCTACCGATACAGCCTCGGTGCTGCGCGCGGTGGAGATCGGCGCCGAGGTGATGTTCAAAGCCACCATGGTGGACGGCGTATACGACAAAGACCCTAAAAAATACCCGGACGCCAAAAAGTACGACCGGCTCACCTTTACCGAGGTGGTCAGCCGTGAGCTCGGCGTAATGGATTTGACGGCGGCCACCATGTGCAAGGATAATCATATGCCGCTTTTGGTGTTCGACCTGGCCGACCCGGACAACATGGTAAAAGCCCTGAGCGGCGAGCCGGTGGGGACGCTGGTTTTTGAGGATTGATTTTTTGCCTGGGCTGGAAGGCGTCAGGTGTTTCCAATGCTCCGGGAGGAGCACAAAAATAAAGCCGTTTGCACGGCAGAATGGGTGTATTGACAATGAAAGAACATTTGAAGCTTTACGATGAAAAAATGACCAAATCCTTAGGCGCTATGTCTCATGAGTTTTCCACTATCCGGGCAGGACGCGCCAACCCCGCGGTGCTGGATAAGATCCAGGTGGATTATTACGGTGTTCCCACGGCTATCAACGCCATGGCGGCCATCTCGGTCTCCGAGGCCCGCACGCTGGTCATCCAGCCCTGGGATAAATCCACCTTAAAGGCCATTGAAAAGGCGATCCTTGCCTCCGACCTCGGCATCAACCCGGCCAACGACGGCAATGTGATCCGTTTGAACTTCCCCCAGCCTACCGAAGAGCGCCGCAAAGAGCTTGCCCGTCAGGTGGCTAAGGTGTGTGAGGATACCAAGGTGGCCGTCCGCTCCATCCGCAGAGACGCCATGGAAAAGTACAAAGCTATGAAGAAAGCTTCCGAGATCACCGAGGACGACCTGAAAGGTTATGAGAAAGACATTCAGGATCTGACGGACAAATACTGCAAAGAGGCGGATAAAGCCGCCGCTGAGAAAGAAAAGGAGATCATGTCCGTCTGACCTTTTTCTGAGGTCAAACGGATGAAAGGGGAAGCTATGGCGGTGCAGGAACAGGAGAACGTTTCTCTGCCGGTGATTCCGCGGCATATCGGGATCATTATGGACGGCAATGGCCGCTGGGCTGTTAAGCGCGGGCTGCCCCGCAAGGCAGGCCACAAAGCGGGGGCCAAGGCGTTTGAAAGGGTCTCGGAATACTGTGAGAAGATCGGCGTTAAGTATCTGACCGCCTACGCTTTTTCCACCGAAAACTGGCGCCGCCCGCCGGAAGAGGTGGAGGCGATCATGGATCTGCTCCGGGAATATTTAAAAAACGCCGAGGAGCGCCGTGAAAAGAATTCCAAAGTCCGCATGCTGTTTTTGGGCGACCGTTCTGCCCTGGCTCCCGACCTTCAGGAAAAGATGGACCGGATGGAGAGGGAGAGCGCGAATAAGACCGGTATCACCATCTGTATGGCCATCAACTACGGCGGCAGGGACGAGATCGCCCACGCAGCCAGAGAGCTGGCCCGACTGGCAAAGGCGGGAAGCCTTTCCCCGGAGGAGATCACCCCGGAGCTTTTGGAAAAACACCTTTACACCAGGGGCATTCCGGACCCGGATTTTATTATTCGTCCCAGCGGTGAACAGCGGATTTCCAATTTTCTGTTGTGGCAGTCTGCCTATTCCGAGTTTATTTACAGGGATGTGCTCTGGCCTGATTTTGAACCTGAAGATCTTCGCGGAGCCATTGAGGAATTTGCCGGCCGCAGCAGGCGCTTTGGAGGGATTTGATTGAAGCAACGTCTCATTTCCGCTGTGATAGGTCTTGCCGTGCTGGCGGCCGTTATGGTGTTTTATACTACGGCTGTTTTTAATCTGGCCGTCATGGCCATAGGCTGTCTGGCGGTCTACGAAATTCTGCTTGCCACCAAATATGTGGAGAATAAAGCCCTGGCGGTGATCTGTCTGCTGTTTTCCGCCGCTATCCCGTTTTTAAGCCATGAAAAATGGGAAGTGCTGGTGCCGGTCATCTGTTGTACCTTTGTATTTTCGCTGTTTGTCCTTCTGCTCGCGGAGCACAAGAGGCTTCGGATCGAACAGATGGGGCTTGCGTTTTTTATCTCTCTGGTGGTTCCGTTTGCGTTTTCCACCTTCATTCTGATACGGGACGGCGCGGAGAATGTTTTTGTCGGCGCCTTTTATGTGCTGTTTGGTCTGGGCTCTGCTTGGTTCTCCGACAGTGGAGCCTTTTTTTCCGGCAAGGCTTTCGGCAGACACAAGCTTGCCCCGGAGATCAGCCCCAAAAAGACGGTGGAGGGCGCCGTGGGCGGTGTGGTTTCAAACCTCATTTTTTTAGTGCTTTTCTTTTGGCTTTACCGCTGGGGCGTCGCCCACTTTGCCGGGGTGACGCTTGTGGCCAGCTATCCAAGGCTGCTCGTGCTCGCCACGCTGGGCTCTGTGATGGGGATGCTGGGGGATCTCTCCTTTTCCCTTATCAAGCGCCAGTGCTCGATCAAAGATTTTGGTACCATCATGCCGGGGCATGGCGGCGTACTGGACCGCTTTGACAGTGTTTTGTTTACCATGCCGACCACCTATTTGTTTATTCTCTTTTTCCCCTTTGTATCGGTTTTATAACTGGATATGGAAATGAAGCGGCAGGATGAAAAGAGCATAGCTCTTTTCATCCTGTTCCCAAAGGCGGGCAAAATAGATCCGCCGGGAAGAAAGGACCTGTTTTATGGTAAAGCAACTTTCGCTCTTGGGGTCCACCGGTTCCATCGGTACCCAGAGCCTGAACGTCTGCCGCCACCTGGATATCCGGGTGGTGGCCCTGACCGCCCATAAAAATGCTGCCCTGATGGAGCAGCAGATCCGCGAGTTTCACCCGAAAGTCGCGGTGATGACCGACCGGGACGCCTACGGGACACTGAAGGTGTCGGTGGCTGACACCGATACAAAGGTGCTGTTTGGCATGGAGGGTCTCTGCGAGGCGGCGGCGCTTCCCCAGGCGGATACCGTGCTCAACTCAGTGGTGGGGATGGTGGGGCTTCGGCCCACCTTGGCCGCCATTGAGGCGGGGAAGGACCTTGCCCTTGCCAATAAGGAAACTCTGGTGACCGGCGGCAGCCTTGTGATGAGGCGTGCAGAGGAGAAAGGCGTTAAAATTTTGCCGGTGGACAGCGAGCACTCCGCAATCTTTCAGTGCCTGCAGGGGAATGATAAGAGGGAGCAGCTGCATAAAATCATTTTAACCGCTTCCGGCGGCCCGTTTTTTGGAAAGACCCGACAGGAGCTGGAGCAGGTCACCGTGGAGCAGGCGCTCTGCCACCCCAACTGGAGCATGGGCGCCAAGATCACGGTGGATTCCGCTACTTTGATGAACAAGGGGCTGGAAGTGATCGAAGCGGTGTGGCTGTTTGGCAAACCCGCGGAGGATATCGAGATCGTTGTACACCGCGAGAGCGTGATACATTCCGCTGTGGAGTACGCGGATGGCTCGGTCATTGCGCAGATGGGGGTTCCGGATATGCAGATCCCCATTCAGTACGCCCTCACATGGCCGGATCGCCTGCCCAGTACTGTAAAGCCACTGAGCCTTACAGATTACGGTAAGCTGACTTTTTATAAGCCGGATCTCGAGACCTTCACCTGCCTGCGCACCTGTCTGGATGCGATCCGGCAGGGCGGGCTGCGGCCCTGCGCCGCCAATGGGGCCAACGAAAAGGCCGTAGAGCTCTTCTTACAGGGCAAGCTTCGCTTCCTGCAGATCGGTGAGATCGTGGAGGAAGCGGCCGGGCGGGCGCCCGCCGCGGCCGGGTTTGGTCTTGCGGATATTTTGGAGGCCGATCGGGAAGCCCGGGCCTTTGCCGCAGAGTACGCCGCCGCCCATTCCTGACCATGTTCTCAGATGATACAGAAACGAGAAAGCCGCCGGGGCGCGGCACTGGGGGAAACCTATGAATATCGCGATCACCATTCTTCTCACAGTCCTGATGTTTGGGCTGCTTATCTTTTTCCACGAGTTCGGCCATTTTATCACGGCGAAGCTCTCAGGAGTCAGGGTAAACGAGTTTGCCCTGGGCATGGGGCCTGTAATTTTCCGCTTTGGCCGTGGGGAGACCCAATATGCCATTCGGCTGTTTCCCATCGGCGGCTTTGTCAGTATGGAGGGCGAGGACGAGGAAAGCGACGCGGCGGGGTCCTTTTCCACGGTCAGTGTCTGGAAAAAGATCTGGATCGTCACGGCCGGAGCGGTGATGAACCTGCTTTTGGGCTTTGTGGTGCTTATCATCCTCACCGCCAGCCAGTCCGCCATCGGCTCCACAACGGTGGCGGTGTTTGACGGGCAGGCTACCAGCAGCTCCCTGCTGCAGGTGGGGGACGTCATCAAAAAAATGAACGGCGTCTCCACCCATATCGACAACGACATCGTCTTTGCCATGCTGAGGGATTCCGACGGAGCCATCGACATGGTGGTGGAGCGGGATGGTATCCCGGTGACGCTGAAGGCGGTGCCCTTCCGCACCGAAACTTCGGAGGACGGTATTACTACTACCGTGCTGGATTTTAAAGTTCTGGCCCGGGAAAAAAACGTGGGCTCCGTGCTGCACCAGTCCTTTTTTATGACGGGCTCGGTGGCGCGTATGGTCTGGAGCTCTTTGATCGACATCATCACCGGCAAGTTTGGCTTAAATCAGCTCTCCGGGCCGGTGGGAGTGGCCACAGCCGTGGGGCAGGCAAGCTCTTTGGGGTTTCGTTCCATGCTGCTTTTGGTGGCGTTTATCACCATCAACCTGGGGGTGTTCAACCTCCTTCCGCTGCCGGCGCTGGATGGCGGCCGCCTGCTGTTTCTGATCATCGAGGCGGTGCGCGGCAAACCGGTCAACCCGCGGTATGAGGGGTATGTTCATGCCATCGGCTTTTTGCTGCTGATCGGGCTGATGATCTTCGTCACCGCCAGTGATATTGTAAAGCTGTTTCAGTGACAGATCTGCTTCCGCGCGGGCGGCACCAAGCCCGGGGGAAGGGGAAACGGGCGGGGCTGCCCGGCTTCCTCTTCTCTTTTGCTGTTTTGAAGTCGGAGGTTTTGGAAAGGGAGAAAAACCATGAACAGGCGAAAAACAAAAGAGATCCGTATCGGAAATACCGTCATCGGCGGGGAGCGACCCATCGCCGTGCAGTCCATGCTGAATGTCCCGGCCCGCGATGTGGCGGGCAATGTGGCCCAGGCCGTGCTGCTGGAGCAGGCAGGCTGTGAGGTCATCCGGGCGGCGGTGCCATCTTTGGAGGACGTGCGCCTGATAGACGCCATTAAGTCCGCCGTGACGATCCCCCTGGTGGCGGATATCCATTTTGATTACCGCATCGCCCTGGCCTGCGCCGCCGCCGGGGTGGACAAGATCCGCATCAACCCCGGCAATATCGGCGGGGAGGACCGGGTAAAGGCCGTGGTGGAGGCCTGCCGGTCTCATCATATCCCCATCCGCATCGGGGTGAATTCCGGCTCGCTGGAAAAAGAGATCCTGGCAAAATACGGCGCCCCCACGCCTCAGGCCCTGGTGGAGAGCGCGCTGTATCACGTCTCCCTTTTGGAAAAGTTTGGCTTTGACGACATCGTCATCTCCATCAAATCCTCCGATGTGCAGCGCACGGTGGAGGCCTACCGGCTGGCGGCCGAGACCTGCCCCTATCCTCTGCATTTGGGCGTTACCGAGGCGGGCACCCCCCGGATGGGGCTGATCAAATCCGCCGTGGGGATCGGCTCCCTGCTGCTTGACGGCATCGGGGATACCATCCGGGTGTCTCTGACCGGCCATCCGGCGGATGAAGTGGCCGCGGGGCGTGATATCCTCAAGAGCATCGGGCGGGGGAAAAAGGGCATCACCTTTGTTTCCTGCCCCACCTGCGGGCGCACCAACATCGACCTCATCGGCCTGGCCGAGCGGGTGGAAAAGGCCCTGGCCGGGTGTGAAAAAGAGATCACCGTGGCGGTGATGGGCTGTGCGGTCAACGGCCCCGGGGAAGCCCGGGAGGCGGATATCGGCATTGCCGGCGGGGACGGCTGCGCCCTGCTCTTTAAAAAGGGCGTGACAGTGGGAAAATACCCGGAGGATGAGATCCTCGGGGTGCTGATAGAAGAAGTAAAGGCGCTGTAGGGCCCGGGTGGGCGGCGGCACAAAAGAGAGGAGCGGGCTCTGTGACACAGACCTTTGGGGAAATTTTTAAAAGCTTTTTGGGAGGGGAGATCCCATCTGCCATCGCCGCCGCCGCGGTGGAGAAGATGTCCATCGACCAGGAGGAGCGCACCCTCACCGTCCTGCTGCGCCTCACAGAGGTTGCGCCCAAGCGGGAGCTGTACCGCACGGAGGACGCATTAAAACGCTCCATGGGCCTTGCGGGGGCCTCGCTGCAGCCCCGCTACAGCCGGGAGCTGCTGCGGGACGGCTACCTTGCCGAGATCATACAGGAGCTGCAGCGCGAAGGGGCCCTTGTCAACGGCTTTTTGGAGGGCGCCACTATGACAGTGGCGGGAGACCAGGTGAAGATCCACCTCACCCGCGGCGGCCTGGAGCTGCTGCTCAAGGCGGGCAGCGACAGAAAGATCCAGGAGATGCTCCGCCGGGAGTTTGAAGCTCCTTTTCAGGTAAGTTTTGACGGCGTGACGGAGCTTGCGGGCTACAGCGAAGAATTTCAGCAGAGTGCCCGGGAGCGGGAGCGGCAGTTGGAGCAGGCCCGTCAGGAAAGAGAGGCGGCCGCCGCGTCTTTTGCACCGGCAAAAGAGGGCAGCGCCCCCCAGGAGGTGCGCACCCAGGCGGTGGCCTTCGACGTGGGGGATTTGCCCATCGACAGAAACTCCCTTACGGTGGTGGTGGGCAAGGCCATCCGGGAAAAGCCCATCCCCTTAAGCGAGGTGAGCGCGGAGAGCGGCAAGGTGGTGGTCTGGGGGGATATCTTCCAGGTGGATTCCCGGGAGTCCCGGGACGGGAGCAAGGTGATCCTCGCGATCATGTTTACCGACTACACCAGCTCCAACGTCTTAAAGGTGATCACCGACAAGGAAAAGGCCAAGAGCTACGAGGGGCTCACCCGCGGCAAGACCATACTGGTGCGGGGGGATGTCTCCTACGATAAATACGACGGAGAGATCTCCATCCGCCCCTATGATGTGTGTACCGTAAAGAAGCTTCAGGTGACCGACGACGCCCCGGAAAAACGGGTGGAGCTGCATGTCCACACCAAAATGTCCTCCATGGACGGCCTTGCCACGGCGGCGGATCTGGTGCGGAGGGCCATCAGCTGGGGGCATAAGGCCATCGCCATCACCGACCACGGGGTGGTGCAGGCCTTTCCGGAGGCGGCTTCTGCCGCGGAGGGGAAGGATTTTAAGATCCTTTACGGAGTGGAGGATTATTTTATCAACGATATGATCCCCATCGTCACAGGGGACAGCTCCATGCCCCTGGAGGGGGAGACCATTGTCTTTGACCTGGAGACCACTGGCCTTTCCGCCGCGGAGGACCGCATCACCGAGATCGGCGCCGTGCGCCTTTCGGGGGGCAGGGTGACGGAGCGTTTCAACACCTTTGTAAACCCCGGGCGCCCCATTCCGCCCAAGATCACTCAGCTCACCGGTATCACCGACGAGATGGTGAAGGACGCGCCGGAGGAAAAGGAAGCCCTGCAGAGTTTTTACGATTTCTGCGGTGGGCCGGAGGCCGTTCTGGTTGCCCATAACGCCCCCTTCGATACCGGCTTTGTCAAGGCGGCGGCCCGGCGCTGCCATATGGAATACCGCTTTGTGTCGGTGGATACCGTGCCTATCTGCCGTAAGCTGTTCCCGCAGCTGAAAAATCACAAGCTGGACACGGTGGCGGCTTTCCTGAAGGTGGGGGATTTTAACCATCACCGCGCCTGTGACGATGCCAATATCCTGGCAGAGATCTATAAAAAGCTCATTGAAAAGATGCAGGGGGAGGGCGTCGAAACTTTAAGAGAGGTAAATACCGCCTTGGCCGGGACCGACTATAAAAATGTCCGTGCCTACCACCAGATTTTGCTGGTGCGCAACCACACCGGCCTTAAAAACCTCTACCAGCTGATTTCCAAATCTCACCTGACCTATTATCACAAAAAGCCCCGCATCCCCAAAAGCGAGCTTATCCGGTACCGGGAGGGGCTTTTGGTGGGCAGCGCCTGTGAGGCGGGGGAGCTGTTTCAGGCCGTTGTACAGGGGAAGAGCTGGGGCGAGCTCTGCGCCATCGCCAAATTTTACGATTTTCTTGAGATCCAGCCCTTGCGCAACAACATGTTTATGATCCGCAACGGCACCGCCCGGGACGAGGAGACCCTGCGAAACTACAACCGCACCATCGTCCGCCTGGGGGATACCCTGGGTATTCCGGTGGTGGCCACCTGTGATGTACATATCTTAGACGAGAAGGACAACATCTTCCGCCAGATCCTCATGGCGGGCATGGGCTTTAAAGATACCGACGAGCAAGCCCCTCTCTATCTGCGCACCACCGATGAGATGCTTCGGGAGTTTGCCTATCTGGGGGAGGAAAAGGCCTATGAGGTGGTGGTGACCAATACCAACCGTATCGCCGACATGGTGGAGCGGGGGATCAAACCCTTCCCATCCGGAACCTATACTCCTACCATCGAGGGTGCGGAGGAGGACCTGCAGCGCATTACCTGGGGCAGAGCCCGGGAGATGTACGGAGACCCCCTGCCGGAGATCGTGGAAAAGCGGCTTGACCGGGAGCTTGGCTCCATCATCAAGCACGGTTTCTCGGTGCTTTATATGATCGCCCAGAAGCTGATCGCCAAGTCGGAAGAAAACGGCTATTTGGTGGGTTCCCGTGGCTCGGTGGGCTCCTCCTTTGTGGCCACCATGGCGGGCATCTCGGAGGTAAACCCCCTGGCCCCCCATTATGTCTGTCCCAACTGCAAGCACAGCGAGTTCTTCACCGACGGCTCGGTGGGCTCCGGTTTTGACCTGCCGGAGAAAAACTGCCCGGTCTGCGGCACCAAATACAAACAGGACGGCCACGATATCCCCTTCGAGACCTTTTTGGGCTTCGACGGCGACAAGGCCCCTGATATCGACCTGAACTTCTCCGGGGAATACCAGTCCAACGCCCACCGGTATACCGAGGAACTGTTCGGCATCACCCATGTTTTTAAAGCCGGCACCATCTCCACCGTGGCGGAAAAAACTGCCTTCGGCTTTGTCAAAAAGTACCTGGAGGAGAAGGGAAGGGTGGTGCACAAAGCGGAGGAACAGCGCCTTTCCCTGGGCTGTTCCGGCGTCAAGCGCACCACCGGGCAGCACCCCGGAGGCATGGTGGTGGTGCCCAGCACCTACGATGTGTACGACTTTACCCCGGTGCAGCATCCCGCCGACGACGCGAGCTCCGGTATGATGACCACCCATTTCGACTTCCATTCCCTCCACGACACCATCCTGAAGCTGGATATCCTGGGGCACGATGTGCCTACCCTGTACAAGCATCTGGAGGATCTTACCGGGGTGAAGATTGACCAGGTCCCCATGTCGGACCGGCGGGTGTTCAGCCTGTTTACCTCCCCCAAGGAGCTGGGGGTGACGGAGGAGGACATCTGCTGCAACACCGGCAGCCTCACTCTGCCGGAGATGGGCACCAACTTTGTGCGGCAGATGCTGCAGGACGCCCAGCCGCAGAACTTTTCCGACCTGCTGCAGATCTCCGGGCTCTCCCACGGCACCGACGTGTGGCTGGGCAATGCCCAGGATCTCATCAAAAACGGCACCTGCACCATCAAGGATGTTATCGGCACCCGTGACAGCATCATGGTCTACCTGATGCACAAGGGCCTGGAGCCGAAAATGGCCTTCAAGATCATGGAGATCACCCGAAAGGGGAAGGCGCCCAAACTCCTCACCGACGAGCACAAGGCCGCCATGAAGGAACACGGGGTGCCTCAGTGGTACCTGGAGAGCTGCCTGAAGATCAAGTATATGTTCCCCAAGGCCCACGCCGCGGCCTATGTCATCGCCGCCATCCGCCTGGGATGGTACAAGATCTATTATCCGCTGGAGTATTACGCCACCTACTTTACCGTCCGCGGGGAGGATTTTGACGCCGAGGCCGCCATTCGCGGCCGCTCCACCGTGCGGATGAAGATGGATTCCCTCCGGGCCAAGGGAATGGAGCGCACCGCCAAGGAGGACGAGCAGTACACGAACCTGCAGACCATCAACGAGATGCTGGCCCGTGGGTACGAGTTCCTGCCGGTGGATCTCTTCCGGTCCCACGCCACACGGTATCTGCCGGAGGACGGAAAGATCCGGCTGCCGTTCTGCTCTCTCAAAGGGCTGGGCACGGCGGCCGCCACCAGCCTGCAGGAGGCCGCTGCCCAGGGGGATTATATCTCCAAGGACGAAGTGGTCACCCGGGCGGGCATCTCCAAAGGTGTTTTGGAGATCTTAGACCAGTCCGGGGCGCTGGACGGCCTGCCGGATTCCAGCCAGATGACCTTTTTTTAAAAACTTCCCGCATGCAAAAAGGGCGCACAGAGTTTTCTCTGTGCGCCCTTTCTTCTTTTTTACTCAAACCAGGGGAGGATCAGCCCAAAGGCCACCTTGCCGCCAGTGAGGAGGCTTTCGATCTCGATCCATTCCTCCCGGGTGTGGGCCCCGTGGCCAATGTAGCAGCCCAGCGTGGCGGCGGGGATGCCCATAGAGAGGGGGATGTTGCAGTCGGTGGAGCCGGGAACCAGAGGGATCTCGCACTCCTGCCCCACAGCCTCCCAAATGGCGCAGCGGCAGCGCTGCAGCAGGGCATCGTGGGCGTTTTTGTCCACCTCGCCCATGCAGGGGCGAAGGCCCACAAGCTCCGTCTCCACGTCGAGGCCCATGGCCTCGTAGGCGGCTACCACGCCGCGGAAGGCCCGCTCCATCTGCTCCATGGATTCCTTTTCATCGCTGCGGTACTCGTACAGCATGGAGGCCTCCTGAGGGATGGTGTTGACGGAGGTTCCCCCGGAGATGAGCCCCACGTTGTAGGTGGTCTTTCCCTTGGGCGGCACCTTTACCGCGTAGAGGGTGTCGATCATGGAGGCCAGGTACCGCACGGCGCTGCGGTTGCCAAAATTGCCGTAGGAATGTCCGCCCTCCGTGCGCACTGTCACGCGGTACCGGGCGGAGCCCACCGCGCGGGCACAGATATCATCGTAGCAGCCGTCCAGAGAGATCACCTCCCGGATACGGCCCTGGTAGTCCTCCATGAGCTTCCGGCAGCCTTTGAGGTTGCCCAACCCCTCCTCGCAGGAGTTTGCCGCAAACAGTACGCCGCAGCGGGGCGTCAGGCCCTTGTGCAAAATATATTTGACCGTCATCATCAGCACGGCCAGGTTGGCGGTGTCGTCCCCCACGCCGGGGCAGAACACCCTGCCGCTCTCTATGCGCAGGGGAAGCTCCTCCTGGTCGGGAAACACCACGTCGGTATGAGCCATAAAGACATGAATATCATCCCGCCCCTCGCAGTTTACCGGGAACACCACGTTGAGGGCGTCGTCGATGTAGACTCCCCTGGCCCCCTGGGCCTCCAGCCAGTTTTTGACAAACTCCGCCCGCTTCTCCTCGTGATGGGAGGGGGCTGGGATCTTTGCCATCTCAGTCAGGAGCGAAAGGGTCTCTTGCTGGGAGCTTTCCAGATAAGAGAGCATCTCGGAAGTAAGAAAAGACATGGCGGTACCTCGATTCCGTTTTTTTCTATTCTACGGCCTGCCGCCGTACCCTGTCAAGCGTCGGCACCCAAAACCCCTTTTGCTCATACAATGCAATGAAACGGCGACAGGGCCGTTTTGACGGCCGGAGCTTTTCCGGCGGAAAGCAAAGAGAGGTGAAAGGATTGAATGAAATTTTAAAGGCGGAGCATGTTACCGCAAAGTATCAGGCGGAAAACGGCGAAGTGACCGCCCTGGAAGATATCAGCTTTTCCGTAAACAGAGGGGAATTTGTGAGTATTGTAGGGCCGTCGGGATGCGGAAAATCCACGCTTCTCTCCATTGTGGCGGGGATCATACGCCCCACCCACGGCTCCGTTTCCATCGGCGGAGTCCCGGTCAGCGGCATTTCGCCCCAGATAGGCTATATGCTTCAGCGGGATAACCTGCTGGAGTGGCGCTCCATTTTTAAAAATGTGATGCTGGGGCTGGAGATCCGCAAAATGGTGACCCGGGAGTCCATCCGGTATGTGGAAAGCCTTCTCTCCACCTACGGCCTCTATGAATTCCGGGATAAATACCCCTCCCAGCTCTCCGGTGGGATGCGTCAGAGAGCCGCGCTGATCCGCACCCTGGCGGTGAAGCCGGAGATATTCCTGCTCGACGAGGCGTTCTCCGCGCTGGATTACCAGACGCGCCTGGCGGTGACCGACGATGTCTACCGCATTTTAAAAAAGGAAAACAAGACCACTCTGATGGTGACTCACGATATTTCCGAAGGGATCAGCATGTCCGACCGGGTGATCGTCCTTACAAAACGGCCGGGGAAGATCCGGAGGATCCATGATATTGAATTTAAAATGGAACAGCGCACCCCCATGGGCTGCCGGGAACAGCCGGAATTCCGGAAATATTTTAACGATATCTGGAAAGAGCTCGATGTACATGTGTAGGGAAAAACTCTCCAACGAACGGTTGGAATACTTAAGAAAAAGAAAGATCAGGAAGTACATCATATGGGCTATCCGGGTCTCCGCTGTAATGCTGGCCCTTGTTCTGTGGGAAGTTCTGGCAAATTTGGGAGTGATCGACAGCTTTATCATGAGCAAACCCTCCCGGATGTGGGAAACCCTGAAAAACCTTGGCGCCAACGACCTGCCGCTTCATCTGGGCGTCACCTGCCTGGAGACGGTGACCGGTTTCCTGCTGGGCACCGCAGGGGGGACGCTGCTGGCTGTGCTGCTGTGGTGGTCTCCGTTTTTGGCGCGGGTGAGCGAACCGTTTTTGGTGGTGCTCAACAGCCTGCCCAAAATTGCCCTGGGCCCGGTCATCATCGTCTGGGTGGGGGCCGGCACAGAGGCGATCATCGTTATGGCGCTGGCCATCTCCCTTATCGTCACGGTGCTGGAGATGCTGGGCGGCTTCCTCCGAACCAGCCGGGAAAAGATCCTCATGGCAAAAACCTTTGGAGCCAGCAAGGTACAGATCTTTACCAAGGTAGTGTTCCCCTCCAACATGCCGACGCTCTTCGGATCCCTTAAGGTGAACATCGGCCTCTCCATGGTAGGGGTCATCGCCGGGGAGTTTTTGGTCTCCAAGGCGGGGCTGGGGTACCTCATCGTCTACGGAGGCCAGGTTTTCAAGCTGGATCTTGTCATGACCAGCGTGGTGATCCTGGCGGTGGTGGCGGCTTTGATGTACCAGGCCGTGGTGTGGTTGGAAAAACTGGTTGGAAAACTGATCCATTACGGCGGGTAAGCTCCGACCGTTTTGCGATATACAGGAAAGGGGTAATCAAAATGAAATTTTTTCATCGGGCGCTGTGCCTTTGCCTTGGCGCGGTGCTCCTGCTGAGCCTTTTTGCGGGCTGCGGCGAAAGGGAAAAGAAAAAGATCACTGTGAGCGAGGTGACTCACTCGGTTTTCTACGCGCCGCAGTATGTTGCCATCAACAAGGGCTTCTTTGAGGAAGAGGGCCTGGAGCTGGAGCTCATCAACGGCCAGGGCGCCGACAAGGTCATGACTGCTGTGATCTCCGGCCATGTGGATATTGGCTTCGCGGGGCCGGAGGCCTCCATTTACATCTACAACGAGGGCAGGGAGGATTACGCCGAGGTCTTTGCCCAGGTCACCCAGAGGGACGGCTCCTTCCTGGTGGGAAGACAGCCGGAGGAAAACTTCAACTGGAGCAGCCTGAAAGGCAGACACGTGCTGCCCGGGCGCAAGGGCGGCGTGCCCTACATGGCCTTTGAGTACGTGATCCGCCAAAACGGCCTTGAGCCCGGTACAGATGTAAACTTGGATGACAGCGTTCAGTTTGCCACGATGGCGGCAGCTTTTGTGGCGGGCACCGGGGATTATGTCACCATCTTTGAGCCCACCGCCACGGAAATGGAGAAACAGGGCCAGGGCTATATCGTGGCCGCTGTGGGAGACGAGGCGGGGGAGATCCCCTATACCGCATATTTTGCCAACAAGAGCTATATCCAGAAGAACCCGGATGTCATCCAGAGCTTTGTAAACGCCCTGTACAAGGGGCAGAAATGGGTGATGGAGCACGACAGCGCCGAGGTAGCGGAGGCTTTGCAGCCCTCCTTCCCGGATACCGACCTGGATGTGCTGGAAACGGTGGTGGAACGCTACCGGAATATCGGCGCCTGGTCCGAAACTCCTGTAATGAAGGAGGAGGCCTTTGACCGCCTTCAGACCGTGATGGAGACAGCGGGGGAGCTGGAGCAAAAAGCCCCCTACGACATCATCATCAACAATTCCTTTGCGGAAAAGGCAGTCGGGTAACACATTGAAAAACAGGCCCTCTTCCGGCATACATTACTGGAAGAGGGCCTGTTTGATTTTACAGGGCACTGTGACGCTGCCCGGGGATGAAGAAAAGGCTGAGATC
Organism: Oscillospiraceae bacterium; assembly: GCA_022768545.1. Classification (GTDB taxonomy): domain Bacteria; phylum Bacillota; class Clostridia; order Oscillospirales; family Ruminococcaceae; genus JALELV01. The sequence continues at coordinate 27,137 of JALELV010000003.1, forward strand.
CACCCCTTCCAACCGGAGCAGAGCGATCTTTTTATCCACACCTCCGGCGTAGCCCGTCAAGCTGCCGGAAGCCCCCACCACGCGGTGACAGGGGATCAGGATAGAGATGGGGTTATGGGCCACAGCCCCGCCCACCGCCTGGGCGGACATGCTCTCCCGGCCGCGGAGAGCGGCCATCCGGGCGGCAATGGCCCCGTAGGTGAGGGTCTCTCCCCTGGGGATCGTCAGTAGGATCTCCCACACCTGGCGGCGGAACAGACTGCCGTGGGGGGCAAGGGGAGGAAGCGGGCCCGGCTCCTTTCCGGCAAAGTAGCGCTCCAGCCACTGCACGGTCTGTGCAAAGACAGGGAGCTCCCTGTCAGATGTTTCCCGGGGCAGGGTGGAGGCAAAATATTTTTGGCCCTCCAGCCACAGGCCGGTCAGATGTTCCCCGTCTCCGGCAAGAAATATTTCTCCCAAAGGGGAAGGATAGTGAAAGGTGTATTCCATAGTTTTTCCTTTCTCCGGCGGTACAGAGGGGCCGGTTTTTTCTTGTCATCCCACGCTCCCTCTTCCAAGACCGGGCTGTCTTTGAGGGGAAGCCAGCATCGGGACCGCTTTTCAAATCTCCATGGAGCAGATAAAATGCATCCTTTCCCAAAAGGCCTCTTTTTAGAGGCTTGTACCGCCCGGGGGAAGCTTTTCCCGTCAGAGAGCCGCCGGTGAAAACGGGCCGGAAACCTTTATTCATCTGTCAGGCTGCGAAGCCCCACCACATGGTTGACCGGCAGAGAAAAGACGGCGGAAACTCCTTCCTGCCGAGGACCTGCCTTTTCAATGACAGCGCGCATGATGTTTTTTTCATCCTGCCGCCTGGAGACGATATAGATCAGCTCCTGCTCGGCGGCGATGGACATGCCAAAAAAGGCGGCTGAGTTTTTTTCGCTGATCCCTTTGGTATGGATGACCGTTCCGCCGCCGGCCCCGAAAGCGCGGGCTGCCTCCATGACAAGCTCTGTATATCCTTTTTCTGCAATGACAACTACAAGCGAAAAGCGGTTCTCCTCCATTTTGCTCACCTCATTCTCATCTTTTTGGCCCTGGGTCAGGTAGTGCAGGCTGGCCAAGTTTGCCGCGCTCTGCAGGGGGATGGTAAAAGATATTCCGTTTCCGGGAACGTCGATCTGCATGGTACGCATCAGCCTGTGCAGCAGTTCCCCGGCCAGGGGGCCGGATACGGCGGCGGAAAGCATGATCTTTTCCGTCTTTTCAATGCCCAGCAGGTCCAGCGTTTTTTGCTGGGCAGTGCCGTCGCAGAGTGCCGCGGTCAGGCAGTGGACGCCGCTGTCGTAAAAAAACCTCGAAAACAGGTCTCCATATTCCCGTTTGGTGATGGTGACCATATAGTACATATTGCTCATACAAGCTCCTCACTCAAAGGTAATAATTTCGTCATCTTTCAAAGCAGCAGGGCCGCTCTCCTCCTCAGAGACGCTCCCCTGGGATTTGTGTTTATAATATACGCCCAGCACCTGGATGGTGATCAGCGGGGTCATGGCTACCATGGCCACTACGCCGAAGGCATCCGCCACAACGTTTCCGCCCGCGCCGCTGCAGGCGCCCATGGCAAGGGGGAGCAGAAAGGTGGCGGTCATGGGGCCGGAGGCAACACCGCCGGAGTCAAAAGCAATGGCGGTAAAGAGGGGCGGGCAGAAAAAAGTAAGTATTCCGGCGATCAGGTAGCCGGGAACCAGAAGATAAAGGATCGGAAGCCCGGTTATAATGCGGAGCATGGCCAGCCCCACAGAAAGACAAACGCCGATGGAAAGGCTGGTGGAAAGTGCCTTTTGCGGGATAGCCCCGGCGGTGATGGTGAGGACCTGACGGTTTAAAACGTGGACGGCGGGCTCCGCCGCCACGATAAAATAACCGATGACCATACCGATAGGGATGATGATCCAGTTGTGTTCCATGCCGCCGATGAGCTCGCCGATGTAATTCCCCACCGGCATAAACCCCACATTGACGCCGGTGAGAAACAGCACCAGGCCCGCGTAGGTATAGGCAAGGCCTACGCCTATCTTGATCAGCTCCCCCCTTTTTAAGCGGAGGCTTACGGCCTGAAACAGAAGGAAAAACAGCAGGATCGGACAGAGGGCCAGGGCAACTTCTTCAATATATTTGGGAAAGGAGGAGAGGAACAGCTCCCAAAGCTCCTTTGAGTTTTCAATTTCCGGTATCGCCACCGGGACATACTCTCCGGTACCGGCACTGTAGAGGATGCCCAGGACGAGCACGGCGATGATGGGCCCTACCGAACACAGTGCCACCAGGCCGAAGCTGTCGTTTTCCGCATTGCTGTCGCTGCGGATAGCCGCAACGCCCACCCCCAAAGCCATGATGAAAGGGACCGTCATTGGCCCGGTGGTGACGCCGCCGGAGTCAAACGCCACGGAGAGAAACTCCTGCGGGACAAACTGCGCCAGCAAAAACACAAACAGGTACAGCCCGATCAGCAGATAGGAAAGGCGGATACGAAAGAGCATGCGCAGCATGGCGAGAACCAGAAAGACCCCAACCCCTGCTGCCACGGCAATGATCAGCGTCATATTGGGAACCCCGGGTACCTGCTCCGCCAGAACCTGAAGGTCTGGCTCGGAGATGGTGATAAAAACTCCCACCAGAAGGCTCACCAGCACGATCAGCCATACTCTGCGGGACCGGGTGACCGCCGAACCCACATGGGTGCCGATGGGAGTCATGGCCATATCGGTGCCGAGGGTAAAGAGCCCCATACCAAGGATCAGCATAAAGGCGCCGAGCACAAAGCCCATCAGAAGGCCATTGGGTACCGGCGAGATAGTAAAGCACAAAAGAAAACGATCCCTGTCACCGGTAGGACGGAAGAAAGAGATTCCTTCAGTTTTTCGGTTAGGATAGTGCGGTTTTGTTTGATCATATAGGCTGGCCTGTTCACATAACACCTCTTTCTGTCTGACGAAAAAATACCAATTGGAAAAACACCGGGCACCGCTGTGAAAAGCGGCTTTACATCTAACAGTATAGCATGGGGCTGCTCAAAACCGCAATGAACAAATCGTGAATAAAACGAAGGTCTACCCAAACAGCCGCGGTATGTCCTATACAGATCCTTCTTTTCCAGCCGGAAAAGGCTTTGCTGTATCCGCACAGGAGCTTCGGACGGGGCGGCTTTGGCATAAGAAAAAGCTCGTGTATCATTTCGATACATG
>JALELV010000013.1 GCA_022768545.1 Oscillospiraceae bacterium
TCTGCACCGTTTTTAGCACCGATTGGTGTAAATTTGGTGTAAAGAGGTAAATTTATTCGGTTTGGAAAGTCCCGAAACCCGCATAAATACTGGGGTTTTCTTACTTGTCGTTCGGTAAGGACTTCATTGTCGGGAAGAGCAAAACCTCGCGGATGGTGTCGTTATTGGTCAGCATCATCACACAGCGGTCAATGCCGATGCCCATGCCGCCGGTGGGAGGCATGCCGTATTCCAGGGCATTGATAAAGTCCTCATCCATCATACCGGCTTCCTCATCGCCCTTATCGCGCATCTCCACCTGTTTTTGGAAGCGCTGCTTCTGGTCGATGGGGTCGTTGAGCTCGGAGAAGGCGTTTGCCATCTCGCTGTGGCAGATAAACAGTTCAAAGCGCTCAGTCAGGCGGGGGTCCTCAGGAGAACGCTTGGACAGCGGAGAGACCTCCACAGGGTACATGGTGATAAATGTGGGCTGGATCAGCTTTTCTTCCACCCGCTGGTCAAAGCACTCGTACAGGGCGTTGCCCCAGGTGGGGTCCGCCGTTTCGGGGATCTCGACGCCGATAGCCTTGGCGGCGGCCACCGCCTCCGCATCGTCGGAAATGGCGTCAAAATCCACGCCGGTGTACTCCCGCACCGCCTCGATCATGGTGAGCCGGCGCCAGCCGGGGGTCAGGTCGATCTCCTGGCCCAGCCACTGGGTCTGATAGGTGCCCAGCAGCTCTTTCGCAGCGGAGGAGAGCACTCCCTCCGCAATATCCATCATACCGTGGAAGTCCGTATAGGCCTCGTACAGTTCAATGGTGGTGAATTCCGGGTTGTGCTTGGGGTCCATCCCCTCGTTGCGGAAAATACGGCCGATCTCGTAAACACGCTCCAGGCCGCCCACCACCAGCCGCTTTAAGTGCAGCTCGGTGGCGATACGCATATACATATCGATATCCAGCGTGTTGTGGTGTGTGACAAAGGGGCGGGCACTGGCGCCGCCGGAGATGGTGTTGAGGACCGGGGTCTCCACCTCCATATAGCCGCGGTTGTCCAGATAGGAGCGGACATGCTTGATAAAGCGGGAACGGATCTCAAAGGTGCGGCGCACCTCGGGGTTGACGATCAGGTCCACATAGCGCTGACGGTAGCGGGTCTCCCGGTCGGTGAGGCCGTGGAACTTCTCCGGCAGCGGCCGGAGGGACTTGGAGAGCAGGACGATCTTCTGCGCATGCACAGAAACCTCCCCCGTCTTGGTGCGGAATACAAAGCCCTCAATGCCGATGATGTCGCCGATATCCCATTTTTTAAATTCCTGATATTCATCGGTGCCCACATCGTCCCGGCGCACATAGGCCTGGACGGTGCCCTCGGCATCCTGCAGATGGCAGAAACTGGCTTTGCCCATAATGCGGCGGCTCATCATTCTGCCCGCGATAGACACGGCCAGGGGCGCCTCGCCCTCCTCCGGGTCTTTAAAATCGCGTTTGATCTGTTCAGACCGGGCGGTCACATGGTATTTTGTGATCTGAAAAGGATCCTTCCCGGCGTCCTGCAGAGCGGACAGCTTTTCGCGGCGGATCTGAAGGATCTCCGAAAGCTCCTGCTCCTGCTCACCGCTCTCCGGCATATGGTTCTGTTCCTGCATTTTGATAACCTCCACGGGGTCCGGCGGCACATATCCGCCAAAGATCCCCCAGTTTTTACTTTTTGCCTGACTGCGGGAAACACCCGGCTTCCCGCCCGGGGCGAACCCGGCGGATATACTCTCATATTAGTTTATTATACTATATAAAAACACCCGGTGTAAAGCCCTATCCCCCGAAAAGGTGCTTTGCGCGGCATGGCCTGTCAAAACGCCGCCATTTTTCGGTTCGGGCCGGGGCAGAAAAAAGGATGCGAGCCCAAAGGGCCTGCATCCTCACAGAGCTTTATGCTTATTTAAAGATCTCCATCACCTTAAAATGGATCGCTCCGGCCGGAGCCTCCACCTGGACGTCGTCCCCCAGCTTGTGGCCCAAAAGCGCCTTGCCCATGGGAGATTCATCGGAGATCTTGTTGTCCATGGGGTCCGCCTCCGCGGAACCGACAATGTGATAGACCTCTTCCTCGTCAAATTCCAGGTCCTTCAGCCGAACTTTGGAACCAACGCCGATATGCTCCGTAGAGAGCTCGTCGGTGTCCACCACCTCAACATTCTTTAACATCGCTTCCAGCTGTGTGATTTTGCTTTCGATGATCGCCTGCTCGTTTTTTGCCTCGTCGTATTCGCTGTTTTCTGAAAGGTCACCAAAGGAAAGAGCCACCTTTATTTTTTCGGCAATTTCTTTGCGTTTTACCGTTTTTAGCTCTTCAAGCTCCATTTCCAGCTTTTTGAGTCCGTCTTCGGTCAGCCGTTTTTTCTCTGCCATTGTCATCTTCCTTTCCAAAGATAATCCAAGAGCTGGGCAATAGTTGTATTATAAGCAATCC